>CALURX010000025.1 GCA_944323265.1 Candidatus Gastranaerophilales bacterium
TTCCGTTCATACTATGTCCTCACTGTTTATTTTCTTATACTTTTTTAATTCCACATATATTGGATTTTATAACACCTTAAATAAGAAATCGTTACAAAAATTTACAAAAAGGGAGGGTTTGGAAAAACTATCGTATGTTTGGTTAAGTATACAAAATCTTCTTATAACCTGCTTTTCCCTCAGTTCCCTATATGAGAAGTAAATAGTAGCTGCTGAAATTTATGATAAAATTAAACTATGGCAGTAGGACAGATATTTAAAATTCATTCTGATTTTTATTACATAAACTGTGACAATCAGGTTTATGAATGTAAAATAAGAGAAGTCTTAAAAAAACAAAAACAAAAGATTTTTGTCGGCGACTATGCGGAATTTTCTGATGGTGCAATCGAGAAAATCCTTCCCAGAAAGAATTTTATTACCCGCCCGACTGTCGCTAATATTGACAGAGTGATAATTATTTCTGCAGTAAAAGAGCCGGAGCTTAATTTTTCCCAGCTTAACCGTTATATTTCATTTGCCAAATACCATAATCTTGATACGGTCTTATGCTTTAATAAAAACGACCTTTCGGACGACGATAAAACCATTGAAAAAGTTTTTTCCATTTATGAACCTCTGGGATACGATATCCTTTTTACATCAGCCCTTGAAGGATACGGAATTGAAGAATTCAAGACACTGTTGAAAGGGAAAACCTCGGTACTTTGCGGAGCCTCCGGGGTAGGCAAATCAAGTTTAATCAATGCGGTTTCTCCAGAACTTAATCTTAAAACAAAAAAAATCAGTGAAAAAACTCAAAGAGGTACCCACACAACAAGGCATTGCGAAATAATCTCCATTGATAATGATTCCAGAATTGTTGATACTCCCGGATTCAGCAATCTAAAATTTGATTTTCTTATGCCAAATGAAGTTGATTTACTTTTCCCTGAGATTTCAAAATACAAGAAAGACTGCAAGTTTCAGGACTGCCTGCATATTACGGAAACCGGCTGTGCGGTAAAAGATAATCTTGATAAAATTGATGAAACGCGGTACAAAAGTTATATAGAGTTTGTATGCGAGGCAAAAGAATACAAAGAGCGCGTAAAATATCAGGGGATTAAAACAGAGACAAGCCACAAACAGCATCATAACAAAACTGCCGTAAAGATTAGCACTAAAAAACGACAGGGCGCAAGAAACACCCAAAAACAAAATATTTATAAGGATATAGAAAATGAAGGAATTGATTGATTTAATAGATAAACATTTGGAAGAGTACGTTCCAATCAGATATCCGGAAGATATTTTTAAGGCGATGAAATACACGCTTTCGCTTCCGGGCAAAAGGCTAAGACCGGTAATGTGCCTTGAAACAGCAAGGCTTCTGGGGGCTGATATTCAAAAAGCAATGCCGACTGCCTGCGCTATTGAGATGCTTCATGTTCAAAGCCTTATACATGACGACTTGCCCTGCATGGACAATGACGATTTCAGGCGCGGAAAGCCCTCTAACCATAAAGTGTTCGGAGAAGCGACTGCAGTGCTTGCAGGAGACGCGCTTCTTACTTATGCACCAATGACTATTATTGAAAAATCCAAGGATTTGACTTCAGACCAAATCGTAAAAATCCTTAAAGAATACACCAGATTCGGCGGTGCGCTCGGATTGATAGCAGGCCAAGTCGTTGATATTGAATCCGAAGGCGGAAAGCTTGTAAAAACACCTGAAGAAACCCTTGATTTTATTCATCTCAATAAAACTGCGGTCCTATTCAGACTTGCAGTCAGAACCGGGGCTATAATCGCAGGTGCTGATGATAATACTATCAATGAGTTTGATGAATTTGCTACAAAATTCGGACTGGCATTTCAAATCTACGATGATATTATGGATGAAATCTCCTCGTTTGAAGAGATGGGCAAAACAGCAGGAAAAGACAAAGAGTCCGGAAAGCTTACTTACGTTTCATTATATGGGCTAGAGGAGGCTAAAAATAAATTTAATTGCCTGATAAAAGATTGTTATGATATAATAGGCAAGTACAAATCAAAAATATTTGAAGAAATTTTGGATAAATTGAAGACGAGAGTCGCAAGTTAGGAGTGTCAGATGGACTTATCACAAATTTACTGTACCGGGTATGAAGTAATATTTGTAGCGTTTTCCGGAATAGTAGCAGCCCAGATTATAAAATGTGTTCTACATTTAATATCAAAGAGAAAACTTGATTTGCGGCTGTTTACTACAACCGGCGGCATGCCAAGTTCACACTCCGCAGGTGTTATGGGACTTTCAACAACCGTAGGACTAATCCAAGGTTTTCAGTCAATTGAATTTGCAATTGCACTCGGATATGCCTTTATTGTAATGTATGACGCCGCAGGCGTTAGGCGTGCCGCAGGGAAACAGGCAGCCTGTCTTAATAAAATTATAGAAGATTTTTATAAACACGAGCTACTTGAGCTCGGAGGCAAATTAAAAGAACTCCTCGGGCATACTCCTCTGCAGGTTTTCGTGGGCGCCCTGTTCGGAATTGCTTATGCCTATTACATACACTATACCCTCTCCAAGCTGGTTGCAGGTTAATGTAAAGAAATTTTACGGCTGCCGCTTGATATTTAAGCATATTTGTTATACAATTTTCCTGTCAGAAAATAACCCACATTTGAATATATATTAAACGCCGGATTTCGGATGTTTTTGTTGTTTGTATATTCGAATGAAACAAATCAAAAAGTAGAATGTTAGAAAAATAGGAAAGGTATAACATGACAGAAGAAAAATTAGAAGGGGTTAACGAAGTAGAAGTTACTGAAGAAACCTCTGTTGTAGAAGAAAACACTGCAGAAGAAGCTGCAGAAGTTGTTGTAGACGAAGCTGTTGTTGAAGCAACAGAAGCTCCTGCTAAAAGACAACGCGGCGGCAGAAAGAAAAGAGTAGAAACGCACGAAGCAAAACCTGAATCAGAATGGAAAGAACAGGTTGTTCAAATTAGTCGTGTAACTAAGGTTGTTAAGGGTGGTAAAAAATTAAGCTTTAGAGCTATCGTAATCGTAGGAAACAAAAAAGGCCAGGTGGGCGTAGGTTGTGCTAAGGCTGCAGAAGTTATTATCGCAATCCAAAAGGCTATTGCAGACGGCAGAAAGAACTTAATCACCGTACCTATATTCAAAACAACTATTCCACACCCGATTACAGGCCGTTCAGGCGCAGGTGCAGTAATGCTCAGACCTGCTTCACAAGGTACAGGTATTATCGCAGGCGGCGCGGTTCGTTCAGTTCTTGAACTTGCAGGTATTGAAAACATTCTTTCAAAATCTTTGGGTTCAAAATCTCCGCTTAACGCTGCTAACGCAACTTTAGAAGCTCTTAAAGCTCTCAGACCATTCAACGAAGTTGCTAAAAAACGCGGTTTGACTATGGCTGAATTATTAAACTAATAGGCTATTCAAATTTTTAGATAAATTAGTAAAATAAGGATTATAAAAATGGCAGAAAAAACAAAAGAAATAAAAATAAAACTTGTTAGAAGTTTAATCGGCTGCTCAGAAGCTCAGAGAAAAGTTGCTCAAGCTTTAGGGCTAAGCAAAACAAACCAAATTGTTGCACACCACAACAGCGCTACAATTATGGGTATGGTTAACAAAATTTCACATCTTGTTGAAGTAGTTGAATAGACAAAAAAAGAGGAATTATAAAATGACAAATATAACACTAGAAGATTTAAGACCTGCTGAAGGTTCAACAGGCAAATCAAAAAGAGTCGGCAGAGGACGTTCTTCAGGACACGGTAAAACTTCTTGCCGCGGTCATAACGGTGAAGGACAACGCTCCGGCAGAACTTCTAAAAGAGGTTTTGAAGGCGGACAAATGCCTGCTTACAGAAGATTACCTAAATTAAAAGGATTCCAGGTTATTAACAAACGCAATTACGCAGAAATTAATGTTGGAAGACTTGCTGATTTAGAAATCACTGAAATCTCTTTAGAGTCATTGAAAGGTATTAAAAAAGCTCATCCGTCTTGCGATGGATTAAGAATTTTAGGCAACGGAGAAATCAAAAAAGCTATTACTGTTAAAGCTAACTATGTAACTCCATCAGCTAAAGAAAAAATCGAAGCAGCAGGCGGAAAGGTTGAATTAGTATAATGGCACATACAGGCGGAATGAGAATGCCAACTACGGCAGATTTGATGTCAATGTGGAACGCATCTGGCTTAAAAGAGAAGTTAATATTTACTTTTCTTATGCTCGTGCTTTTCAGATTTGGAATCCATCTGCCTGTTTACGGCATAAATAATGAAATATTTTCAAGAATAGCTTCCGGAAACAATATTCTCGGATTTCTGGATTTGTTTTCAGGCGGAGCTCTTGGTAAAGTTTCTATATTTGCTTTAGGTATCGGACCATACATCACATCATCAATTATTATGCAATTGATGGCTGTAATTATTCCGGCGCTGGAAAAATTACAAAAAGAAGACGGAGAAGCCGGAAGACGCAAGATTTCACAGTATACAAGAATTTTTACCGTGGTTCTTGCTCTGTTCCAGGGTATAATCTTTATGGGTTATATGGCACATCTTCCGGGTGCTATTACAGCAGGTGTAAATCATACAATGTTTTATATCTCGTCTGTTATAACACTTACGGCCGGTTCTGTTCTTGTAATGTGGATGTCTGAGTTAATAACCGAAAAAGGTATCGGAAACGGCGGTTCGCTTATTATCTTTGTAGGTATTATATCAGGTATTCCGCTATATTCTTCAAGAACATGGCAGATGGTTTCTAACGACTCCGCGCTTATGTGGGGGCTGATACTTCTGCTTACTATATTCTTTGTTACAATGATATTTATTGTAATAATGCAGGAAGCAATCAGAAAGGTAATAATTGTTAACCCGAAAAGACAGGTCGGAAATAAGGTTTACGGCGGAGTTAATACATTTATTCCGTTCAAGCTTAATCCGGGCGGTGTAATGCCTATCATCTTTGCGGTAGCAATATTACTGTTCCCATCTACAATCTTAAGCCTTGTCGGTCAGGCAAACCTCCCGGCAGGATGGGTTCAGGATGTGGTTCTTGTTCTGAATAAAATATTTAATCCGAGCGGTATAACTTATTACGCTATATATTTCGTAATGATTGTTGCTCTGACTTTCTTTTACGCTTCAATTATGCCAAATATGCAGCCAAAGGAAATTGCGGACAATCTTAAGAAGTATGGTTCTTCAATTCCGGGTATTAAGCCCGGAAAACCAACCGCAGAAGCTTTAGATAAAATCCTTACCAAAACTACATTTATTGGGGCTATGGGCTTGGGTATTATCGCACTTGTGCCAGCGTTTGCAAGTTATATCACTAAGATTACAACCCTTCAGGGGATTGGAGCTACGTCTCTAATCATCATGGTCGGTGTTGCTCTTGATTTGATTAATCAGGTCAGAACACACCTGCTTGCAAGGAATTATGAAACTTTCTTAAAAGAATAAGCATAATGTTTTAACACAAAATAGCCTCCTTAAAAGGGAGGCTATTTTGTTAACTTTTGTAACGAATTAATTTTAGAATGAAATCGACAAAAGTATTTAAACTTTATATATACATAAGACATTAACAAAGCTTAGACACGAGAAACGAGAGAGAGAAAAAGAAACAAAAAACTTCCCCTCGGGGAAGCTTTTTTTTTAATGTAAGTAATTAACAAGTCCTTCCAGTGCGAGGATGTAACTTAGTTCCTTGAAACCTACAACCTGAGCAACGCATACCCCTGAAAGCAGAGATGTATGACGAAATTCTTCGCGAGCATGAATATTGGTCATGTGAATTTCAACTGTCGGAATCGCAGTAGCAGCAATTGCATCACGGATTACGACACTTGTATGAGTGTAACCGCCGGCGTTTATTAGGATTCCATCGTAAGAACCCTTGGCCGCTTGAATTTTGTCTACAATATCACCTTCATGGTTACTCTGCCAAGCATCGACTTCAGCTCCGAGTTCACGAGCTCTGGAAATAACAGAATTCTCAATATCTTTGAGAGTTGTTGTTCCGTACTTTTCTGGTTCTCTTTGCCCGAGCATATTAAGGTTCGCACCATTAATCAATAAAATTTTCATAATCTTACACCTTTTATTAATAACAATTTTATACTACAATAATACTACAAGAATGCGAGGAAAAAATGATTAACAAACGCTGGTATGATAAAGACCCTATCTTAAAAGAAGCTTTAGAACTTTTACGTCTTTCACCTGATGAGACAAAAAGCGAGGCTGCAAATTTTATGCTTCAGCTTCAAGAGCAAGTTGCCGGCGAAGTTATTGAGCATGTGTATGACATTATTAATACATATCAAGGTAAAGGCAACCGTTGGTATGATAATGACCCTATGATGCTAAAGGCTGTTGAACTCTTAAGAAATGCGCCTCCGAAGGTTCAAAGAGTCGCTGCTTTAAAACTCCTCATTGCACTTGAACAAAAGAGCTTTGAGGGAGTTGAAATCTAGATGAAAGATGTTCAAAATCAGTCTGACTCCAGAGGGGTTGATATACAAAAAGTCGGTATTAAAGGAATTGAGATTCCTTTAATTATACAGCGCAAAGATAAAGAAGATATTGTAATATATTCATCGGCTACAGCAGGTGTCTCTTTGCCTTCTCATTATAAAGGCACGCACATGTCCCGTTTTGTTGAGGTTTTGAACGAATGGCGGAGCAAACATACTCTAGGCGTTGATATTAAAGGTTGTGTTGAAGCTATTATAAACAGGCTCAATGCAAAAAGCGGGTATTTAAAATTTGATTTTAAGTATTTTATTGATAAAAAGGCGCCTGTAACGGGAATTTCTGCACCTATGTGCTATGACTGTTTTTTTGAAGGTATTTTGGATAATTATGGAGAAGAGGATGAGGAGTACAGATTTTTCCTCGGTGTTAAAGTCCCTGTAACGACGCTGTGCCCTTGTTCTAAAGAAATCTCAGACTATGGAGCGCATAACCAGCGAGCTATTGTGTCTGTTAAGATAACCTACCCTGAGGACGAACATATTTGGCTCGAGGATTTGGTTAAGGACATTGAAAAATGCGCCTCTTGTGAGCTTTATCCGCTTTTAAAACGAGAAGATGAAAAGTTTGTTACGGAAAAGGCTTATAACAATCCAAAATTTGTTGAAGATGTCTTAAGAGACGTTGTACTGCTTTTAAGGAAAAATGAAATTATTGATTCCTTTGAGGTGGAATGTGAATCTTTAGAAAGTATCCACAATCATTCAGCCTGGGCTTATCAGGCAGAAGGTTAAAGGGAACCAGCCCTCTTGTATTTAAACTATTATGGTTTTATAATATTTTTTATAAAGGACATTTGGGGAAATGAAGAGCAGAGTCAGGTTATTCATAGTTATACTGATAACTTTCATGTGTAATATTGTTTTTGCACATGATGTTTATTCTCCATACGTTCCTCAAAATAATGAAGTTATATTTAACCAATCAATGTTTAAAATTGACGTAATAGACCCCAAAGTAAGTACCAATTGGAAAGGTTTAAACTATCCCGGATTAAGAGGAAACAACCAGCTTGTAATCTATACTCCTGCTTTTGGTTACAGAACAAATACTAATGAGTACGGCACGGAGGCTATTGTTACAGGAGATACCGTAACTTCTTTAAGCGGTGCAGACTCTCTTATTCCGGCTAACGGTTTTGTAATTAGCGGACACGGGCTTGCAAAAAAATGGATTAATGAAAATATTATGGTGGGTACTAAAATATCCATAGATTTAAACAAAAATGTCATTACCTCTTATATAACTTCGGACACTTTTCTATACACTGCAAGAGAGCGTATAAGAGAAGTTCAGGAAATGATGCTTTATTACGCCCAAAACTCCTCAAGTTACAATATAAAAAGGACCCAGCAGAATATTCAAAAAGCTAATGACTATATAGAAAAGGCGCAGAAAAACAGTGACGATTCTCAAAAATACGCGTCAAGAGCAATAGAATATGCCGATCTTGCAATGTCAACTGTTATCCCATTCAATCCCGGTGAATTAAAGGGAGTTTGGATTCGGCCGACTTATTATAATTCAAAAGACATAATTAAAGTTTTGGATTCATTATATAACTCAGGAATTAACAATATTTTTCTTGAGACTTATTATCACGGCAAAACTATATTCCCGTCACGGACTATGGAAAGGTATGGATTTATAAAACAAAATGAAGAGTTTGTTGGATTTGACCCTTTAAGAGTCTGGATAACAGAAGCTCATAAACGTAAGATAAAAGTTCATATCTGGTTTGAAACTTTCTATGTCGGCAATAAACCTCCAGAGACGAATCCGGAATATATTCTTGCCAAACGTCCCGAGTGGGCAAACTGTCAGAAACAAAATGCTGACTCTTCAACAATTGCATATTCAATATCAGAACATAACGGCTACTTTATTGACCCTGCAAACCCTCAGGTTCAAACTTTTTTGTATGAACTTTTAGGCGAAATTATTACCAAGTATCAGCCTGATGGGATTAATCTTGACTATATAAGATATCCGCAGTCTCTTGCTGCAACTTACCCGACATACGACTTATCCAATTGGGGGTATACAAAGTATGCGCGCCAAGAATTTCAACGTATGTATGGCGTTGATCCTATTGTTTTAAGACCAAATGATTCTCTCTGGTATTATTGGAAGCTCTACAGATGTAATAAGATTACAGGATTTGTCAGAAAAGTAAGCGTATTATGCAGGGCAAACAATGTAATGCTTACGGCTGTTATTTTCCCGAATAGAACTGTTGCTTTAGATACAAAACTTCAGGATTGGAGAAATTGGTCTAAAAATAATTTTATAGACGGCTTTACACCGCTGTTTTTAACATGTGATGCCAAAACTGCCATGAATCTTATGGATGAAATTCTCAGAAATAAATCCGCAAGCACAAAGTTATACGCAGGCTTGTTTGTAACATTTATGAACGGTTCAACTTCCGATTTAATAAAACAGGTTCATGCTGCAAGGAAATATTGCTTAAATGGGCTTATAATATTTGATTATGCCCACTTGAATGAGACATATCTGAATACTCTAACTGAAAGTATATTTAAACCGGTTAGGAAAGAGGTTGTCATAACAGAATCAATGGCACCTAAAAATACTAAAAAGGATAAAAAATAGTGACTGATAAAAATCATAAACGGCAATATCTTGGAATTTGGTTTGAATGCTGCCACACTTATGGCAGACTTTATAAAAATAAAGAAGGCACTGCTTATGTAGGAAGATGTCCGCATTGTTTAAGACCGGTGCATGTAAGAATCGGTAAAGACGGTGAAGGTACAAGCAGGAGATTCTTTAGAGGAAGCTAATATTTTATAATTATAAGGGGGCGCTATGAGCTTAGAAGAATTAAGAAAAGAAAATGAAGTTTTAGATATTTTTTGTAACCTTGTATCAATACCATCGCCATCTTTAAAAGAGGAAAAAGTGATTGAATGGATTCTTGATTTTTGTGCAAAAAATAATATTGAAGCAAGAAAAGACTCATACGGAAACGTTTATATTAATGTTCCGGCAACGGACAGCTCAAAAGAGCCGATAATGTTATCCTCTCATATGGATGTTGTTGGCGATGACAGCCCTGTTAATATATATTTGGACGGTGATTATATAAAAGCAAAAGACAGAACTCTTGGGGCTGATGATAAAGTCGGCGTTGCGTGCGCTTTAATGCTGGCAAAAGAATTGTCAATGGCGGATTTTAAACACGGAGGTTTGGAAATCACATTTACAAGAGATGAAGAATCCGGCATGAGTGGAGTTGAGCATGTTGAATTTGATAAAATTAAATCAAAGTACATTTTGGTGTGTGACGCAGACAAACTCGGACAATTGCAGATTTCCGGGGCAAGCTATACAAATGCAAAGATTACCGTAAAAGCTCTAAAAGGCGGCCATTCAGGAATCGATATAGGTGACAGCACCAGACTTAATGCTGCTAAACTAATTGCGGAACTTATTGCCGAATTTCCTCAAGGTGCCTACTATACAGACGAGACAGGCGTAATTACTTCCTGCAACATAGGAGCTATTGTAGCCGGCGGAATCCAAAATTCCGTAGCTTCTATTGTTGAAAACGGAATTAAGACAAATGATTACATATCAGAGATTATGAAGAAGACCTCTACAAATGTTATTAATACTCTTGGTATGGCCTCTTATTCAATAAGAAGTGCAAGTGTTCAAAAGGAAAATGAATTAAAAGCTTTGATGCAAAGTATTGTTGATAGATTTAATGAGAAATATCAAGGACTTGCAGAAGCTTCCATCGAATTTGAAATACACCTGCTTCCGTTTGAAAAAGCTGAAGATGACAGGATTGAAAAAGTTCATACAAAGGCTTGTGAAATGGCAGGGATTAAAAACGATATTTCATCATTTCACGCAGGCGCTGAAACTCACATTTACTGCCACAATAAAAATAAGAACGGTGAGACATTTATGCCGTCACTTTTAGGGCTTGCTGATGTGTATAATATGCACTCTGCAGCGGAAATGGTTGACTATAAAACCATAATTAAAGGATATGAAGTCATAAAAAATACTTTCTTAGTATTTAATGAAAACTAGCAAATTATTTTTTTTAGAAGTTTTTATACAGACAAAAGGAAACCACTATGATAAAAACAAGCCCTGTAAAATTCTTCAAAAGTTTGTATTATGCAAACACAACTAAAATACCTCATAAGATTCAGCCAAGACCTTTTGAAGCTGATGCATTTATGCCTGCGACACCAAAACATATTAAGACAGATTTTTGTAAAAAAGTCGGCAACTTTTTTAGAACTCTGTTTAAATAATATGCTGAGGCATAACAAGTGTCCCTTTCTCTAACCGCTTTTGGAGTTCCCCTGACGGTTCGTAGAAAGGTGATACTGTCATGATTCTTGCTGCAATATCAGGATAGTGATAGATAAACTTCAATTCGCTTTCTGTTAAAGGCTTTTGGGTATGAACGTTTGCATACCTAGCTAGTTCAAGAATGTTTCTTGCTTCGTTTTCATCTTTAAACTCAATTTCTAACTTGTCATAAACATTACGGAAACCTTTAATTCCGCCGTATTCACCTGTTGTAATCATACGTCCGGTTTCAATAATTTCAGGCTCGCCTCTTCCAAGTTCCTCAAAGTCATACAGTTCATAGTTTCTTCTGTCTTTCAAAGCCCCATCTGCATGAATTCCTGACTCGTGCGCAAAAGCATTGTCTCCGACTGCCGGCTGGTTTATAGGTATTGGAAGTCCAAATGCGTATGCCGTATATTTAGCAAGTTTCCAGGCTTTACTTAAATCAATTTGTTCGTCGATTTGGTACTTTCCTTTAAATCCTGCAGATTTTAAAACCGCAAGCAGGCATGAAACTAAGTCTGCATTCCCCGCGCGCTCACCCATTCCGTTTATTGCAGTATTAATATAAGCGTCTACTCCCGCATCAACCGCGGCTCGAGCACCTTCTACAGAACAGGCAACAGCCATTCCCAAATCGTTATGATAGTGCATCTCTATAGGCATTTGAGTCTCTTTGGCAAGACGATAGATTCTCTCATATGAAGTTTGAGGATCTTCGTATCCTAAAGTGTCACAGTATCTGAATCTGTAAGCCCCGCGTTTTTTTACTTCTTTTGCCAATTTTATTAAAAAATCTAAATCGCTTCTTGATGCGTCTTCTGCGTTAACACCGATAATCTTAGCACCTTTTGAAACTGCGCATTCAACCGCTTCACACGTCATTTTTAAAATATCATCAGGAGTTTTTTTGCCCAAATATTTTCCGTAAATCATCTGTTCAGAAGTGGATTGTGAAAGGTTACAGTTTTCAAGCAGCGGACAATTAGTAAAAGATTGCTCTACATCAGATGCAATCGCTCTCATCCACCCTGAAAGTTTAGTCTTAGTAATAACGTGCCTTTTTACAAGTTCCAAGTTTGCATTGAGGTAATTTAATTCGTGCATTGTAGTCGGGAATCCGAACTCTGACTGGGTAATTCCCATATCATCAAGCATAAGATTAATTATAGTCTTTTGGAGTTTTGCAAGCCCCAATCTTGAAGTCTGAACTCCATCTCTGTTAGTAACATCCACGAAATAAATTTTTGGCATAATTTTCCCCCTAAATAACTTTAGATTTATTCTACATTATTTAGTAACACCCTGCAAGTAAAGATTTTATAAATACTTTACAAACTTAACACCAACCTGATAACGTTCGCAGTAGCGTTTTAACTCTTTTATGACAACATTAGAGAGCGCAAAAACAGCTATTAGGTTTGGAACTGCAAGAAAAAGTGTTACAGCATCCGACAGGTTAATAATACTTTTAAAATTCATTGCAGAGCCGGCTATAATACATATACAATAAATAGCCTGAAAAGCTCTTGTTTTCCACACACTGTTTCCAAATAGAAAATTCCACGCTTTAAGCCCATAGTAAGAGCCGCAAAGCATTGTTGATAAGACAAAACAGCTTGCCATAACAGTTAAAAGTATCGGATAGAAAGGGCAAATTGTTGCAAAAGCCTTTGAAGTAAGTTCAATGCCCGCGATTCCGTCGACATTCAAATAAACTTTTGAAACAACAATTACAAACGCTGTTGCAACGCCGACAATTACCGTATCTACAAAAGGCTGAAGCATAGAAATAAACGCCTGTGCTACAGGTTTGTTCGTATTAACGGCAGAAAATGCTATAGGCGCAGTACCCAGTCCTGATTCATTTGCAAACATTGCTCTTCTGAAACCCCATAACAAGCAGGCAAAAGCTCCGCCAGTCATTGCTCTTGGAGAGAAGGCCTCTTTCACAATTAAAACCAGAGTTTCAGGCAAATGATGAATGTTTACAAGGCAGACTAAAAAAGCACTTAAAACATATAGAGAACACATTACCGGAGTTACCTTAGAGGTAAATTTCCCGATGGCTTTAATCCCGCCAATGATTGTAAACCAGGTGATTATTGCAACTATTGTACCCAGAACCCAGCCGTTGTTTGCAAAAATACTATGTTCTCCGCCTGTTACTTCCGTAAACTGTGCCGTCATCGCATTAATCTGAAACAGGTTCCAGCCGCCAATCATCGCAAAAATACAACATACAGCATAAGTCTTTGCAAGAATAGGTGCAAATTTTTGTGAATACTTCCCTCTTAAACCGACTAAAATATAGTACATCGGGCCGCCTGATACTGTACCGTCAGGGTTAGTTTTTCTAAATTTTACTCCCAAAAGCACTTCTGAAAACTTTAGTGCCATAGAAAATAATCCTGCAATAACCATCCAGAAAATTACTCCGGGCCCGCCTATCGACACTGCTGCTGCAGAGCCTGCCACGTTTCCGATTCCTGCGGAGGCGGATATAGTTGCACTAAGAGCCTGAAAAGAGGATAATTCTCCTTTTTTCTTTCTCTGGTAGCCGTTAGTTTTATGTTTGTAATTATTTGTTATGAGTTTTACCGCGTGCTTGAATCCCCAAAAACCGATAAATCCGGTTCTTATTGTGAAATAAACAGCCGCGGTAATCAGAAGTGCAACAAGAAATTCTACCTTAACTCCATCAATTGTGACATAAGAAAAGATAAAACCTGAAACCTTATCCGCTACAGGTGATAATAAGCTATCTATTACGGCATCCAAATTCATAACCCTATTTTATAATAAACATACTAATTTTAACTATTTTTGTTAACTCTTTCTTAATATTTTGTAGAAAAAATGCTTGTTTATAGTATTATTATTTTTAGAAATAGGAGGAAGTATTTTGTCAGTAGCACTGGAACAGAAACAAGGTTTAATAGCAGGAGATGGGCATTTGCCTGTCAAGATGGCACAATATGCAAAAGAAAACGGATTTGATGTCGTTGCAATTTCACTTTCAAATGATAACTATGCTCAACTGAAAAAATATTGCTCAAAAGTTTACTCATTCTGCCCCGGAGAAGTCCAAAAAATTGAGGACACTCTTAAAGCAGAGGGAATTAAGCAAATAACCTTCCTCGGAAAAGTAAGCAAAACAATACTTATTAAACGCCCTAAATTCGATTCAAGAGCTCTCGAATTCTTGAAAACAGCAATAAGGCTGAATGATGACAAAGTTATGCTTATGATTATTGAAGAGATGGAAAAGATTGGAATAACCATTCTTGACCAAACATTATTCATAAAAAACCTTATGATACCATCAGGGGTGCTTGGAAAAGTTCAGCCGACACAAGAACAAATTGATGATGTAAACTACGGTTATTGGCTTGCCAAGGAAACAGGAAAGCTTGATGTAGGTCAATCAGTTGTTATAAAAGATAAAATGATTATGGCAGTTGAAGCTATTGAAGGCACTGATAATTGTATTAAACGCGGCTGCAAAATAGCAAAAAAGAATTCCAGAGTTATAAAGGTTTCAAAACCGTCGCAGGATAAACGGTTTGATATTCCTGCAATAGGACTTCGGACTTTAAAAACAATGAAAAAATATAAGGCTGATTTGATTGCGGTTGAAGCCGGTGAAACTATTATTGTGGATAAAGAGGAAGTTATTAAATACGCAAATAAGCATAACATTGTTGTAATGGCTGTATAGTTTATGAAAAAAGTTTTTATTATCACAGGTGAGTATTCCGGAGACATCCATGCCGGAAAAGTGGCAGAAATTATTAAATCCAAGCATCCTGAAATTGTAATCGAAGGTATCGGCGGAGAAAATCTTAAAAATGCAGGAGCAAAAATATTCTGCGACCACTCTAAAATGTCCGGTTTTGGCTTAAATTTCAAAATGTTAGTTGATCACCTTGCTTTAGAAAAGAAGGTTGCCGATTATATTTTGAACGAATATAAGCCGGATTTGGTTCTCTTAATTGATTACGGAACCTTCAATCTAAGGGTTGCAAAACACCTTAAAGGAAGCGGGATAAAAGTTTTCCACTATATTCCACCGCAGGTTTGGGCGAGCAGAAAGTGGAGAATCAACGGAATAAAAAAATACGTTGATAAAGTTCTCTGCATATTTCCATTTGAAATTGATATGTACAAAGAACATGGAATAGATGTTCATTATTGCGGACATCCTTTAATAAAACAGCTTCCTGGTAAAGCTGATAAAGAAGCTTTTTTTAAAAAACATGGACTTGATATTCAAAGACCATTGGTTTCAATTTTTCCCGGCTCCAGACCTATTGAGCTGCATTTTCTGGCAAAGACTTTTATTAAAGCCGCCAAAAAACTTCAAAAGCTTCATCCGGAACTACAGTTCTGCATATCACATGCACCGAATCTGAGTGACAAAGTTTTTGACAAATATATAAAAGATACTGACTTCAAGGTTATAAGGGGCGAAAATCAGGCACTTTTAAGCGTTTCTGATTCCTTAATTCTGGCATCAGGCACTGTGGCACTGGAAGCTTCGCTTTATCAAGTACCTATGATTATCGGCTATCAAGGTCCTTGGCTTATTTATCTTATATATTTATTGGTAAGATGTATAAAAAAAGTTTCACTTCCTAATATTATTACCGGCAAAGATATTGTACCGGAGTTGATTCAGTGGAAGTTTAATGTTGATAATATCTGCTATGAAACAGAAAAACTTCTTTATGACAAAAAGTACAGAGATGATACTATTAATATGCTTGGAGAAGTCAAAGCTAAGCTTTCTGATAAATATTCAGCTCAAGAAGTTGCAGAAGATATAATAAAGGCTCTTGCATAAAAAAAAGGGGACTTATAAATCCCCTCTGAAATTTTCTACAACCTTATCTAACCTTATATATTAATAAAGTTATTTGGGTTAAAAAAATTGCCTTATTTTATTAAGAAATATTACTTATGCTCTAAAAGGTATTTTCTTGCACAGTCAAACATGGAAGAAATCAGGGCTGAATTTGAATAAATATTCATGCCGGCAGATTCAAGCACTTGTCTCATTCGGCCTTCCCACATATTATAGATTTCCTCATCCGGCATATTGAGAGTTGTACCAATGAGCTTCAATTCTTTATAATCTATAGGCACAGGAAGTGCACCTCTTAATATGTCAACAATATCAAGACGTTTTTTCCTAGGAAAAGCCTTAAGAAAAGATACTATTGAAAGTTTGTTCTCTTTAATATAATCCTTTAGCATCTCAACTGATTCATCAATCAGAATAGGTTCTTGCGGAATCCTATATTCTGCGAATTCCTCAGGCTGAATATCCATAACAGTCGCAATACGTTCTATTGTAGTACCTCTGGTCGAAAACGGAACTGTTTCATCTATCAAATTATATACATAAGAAAGTGTAACGCCTATCATTTCTGCAAAATCTCTTTTATGCAAAGAATTTTTCTTCAAGAACTTGGCTACTTTTTCAGAACTTTTTTCGGGAATTATTTGTTTCATATATGTACCTCATTTTTTACTGAAATTTTGTTAACTATAAGATAATGGATTGTAAAAAATTTCATAACCGTAAACCCGATATCCACCAAGCCAATTTCTATAAACTGTAAAATAATAAGTTGTGATATACTAAAAATATGAAAATAACTAAACTTGGGCTTAAGAATTACAGGAACTGCACAGATGTTTCTCTTGATTTTGAGACGCAAAAAACACTTATTATAGGTAAAAATGCACAAGGAAAAACCAATATATTAGAAAGTATCTACTTTTTATCAGACCTTAAAAGCCCAAGAACCTCAACTGTAAGTGACTTAATCAAATTTGGAGAAAATAAATTTGAGATAAACGCTGCTGTTGAAAAAAATAATACGGATATAGAACTTGATTTTGCTTATGATACAGATAAAAAACGCGAGCTTAAGATTAATGGGGTAAAAAGTAGCCCGAGAGATTTCAAACAGGTCATAAAAACAGTTTTGTTCTGCACAAAAGACCTGCTTCTTTTAAGAGGAGCTCCCCAAGACAGGAGAGATTGGCTTGATAGAGCAATCTCACAGATTTATCCTGCGTATGATGAAAGGCTCTCTAAATATGACAAAATTAGGATTCAAAAAAATAACCTGCTGAAAAATGAAATTATTGACGAAACACTTCTTGATATTTACAATGAACAACTTGTGATAACAGGTGCAAATATTATTTTTCTGCGCAAAAAATTCTTAAAAGAAATTGAAAAAATCGCAGCCAGAAAACATCTTATAATAAGTTCTGCAGAAGAATTTAGCCTAAACTATACCTGCCCTGAAGATGAGATTGAAAATATCAGTGCATATTTAAAACAAGAACTTATTGAAAGGCGCAGAGAAGAATTCGCAAGACGCCAATCCTGCGTTGGACCACATAGAGACGATATTGAGTTCAAAATTAACGGAATTGATGCAGTAAAGTTCGCTTCACAAGGTCAGCAAAGAACACTTGTTCTGGCGCTTAAACTTTCCGAACTCGAAATTATAAAAGAAAAAACAGGATACTCGCCAATATTGCTATTAGACGATGTGCTTGCAGAACTTGACGAAACAAGACAGAATTATCTTTTAAAATCAATCGAAACAGGGATTCAAACTATAATAACCTCAGTTGACACAATTTTATTTGAAGCAGAATTTCTTAAAGATGTTAAAATATATAATATAAATAACGGAGCTGTAGAAAAAGGAGAGATTATATGATTTTAGTCACAGGGGGAGCCGGATATATAGGAAGCCATCTGGTCATGGCATTACTAAAAAAAGGCGAAGATGTTATTGTCTTTGACAGTCTTGAAATCGGTCATCAGGAAACAATTGACACATTGAAAGAATATGGAAACCTAAAGTTTGTCAAAGGCAATCTAAAAAACCTTGATGAAATCAGGGGAGTTTTTCTTTGGAATAAGATTACTGCTGTCGTACACTTTGCAGCATATTCTCAGGTGGCAGAAAGCGTTAAGAATCCTCAAAAATATTATTACAACAACGTATATGGGACGCTCAATTTATTGAATGCAATGCTTGAATTTGGGGTAAAACAGATAGTGTTCTCATCCACAGCTGCAACATACGGTGAACCTGAGTATACACCGATTGATGAAAAGCACCCGCAAAAACCTATTAATCCTTATGGCAATACCAAACTTATGATAGAAAAGATTATGGATGACTATGATACTGCTTATGGCCTGAGGTCTGTTAGATTAAGGTACTTTAATGTAGCAGGAGCCAGCTCAGATGCTAAAATAGGTGAATGGCATGACCCTGAAACACACCTCATTCCAAATGTGCTAAAGGCAGAAGGCGATAAGACTTTTAAAATGTTCGGAGACGACTATAATACAAAAGACGGTACTTGCATTAGAGATTATATCAATGTGGAAGATCTTGCTGATGCACATATTAAAGCGCTTGAATATCTTAATAACGGTGGAAATACTGATTACTTTAATCTAGGTACAAATACCGGAAACAGCGTGAAAGAAGTGTTTAATATCTGCGAAAAAGTAAAAGGCAAAAAAATTCCGCTCGAAATCTGTCCAAGACGAGAAGGTGACCCTGCGATTCTTGTTGCCGATAACACAAAGGCTAAAGAAATACTGCACTGGCACCCGAAAAAAGACTTACAATACAGCGTTGAAACAGCTTATAAATTTGAAACAACTATTCTTCAGTAATATAAATCGCACTAAACTTATACGCTTCCAGAGACCTTGAAAAATAATTCGGAGGAAGCCCTGCTTTTTCCTTAAGCGAATTAAGGAAAATTTCTCTATCAGGAAGCTGCTCCCACACAACAGGCAGGTATACTGCACGCTTATCTCGTTCTGCGAGAATTATTCCATAAGGATAAATCTTGGATAATAAATCTCTCTCGTCCTTGAAGTTTATTCTTTCTATTGAGGATAAAATAGAAACCGAAACTTCAATATCTTCAAGCTCATCAATAGTCAAAGGCTCAAATCTGGGGTCCTGAAAAGCTGCATTCTTAGCATTATCTATGATATCCAGAATCAAGGGCTTTGTAGGATATACCGAACCTATACAGCCTCGTAATTCTCCCTTTAATTTTAATGTTACAAAAGAAGCTCCGTACTGGGTTAAGACAGTCGGAATTCCTCGCGGTATAAATTCCTCTTGATTGATTGATGCAATAATACTTTGTCTTGCGATTTCTATTACATACCTTGAATAATATCGTTCAATAAACTCATTTCTTGAATCAGTATACAAAAACCAGGAGCCATATCCTACAACTTTATCCTTTTCATTGCAAATGTCTCCCGAATTGTACATTTCTGCACGTACCATAGAGCAATCATTATTATTTGCAAAATCAACGAGCCCCTTAATTCCCACCATACAGCAAGCCTGCTGGGGCTGCAAAAACTCTATCCTTCCGGTCTCAATTATTGTTGCTGTATAAGTATCAATCTGCCTGCATTCTTGAATAGGATAATAATGACTTAAGTCTGATGAAATTACAAACGAAGAGCTTTCCCAATATGTTGAAATCAAATCAGAAATAAGCCGATAATCACAATTACCAACAAGAACCGGGACTATTCGAATCTTTTTCCCAACTTTCTTCAAACTTTTTACAAAATCAACTGCACTTTGTCTTTGCGGCATAAAAAGATTTTGTATAAAAGGGAGCTGCACCTCTATGGAATGTTCTTTATCAAACACTTCATCTGCGACAATGCAAGGAAACTTTTCAGCAATTTCTGCTATTAATTTATTATTAACCTCCAAATTTCCCAGCGGGGTCTCAAAGAATGTATACTCCGGAAGTGCAATATTATTAAAACTTTCATGATGAGACGGAGCTATAATAAAAATATTTTCACTTGGCTCCAGATACTGAAATCCGGCCATAGCAGCATGACCAGAATAAATATAGCCGGCATGCGGTACTATAACGGCCTTACTTCTATAATCAATATTTATATCTTGCTTGTATGAATTGAGTAAATCATTCAGTTCATCTGGGTTTTCGGGATAAAAAGTCCCTGCATATACAGCCTTTTTGTTCATAAATTTATTATAAAATATTTTGATACTAATAGCAAAAAAAATTTTTAGAGTTTTTACAAAAAATATGAAAGTATACAATTATTCAAACCAAAATTTTAAAGGATATAAAAATTTCCTCGCAAATGATGCCAGTATTGGAAACGGATATAGATTTTCGTTTATAACAATGCAGCTTGATAACAATGGATATGATGATTTAAACCGTTGGCAACAACTCCAAAATTATTATCCAAGCTTAAAAAAAACTAACGACATAGTAACTCTTGTGTATTCTAAGACTCCTAAAAGACCTCCTCTTTTTGTACTTGAGAATACAATACTCGCAACAGGAGACGAACTGGCTTTATCAAGAGCTGCCTGCCTTGGTACAAGTGTTGAAGAAGAGTATCTAAAAACTGAAAAATTTACATTAAAAGCATATACACTTCTAGCAGACATTACCAAAAGGATTATGAATGACAGTTTACTTGATAGAGACGCCGGTATCATGAATGTAATCCGGAATTTACAAACAACCTTTACCTGCCTTATGGGTAACGACCAGAAAGCTGCATTTGAAATTATCAACTTAAGTGCACTAAAAAACATGGAACCGCAAAAAGTTGCTAAAGTTTTGAATGATAAAATTGCACACACGATGACTATATTTTTCAAATAACTACATCTTAGAAGTCACATCTTGCAGATATTGCCGTACCGCTGGAGTAATAACCAAATCAGGCTCTTCGTTGCAAAACTCATCCAAAGTAATAACACCTTGCCTTGTGCTGCCAGATTGAATATACAAAAGCCCTAACTTAATCTTGTCATATGGATTTTCAGAATTTTTATACTCTTTAATTTTGCTGTTTGTTATACCGAGAGCCTTATAACACTCCATCAGGTTTAAATAATATTTAAAATTCAACCCATACAAAGTCACTGCATCTTCAAAACATACCCTTGCCATCTCCGGATAACCTATAAACATATATGTTTCACCAAGGTTGTTTTTAAAAATAGCAGTAGCCTGTGTATTGGGGCTTAGATTTATTGCAATCTTAAATTCCTGAATAGCTGCGTAATATATTCTGTCTTTTAGATAATTAAGCCCGACATTGTTATGATAAAAAGCATCTTTTTCCGCATCAATAGTATACTTATAGGGCTTACGGTAGCCCGAGCAGAAAATCATAACAAGCAGTAAAAAAACAGAAATTATTCTTCTCATAAAAGCGACATTTCCAAACCTTCATACGCAAACACAGCATCTTCTGCTGCATACTCTTCTGCAAGCATATCCAGTTTTTCATCATTATATCCGGGCTCATAGTGGAAGAATACCATCTTCTTTGCGCCTATCTGCTGTTTGCTTTCAAGAGCCATTTCAAAAGTTGAATGTCCAAAGCCCTGTTTCGGAACGTAAATACTCAAGTAATCCTCTGTAGAATACTGAGCATCATGGATTAACAGGTCACATCCTTTGGCAAATTTAACAAGCTTTTTGTCGCCGCCCGGGTAACTTTCTTTATCTGTTGCATAAACCAGAGTTTTGCCTTTGTAAGCGATTTTATATATAAACACGCCGTTTTGCGGATGTGCGTATGATTTGTAACAGGTAACCACAACGTCCTCGTCAGTGTAATCCCCTTCTTTAAGTTCATTTACCCTCAAAATCTTCGGCATATCTTCACCGGGTTTAAATATAATATAATTTGTTTCATTAATATCAAGAATCTTCAAATCCGCTGCGATATCGCCTAAATCAAGAGGAAAAGATTTTGAGAACAAAATCTTTGATAATTCCTGCTCTAAAGTCTCGTTGTAATTCACTCCTCCCAGCATACACATCCTTGTTGATGAAAGGTGAGACGGTCTAAAGAATGGGAACCCCTGAATATGGTCAAGATGAATATGGCTTAAAAGAATTGTACATCTGACCGGAGTTCTATCTGTGAGTGTTGTACCGGATTCAATATACTTGTGCATAAGCTCATTTCCAAGACTAATCAAACCGGTTCCGGCATCAAGTATAATTAAATGTCCGCCAACTCGAACTTCAATACAGGAAGTATTTCCCCCATATTTTAAGAAATCGCCGTTTGCAACAGGATAACTTCCTCTTACACCTCTAAATTTTATCTTAAATTCATCAGTTTTACATTCTTCCATATTCATTAATCCTTATTCTTATAAAATTTTAATTCAAAACTAGCATTTCTGTCACTTTCTTCGCCATACAACCTTTCAGAGCCCATCAATCTGAGCTTTGAGCGGGACTGAATATCTTTCAAATTAGTCTCTTTCAGATAAACATCCACCAGAACCTTGTTTTTCTGAGAATTAATATTTATCACCCTGAAAGCATTTGGATACGTGACAAGAGAGGGGCAAGAGACCACAAGCATATTATTCATCTGTTTTACCTTAGCTGCATGGTAGTGTCCTTGTAGAATCACAACAGGATTCTCGTGATTTTTAATAATCCTGCAAAGTTCATAATCATTTAGTAATTTATGATTAGAACTATTGTAAGGTTCCACTATCGGAACATGTGTACATATAATTACCACATCCTTTTTATGCTCATCCAGCTCCTCTTTTAACCATAAAAATTCTTCATTTGAAATTTCACCGTTTGAAGTGAGTTTATAATCAATAATTGAATCAAGACATACTACTCTAAAACCTTTTTTAGGCGTAAAAGCATAGTAAATATTCTTTTGCTGCATATTTTCATTAGCATTTGCAAGAACTTCCATAAATTTTGCTTTAGTAAGCGGGCCGTCAATGTTAATATCATGGTTGCCGTCAATTGCATACCAGGGGTAGACAAGTTTATTTGCGTATGAAGTAAACTTTTCCAGTTCGCTTACCTTTGGTTTATTAACCAAATCTCCTGTAAACATTACAAAATCATAAGGTCCGGAGGTATTTATTTGAAAGATTACGTCATTTAACAAATCGCCGGATTTTTTCAAAAACTTATAAGACGTATTTTCCTCAAAAGATGAATAGTGAGCATCACTAACCTGCGCTATTCTAAGATTATTGTTTGCGGCAGTACATACCTGTGCGCCTATCACACAGGCCAATAGAATCGTCAACGTGAAATTAACAATTTTAGAAAAAAAACTCTCTTTTCGCTCTTTTTTATACTGCTTCTTTCTCATAAACCTTTTTTATAATAATTCATTTATACCAATCAAGTCAACTTGTATATAAAATACATTAGTGATACTATAGGCCTTGTGAGAGGTTTTTATGAAGAAAATTTTGTTTATTATCGATAAAATAGAGCTTAAGTATTTTGAATTTAACAAATTGGTTACCAACTTTTGGATTATTAAAGAATTTCTTGAAAGAAAAAATGAAGTATATATAACTACAATTCCAAATCTTTCACTCAGAGGTGATATTGCCTATACAAAATGCTACGAAACGTTTTTATCGAATGATAATATTTTTTATAAAGATGTTCTTCAAACCAAAGAAATTAACAGCTTTGATATTGTAATGTTTCGTCCAGATCCTCCGGTCGATATTGACTATATCAACGCTACCTATATTTTCGATTTTGTAGACAAGCCTCGTGTTATTAATTCTCCTGCAGCAATCAGAGATTTTAACGAGAAACTCCACAGCGTTTATTTTAAGGACTTAATGAGCGAAAATATTGTAACTTCATCCCTAAAGGATATTGAAGAATTTTTGAGCCTTAATAAAGAAATCGTCCTAAAGCCGCTCAATCGCTGTTTTGGTTCCGGTGTAATGTATTTATACGAAGGCGATCCTAATACCAGAACCATAATTAATACCATGACAAATAATGAAACAACTCTTGTTATGGTGCAAAAATTTATCCCCGGAGTAAGAAAGGGCGATAAACGCGTGCTCACACTCGGAGATAGAGTGCTTAAATACTGCATCAAAAAACTTCCGACAAATGATGACTTTAAATTTAACACGCATAATGATAATTACATAACAAAAGCTGAACTGACAGCGGAAGAACTTGAGAATTTCAGCCGAGTTGCAGAAAAATTGAATTCAATGGGAATTTCAATGGCAGGTCTGGATGTGATTGACGGAAAAATAATTGAAGTTAATGTAACCAGTCCATGCTACTTTATCAAAGAAATCAACAGCCTGTTCAACGTAGAGCTTGAAAAAGAAATATGCGACTTTTTGTTGACTCAAAGCTTGTTATCCTTATAAAGATATTGTATAATTCAATTATCTGATGTATATCAAGTTTTAAACTATGGTGTATATTATTAATAAGTGAAATACAAAAAATAAGAAGGGTTGATATGAAAAAGTATATTCTTTTATTATTAAGTATAGTAATTTGTTCATCTACGATGAATCTGGTAAATGCAAAAACCACAACAAATTCTGATTTAGCTTCCGCAATAAAAATGTATAAGGCAGGAAATTATTCACAATGCTATACAACATTAAATAATGTAATAAAGAAAGATCCTTCCAATGCAATCGCATATTATTATCTTGCGATAACCAATGCGCAACTTGGGAAAAAAGATGAAGCTATTTCAAACTACGAAAAAGCAATATCTCTTGCTCCGGATAATCAGGTTGGCAGATATGCACAAAAAGGTAAAACTTGTTTAGAAAAGCCGGATGAATGCCACAACGATGTTGATGAAGCAACAGAATTAGATGCGTTTGTTCAGCAAAAATTTGGCAGTGGTTTTTCAGAAGCCGCAAGAGGCGAATATGAAAAACAAAAAATAGAGAACATGATGCGAGAAATGAATAGAGGCAAGGACATCGCTCCTACGGAATTCAAAGATTATAAAGATTTCTCAAGTATGAATAATACCCCGAGTAATGATGAAATTGTTGCTGCTCTAAGGGTATTACAGAATGCCGGTTTCGGGAATTTATTAAACAATAATAACAATATGTCAGATTTGTCATTATTGACAGGCGGACAGAATAATAACAATGCAATGTTAAATATGCTTTTAGGCGGAAACACTGCTAACGGTTCTATGAATCCTCAGGTAATACAGGCATTGTTGACCAATCAATTATCTACAGGTTTTTAATAAGAAAGTTTCAGGATGAAGTTAAATACAGTTAGATTTGGTGAAATCGAAATAGAAGAAAACAGAATTTTTAATTTTGTTTTGCCGATAATAGGATTTGATACACAAAAAAAGTTTGTAATATTAGATCCAAACAAGGAGACTTTGTTTAAGTGGCTCCAGTCCGTTGAAGATCCGGGCTTGGCATTCCCGATAATATCAGTATCCGCGCTGAATTATGATTATACAATAGATTTGCCGGATGCTGTTGTAGACAAGCTGAAAATAACAAACGTAGAAAGCGTGCTTGTCATGAATATTACATCAATTCCGCAGGATAATCCTCACGGAACTACAATTAATTTATTAGCCCCGCTCATATTTAATCTGGATAATCAGCTTGCAGGGCAGGTTGTCTTATCCGGTTCAGGATATGATATAAGTTTTCCAATGTTTAAAAACAGTTAAGTTTTAAGGATAGAAATGCTCGTAATTACCAGAAAAAACGGTCAAAAAATAATGATAAACGACAATATTGAAATCACTATTGTCGAAGCAAGAAACGGCGTTTGCAAAGTTGCAATACAGGCAGACAGGGACGTTAAAATTTATAGAGAAGAAATATATTACCAGATTAAGCTGGCAAACTTAATTGGTAAGAATACGAATGTCTCTGCTGTAGATTCAGTTTCTGATATGCTTAAGACCGGCAACACAGCTCTTAATGACAAAATTGATTCATCTTCTTCAAAGGGAGACGAAGAAATCGTTGTGGATGAAAAATCTAAATCCTTAAGAATTAATAAAAATGCAAAAAATACAAAATCTCAGTAAATATTTTTTTTTCTATACAGACGATATTCCGCTTGAGATTAAACCTGACTCTTTAGAACATGCTTATCTGTGTGTGTTAGATAATGATTTAAAAAGCGCAAAAAAAATTTTCTCAAGGCTTAATTCGCCGCGTGCAAAATGGGGAAAAGTCCTTTGTTCAATATTAGAAGGGTATGTAGATGAGTATCCTACATATTTTCAAATAAGAAATTTCTTAGAAATTGATATGGATTTCTTGTTAAAAAATGAAAAGCTTGACTATATGGAACAGCTTCTTGGCGCCTTAACTCTTTTGTCAACCATTAATCAGGAGACCTTTAAGTTCGCTGCGCGTGTTATGTTTGAGAATAAGTTTTTCTCTGCAGCTCTTAAGTACATGGAAAAATCCAAGAAGATTCATTATAATGATCCGGAACTTCATTTTATGCTTTCTAAATATTATCTGGAAGTCCACGATGACGAGGCGGCCTATCATTCAATATGTGAATGTTTGAGAATTTTGCCGGGCTACTATCCTGCGCTTTTGATAAAGGCAAAAATTGAAGAAAAAATGGATTAATAGTATAATTTACTTATGACTGGAGATTTTTTTGCTAATAAGAAAGAAAACCCTTTCTTAAATACAGACGAGGAGAATTTTTTTATGCAGCCGGAGAACATTCCCCTGCACGAAAATGTTACAGAGCCTGTCAGACGCTTAAACGACTATGATTATAACATCTTGCAAAAAGAAGCGTATAAGGACGTTTCAGATGAGTTATTTAAGCTTGAATATAAGTTAGCAAAAACTGAAGAGGAAATAAAATCTCTTGAGGCTCAAATACAAGCTGCCAAAGATATTCACGATTTTACCGCTGTCGAGAGTTTGTTCAACAGAAAGAAACAGCTTATAGAAGAGCATCAGGAATTGACCGAAATATATAATGATACAAGTTTGTCAGCAAAGATTTCCGGCGGGATTTTTAATGCGTTTTCAAACAAAATGAAAACTAAGTACTCGGGAGTTAAGAAAAGTCTGGATATGCTTGGGCAACTCTGTCTCTCTAAACTTCCTAAGCGTTTTTCCCAAGTATTAGAGATAAAAAAATCTTTGAGTAAGCTTGAAAATATTAATAAAAGCGTAGATGAGCTTATGACACTTCAAACACCTTACGGCGAGGGCGGAGATAAATATATTCAGCTATCAAAATACATTACCAAAGCTAATTATATTCAGTCTGAAATCTCAAGATTTTTAAGGTAGTTTATTTCCTGTCAAAACTACGCATTATAGATTTTGCTTGATAAACATCTTTGAGGAAAGGTATTCTTGCAAGAAATTCCACATATACTACACTCATTAGCAGGCGGAATGCTGTATTTATAAAATAACTTATTGAAGAATGAGCCGCACAGTGAACAAGCATAATAACAATGGTATTTATACCCAAATATGCAAAGAAACTATTTAAGATACTTACCCATTTAATACTGTTTAATTTACTTAGAAATATTGAAACGTAAAACACAATAATTGAACCGCATATAGCACCATTTAAAGAAACTAGCGGATTAGAGTAAAAACGTTCATTCATGCTCAAACCAAAATACTTAAAATCAATAGCCAATAAAATTATTGATACAATAAGTATTAAACCTATTTGCCATTTCGTTCTATTAAACAGAAAATCAGTTTGTTTCATTAGATAACCAATATAGGCAAAATAGATTGTTACTAATGCTATATCAAAACTCCAGGGCAGCTTTATAATACCGCCGATTTTTGTCCCAGTATAAGCAATTATAAATGCTGCAATTATATTTATAATTTTGTTAGATTTAACCCTTTTTGCCAGTTTTAAGAAAACCCAGAATAGGATTCTGGTCAAAAATAAACAAAATAAAAACCACATTGCATACCCAATAGGTTCTATCCCCCACTCCGGAATCGGCTTTCCTATGGCATATAGAAGCATTGGAAGATGTTTAAAGGAGACCAAATTAAAATCATAGAAAATTAAAGTCGAGACAAGCGCAGGTAATAACAACCTTTTGGCAGAAGTTTGTAAAAGTAATTTAAAATTATTTTCATACTTACTAAAGTTGAAAAAATATCCAGACAGTATAAAAAACAAAGGCATGTGGAAGAGATAAATAGCAGCGCAGACTTTGCCGGCAGGAGGATATGAATGTCCGACTATAACAAGAATAATAGCCAGACCTTTTGCTATATCTGCCCATAAATAATGATTGCAAGCTAAATTATTTTTAAAAGCTTTTTCCATACAACCTCACTTTATAATGTTAAAAATAAAATTATTTTCAGAATAACTACATGAATATCATGTTATACCATTATAATCAAGATTATTAATTGTATAAAAATATGTTAAATATTCAATATTAATAATATTCTGATTAAAAGCTTGTGATATCTATGGATAAGAAGAAATTTTTAGGAAAACGAATAAAAGAATTAAGAAAACTAAACAATCTCACTCAGGAGCAACTGGGAGAGCTTATAAATATTGAACCATCTTCTCTCGGAAATATAGAAAACGGATACAACTATCCACTAATGTCTACCATTGAAAAACTTTCTCAGGCTCTTAATTGCACAATAGCAGATTTCTTCAATTTTGAACATTTAAATGACAATAAGGCTCTAGTTGACGAGATAAATCTCCTATTAGAAAAAAATCCAGATAAAGTTAAACAAATATACAGAATAATAAAAGCCGTCGTTTGCTGATTTTTATTTGTGATAAAATAGAATTATGAAAAAGAAACCAATTATTGCAGTCGTAGGACGCCCGAATGTAGGAAAATCAACGTTTGTAAACAGACTTGTAGGCAAACGTCAATCAATAGTGGATGACCTTCCGGGTGTCACCAGAGACAGAATCTATTTTGATGTTGAATGGCAGAATAAACCTTTTACTGTAATTGATACAGGCGGTATTGTTCCGGGTGATGAAGATGAAATAATGGTTTCTATATATGATCAGGCAAGAATTGCCTGCGAAGAAGCCGACAAGATTATATTTATTGTTGACGGAATAGAAGGTGTTACTCCTGTTGATTCAGATATTGCAAATATACTGAGACAGTCCGGCAAACCAATATATCTTGCGGTAAACAAAGTTGATTCGCATAATCAAATTACAATGATAAGTGATTTCTATTCTCTTGCAATAGGTGACCCTATTGCGATTAGTGCACTACATGGTTCTGGCGGCGTAGGAGATTTGCTGGAGGAAATAACTTCTGATTTTGAATATGATGAAAATAATGAAGAGGATTCCACTATAAAAATAGCAATCGTTGGCAGACCAAACGCCGGTAAATCCTCTATAGTAAATGCGCTTCTCGGCGAAAAAAGAGTTATAGTATCAGATATATCCGGAACAACGAGAGACAGCATTGATTCAAGGCTAATATACAACGAACAGGAGTTTGTAATCATAGATACCGCAGGTATCAGAAAAAAATCAAAAGTTGATTACGGTGTAGAAAAGTTTGCAGTAGACAGAGCCATCCGCTCAATTAGAGAATGTGATGTTGCTCTTATGGTAATTGATGCAACAGAGGCCGTAAACGGAATTTCAGATCAGGACAAAAAAATAGCTTCTATTATTACAGAAGCCGGCAAAGGAATGGTTATTGCAATAAACAAATGGGATTTGATTGAGGATAAAAAATCTAACACAATTAATAAATTTGAACAAAAAATTGCAAATGAGATTCCCTTCTTGGACTACGTTCCTAAAATCTACATAAGTGCGGTAACACACCAGCGCTTAAACCAAATTTTTACAAAAGTGGTTGAAGTTCAAAAAGAACGTTCAAAACGTGTCTCAACAGGGCTTTTAAATAAAGTCGTAAACGAGGCTTACGCACTGAATCCGCCGCAGACAATCAGAAATAAGCGGCTTAAAATAATGTATTCAACTCAGGCTTCAATCGAACCTCCTACTTTTGTACTTTTTGCAAATAATGAAGATTTACTCAAAGACCACTATAAAAGATATTTAGAAAACAAACTGCGCGAAGCATTCGGCTTTATCGGCACCCCGATAAAAATCTCTGTCAGAACCCGCTCTGAAAAGAAAAAGAGCCGTTAGGCTCTTTGGAATTAAGAATAGCTGGAAGTATGAAAAAGATTTAATACAATTATTAAACCTGAAAGCGCATATAAAAACTATTAGTTAGTCAGGCTATATTTAGCTATTGCAAACAAAAATTGTTCATGCTAGAGTATAAATGCTGGACTACCGAAGTACGCTTTTTAATGAGCGACAATTAATTCGGCAAGCAGCGAGTACAAGGGGCCCAAAAGGGATCTCGGAATAAGCTTAGATGCCCGGTTTGTTAGATGAAGACAAGGGCGGCAGCTTAACTCCAAATCTCCTAAACGCCTCGCAAAAGAAAAGGAAATGAAAATGAACACAGATCCGATAGCAGATATGCTAACAAGAATCAGAAACGCTAATGCTGTTTCACATCCGTCAGTAGAAATGCCTTCTTCTAAGCTAAAAGTAGCTTTGGCAAAATTATTGAAATCTGAAGGTTTTATCACTGATTACTCTGAAAGAGTAGACGGTCACTTCAAATACCTTACAATTGAATTGAAGTATGACGAATCACACAAGCCGGTTATCTCTAACCTTAAAAGAGTTTCTAAGCCTGGTTTGAGAAGCTACTGCAAAGCTAAGAACTTGCCTCAGGTACTTGGCGGACTTGGTATTGCAATCGTTTCAACAAGCAAAGGGTTATTAACTGACCGTAAGGCTAGAAAAGAAAACCTCGGCGGCGAAATACTCTGCTACGTATGGTAGGTGCTACGCCGGTGTGAAGTCCGAATTTGGCGGCGGTGAGCCGGCAAACTGAGGACGAAACACTACGAGTCCGCCGTTACGAAATGAAGCGTAAGCGGAATGGAGTGAAGCAATCTTTGATTGCACAGGCGGTTAGGTGCTACGCACGTAGACATTTGGTCGGTTGACAGCGGTGAAACTACAAACAGGATTTAGAATCCAGGGTCAACCTCAGATGCGAAACTACAAGTAGTAGGTTGGGCCTACAGCCCAACAAAATTAAAACACACAGTGGGTTCAATTGACAGAAAAGCCCATAAATGAAAAGGAGAAAATAATATGTCAAGAATCGGTAAAAAGCCTATCGAAATTCCATCAGGCGTAGAAATTAAAATAGATGGAAATGTTATAACTGCAAAAGGACCAAAAGGTACTGAATCAGTTACTTTTAGAGATGAAGTAAAAGTATCTGTTGCAGATAATCACATTATTGTAGAACCAAACTCTGATGACAGAAAGACAAACGCTCTTCACGGTTTATTCAGAACTTTGATAGCAAATGCCGTTCACGGTGTTTCTCAAGGTTTTGAAAAGAAACTTGAAATCGTTGGTGTTGGTTACCGTGCTAATATGGAAGGAACAAAACTCAATATGGCATTAGGCTACTCTCACCCTGTTATCATTGAACCTCCTGCAGGAATCACGCTTTCTGTAGAAGCTAACACAAAAATCAGTGTTAAGGGTTCTAACAAACAGACAGTAGGTGATGTAGCAGCATTCATCAGAAGCAAACGTCCACCTGAAGTATACAAAGGAAAAGGCGTTAAGTATGAAGGCGAACACATCAGACGTAAAGCCGGTAAAGCTGGTAAGAAGTAAGCGCTAGGCCGGTGTGGAGTCCGAATTTGGCGGCGATGAGCCGGCAAACTGAGGCCGAAACACTACGATTCCGCCGTTACGAAATGAAGCGTAAGCGGAATGGAGTGAAGCAATCTTTGATTGCACAGGCGGTTAGGTGCTACGCA
>CALURX010000026.1 GCA_944323265.1 Candidatus Gastranaerophilales bacterium
ACTGTCATATTCGGTTCCGGTGCTGTACCTAAGTTTTCAAGAGTGTGAAGGTATCTGAAAGAGTTTTTAGTAACCATGTGACGTCCATCGATACCAACACCGCCGATTGATTCAGTTACCCAAGTCGGGTCGCCTGAGAACAATGAATTGTATTCAGGAGTTCTTGCAAATTTTACTAATCTTAACTTCATGATGAAGTGGTCGATCATTTCTTGTGCTTCTGATTCAGTGATAACACCGTTTCTTAAGTCTCTTTCAATGAAGATATCCAAGAAAGTAGAAGTTCTTCCAAGGCTCATTGCAGCACCGTTTTGTTCTTTTACTGCTGACAAGTAGCCGAAGTATAACCATTGAATAGCTTCTTTAGCATTTTTAGCCGGTTTAGAAATATCATAGCCGTAAGTTTGACCTAGGACTTTCATTTCTTCAAGAGCTCTTATTTGTTCAGCAAGTTCTTCTTTTAACTGAATCTTATCAGGAGTCATTTCACCATCAACTGATGCATGTTGTTCTTTTTTATCTTCGATTAATCTGTCGATACCGTAAAGAGCAATTCTTCTGTAGTCACCAATGATACGTCCTCTGCCGTAAGCATCTGGAAGTCCTGTTAAGATAGCTGCGTGACGAGCTTTTCTCATTTCAGGAGTATAAACATCGAATACACCCTGGTTGTGAGTTTTTCTGTATTTTGTAAAGATTTCAGTAATTTCAGGATCAACTTCATAGCCGTAAGATTTGCAAGAAGTTTCAGCCATTCTGATACCGCCAAACGGTTGAAGTGAGCGTTTTAGCGGAGCATCAGTTTGAAGCCCGACGATTTTTTCTAAATCTTTATCAATATAGCCTGCGCCGTGAGAAGTGATTGTTGATACAATCTTGGTATCCATATCAAGAACACCGCCGTTTTCACGTTCTTTTTTGAACAGGTCGCAGCATTCCTGCCACAATTTTGTAGTAGCTTCTGTAGGACCTGCAAGGAAGCTTGAATCACCATCATAAGGTGTGTAGTTTCTTTGAATAAAATCTCTGACGTTGATTTCTGACTGCCATTTGCCGCCTACGAAATCAGTTGCAGAAGATTGTTTTTCTAATGTTAATTCTGACATTTCCTATCTCCTTGTCTTGCGCCGCCAAAAATGACGGCTTAATATTACTATCTTCTTTAATAACTATTATACCGCCTAAATAAAATATAGTACAGTTGTTTATACAACATTTATTAAGATTTTATTAAATTTTATCTTAATTTAAACAATAGTGAAGTTGTTGTCTCTGGTAAAATGTATTTTTTTAAGCTCTTGAACGCGTTCACGCGCAAACAGAGCATCTTCTGAAAACTGTTTTAATTCAAGGAATTTCTTGTAATATCTTATTGCATCGCCGTATTTTCCGAGTTTATCGAAACTCATTGCAATGCCAAGATAAGCTTTGTAATAGTCAGGGTTGCGCTTAGTAAGCTGGAAGAATGTTCTCGAAGCTTCCATAAAATCTCCCATGCCCATGAGCATTGCGCCTTTATTATAGTAAGCTTTTAAATATTCCGGATTAGTTTCAATAAGCTTGTTATAAATCATCAAGGAAAGGTCTGCTTCTCCGACAAGCTCATGCGCTATTGCAAGCTGGATTTGGGCTTCCAGGTTTTCGCGGTTAATCAAAATCGCTTTTACAAGATATTCTATTGCTTTTTCAGGTCGTCCGTCTGAAAGATAGCATACACCTATTTCAAAGAAATAAGAATCATTTGAGTCATCTATTTCTATAAGTTTTAAAAGTGTGGAGATTGCTTTCTTGTAGTTTTGCAAATATTTATAAGAAATTGCAAGCCCCCAATAAGCTTTAACTTCTTTTCTATCCGCCATAATTGCCTGCAGATAGGCTTGAACGGATTCTTTATACATTTTTGCAAATCTTAGAGCATCTGCCTTAACGCATAGATTGTAAGACTGCGACGGTTTCGTCACAGAAATTTTTTCAGCTGCTTTGGCTAAGTTTTTATCTATACTGGCATCTATTTGCATAATCCTCTCCCAACTGTATATTACACAATCGGGCAGGAAATTTTAACAATCATGGGATTTATTTTTTCTAGACCTTTAGATTAATTTTTTTTTACAGAACCATAGCAAGAATCATAAGAATCATTGCCCCGATTTCCATTGCAGTAGACATTCGCTGGCTGAACCTCTGGGAATCGTATTTTGAAGATGATTTTTTTGCTTTATTAACACTGTTGAGACGCTTAATTCTGCTTGTGGTATCTTCATGAGAAAATTCTGTCCCAAATGTTTCGTATTCAAGCTGTGCAAGCTCGTCATTGAGGTTTCCGCCTGTTCCGACAGGTGCGGCAGCCCCTCCAAAGGAGTCACCGTAATTCGCGTAAGGTCTGGTATAATTTCTCTGACCGAACGGCATGCTAAATCTGCTGAAACGACCGCCGCCAAAATCGCTGGACGCAAGCGCATTGTCATCATAAAGATTAGCATAATCGTTTCTGAAACCCTGATCTTGTGCCAGAGCTTCCGGCATAACTTCTGCTTTTATTCTGTCCATTCGGGTTGAATAGTCATCTACGTCATAAATTTTGCCGAACAGTTTACGCTCGATGGTTACTATTCTTGAATGCAGGTCTCTGTTTTTATAAGTTTGGTTAAAAAGTTTTTGTTCAATCTCATCCACAACAGGATAATTAACAGAACTATCAGCTTGTGCAATTTCTGAATCGTCTTCTCTGAAAGTATCTTCGACCGGCGGAATTTCAAGTCCGATTACATCTGCCGAGATATCCCCGGAGAGCCTTTTTATACGCTTATTTATATCCCCTGTTGAAGCTTTGCCGTAAATTGTTTTCTCAAGACGAGCAACGCGGTTTTGGGAAGAGTCATTCGTATAATCAAAGCCGTACAATTCATTTTCAATCTTGGAAATTGTACTGCTCTGGGAAGCTGCATCAACCGGATAGGATATGAAGCCTGAAAGATAAATTGATATTAAAATAAAAGAGAGTAGTTTTTTCATAGCAGTACACCGTGTTACCACTATAAAGGGTGTTAATACTCTTCTCTATTCAACCGGACGTTATAAATTTTTTGGAGCAAAACAAAACAAAAGTCTTAAACTTTTGCGTTAATGAACTGAAAAAATCAGCAATTAATTTTAAGCCGGATGATTAAATATAAAGTTTTGCAAAATCCAAATCACTTTTTATAGTAATTTTGATATTTGTATAGCTTCCGTTAACTATGTAAACAGGGATTCCCAAATACTCGAGCATCGAAGAATCATCCGTAAAATTTCCATCCTTCAGCTTTTCATGCGCCTCTTTTATGATGGATGTCTTAAATCCTTGAGGGGTCTGTGTGTTGTAGAGCTTTGAACGGTCAATTGTTCTTATAATCCGTCCGGTCTCATCGACCTCCTTGATTGTGTCTGTAGTTTTTGTCATAACGGAGACAGCACCCTTATCAACAACAGCATCCAAAACGCAGGATATAATATCTTTTCTTATAAGAGGTCTTGCGCCGTCGTGGATTAAAACATAGTCATTTTTTACGACATTCAAAGCGTTATACACAGATTTTTGTCTGGTGTTTCCACCCTGAATCAGTTTTATTTTTGAATCTTGAAAAAGCTCCTCTAATTCCTCCATAATTGAGATGTTTGCAGGGATTATAACTTCATCAATCTCATCAAACCCTAAAAATTTTGAAACAGTCTCTTCTATAACTGTTTTATCCTTAATCTTTTCCAAAAGCTTGTTGCATCCGCCGTATCTTGACGATGTACCGCCTGCCGGTATTATTACAGAAAATTTGTTATTCATATTAAACCTCTTTTTATCCGTTTTAACATAACAAATTATTCAGGCTGCCCCATAAATAAAATCATTATAAACATTATCAGTTGTTTTCCAAGCTCAGGAGATAAAATATAAAGACACCCGGAAAGATAAAAAAAACTGAAAGGAATGCCAAAGAACAGCCTGAAAAAACAAGGAGATTCTACGAGTTTTAATTCCGTTTCATCGCTTCTGATATAAGTATTGACTTTCTCTACCAATTTCAAAAATTTTTCTTGTCCATTGCTATAACTATGTCCCAAAGGAAAAATAACTTTCCCATCCTTGCAAATAAATTTTATAGTATATAGTTGGGTATAATGCCCATTAGAGTTCGGTCTATTTTTAATATCTAAAGCCGCATTGCTGATATTAGAAAATGTTGTAAAATCTCTTATGCGCATTATATTTAAAAACAAAGATTTTTCTTTTATATATACGATATTTTGTGCCTTATTAAAAACAATATAAATTTTGTGCTCCAAAATAAAAAATATATATCCGACACTGCCAAACAAGAGTCCGCCCAATAAAAAATCCGTTTTTTTTATTGTTACAAGCAGTCCCATTATAAAATAAATTAAAAATAAAATAATTTCTGGAATATAAAACTTTAGCAAGTTATCTTTTTTGTTTTTTTGTATAAATTCTGCAACAATATTCATAATGGAATTATAACATTTTTTGTATAATTTATAAATACATTGCTCGTAGTAATATCAAGTAAAGTGGTTATACGTTCCGAGTTCACTATAATTAAAATATTTTTTATCGCCTATTTTTAAAACATAATCCTGCTTGTGTTGCACTTTACCGAGAAGCTCATATCCGCTCAATTGCTGCAGAAATTCGTCAGGAACTGCCGCCACAAGCTTGTAATCTTCAGCTCCAAACATTCCATCGATTTCTTTTACCTCGACAGAAACTCCGCTTGCCTCTGCAATCTTGAATAGAGCATCTGCAAGCCCATCAGAAGTATCCATCATTGCATAATCTTCCTGAATCTGCGATGCGATGGATTCCGAAAACTCAACTTCTAATTTCGGTTCCAGATGCGCCTTGATTAATTCCTGATTATTACCGCCTCTTTGCAGCTCCTCTAAGCCTTTCGTACTCAGCCCATGCTCCCCTTTGGTTATAATTGCATAACCCGGCTTTGCATTACCTCTGGAAGAAATTCTACGTCCCCCATCGGATCCGATTGCTGTAACCGATATAAAAATACGCTCGCTTCCGGTTATATCGCCTCCGATAATTTTTGCGCCGTATAGTCCTGCTTTTGCTCCGCAATAAAATTCTTCAATGAAATTCGTATCAATATCATCCGGCAAAGACAAACCTATTGTTACATATTCGGGCTTTGCTCCGGATGCCAGAATATCACTTATATTTACCGCAATCGATTTGTACCCCAGCTGATAGGGAGTGCACCACTCTCGCTTGAAATGAACCCCTTCAACCAGATTATCCTGCGTAACAACAATTCCGAATTCCTTGAGATAAGCGCAGTCATCTCCGATATAATCTTTGCCAATCTGTTTTTTTATAGCCTCAATGAAATCCAACTCTTTCATAATAATATTTAGGGGGCGGAGCTTTGAAAAAGCTCCGCCCTGTAATTTAATTCTCTACCTTTTTCAATGTCGGGAACGCGATTACGTCTCTTATTGTCGGGGAGTTTGTGAGAATCATTACCAATCTGTCGATTCCCATTCCCATACCGCCGGTTGGCGCAAGTCCGTATTCAAGAGCATTGATGTAATCTTCATCAATAGACATTGCTTCCTCGTCTCCGTTCGCCTTTGCAAGCGCCTGAGCTTCAAATCTGTGTCTCTGGTCTATCGGGTCTGTTAATTCTGAAAACGCGTTTGCAATTTCCCAGCCGTTGATTCTTGTCTCGAAACGCTCTGTTAATCTGTCGTTATCTCTGTGTACTTTTGCAAGCGGAGAGATTTCTCTAGGATAATCAATAATATGAACCGGCTGGATTAATGTAGGCTCTACTTTTGCCTCAAATACAGCCTCAACAATTTGGCCCCAGTTCATTTCTTCATCAACTTCTATATGCATAGCCTTTGCTTTTTCAAAAGCTTCTTTTGCTGTAAAGAATTCGCCGAAATCAACGCCTGTATATTCTTTAATCGCGCCGAGCATTGTTTTTCTATCCCAAGGCGGAGTAAGGTCGATTTCGTTTTCACCATACTTAATTTTTGTTGTTCCAAGAACTTCCTGAGCTACATAAGCTACAAGATTTTCGGTCAGAACCATCATTTCGTTGTAATCAACATAAGATTGATAAAGTTCAATCATCGTAAATTCAGGATTGTGTCTTGTATCAATACCTTCGTTTCTGAAACATCTTGAAAGTTCAAAAATCTTTTCGCTCAAACCGCCGACCATAAGTCTTTTTAAGTGGAGTTCAGGTGCAATTCTCAATGTTAAGTCCATATCTAAAGCATTATGGTGCGTAATAAACGGTCTTGCATTTGCACCGGATGCCTGAGTATGAAGCATCGGGGTTTCTACTTCCAGAAAACCCTGATTTGTTAAATATTCTCTGATTTTTTGTATAATAAGACTTCTTTTTCTGAAAGTATCCCTTGTTCTTTCATTAACAATCAAATCAACATATCTCTGTCTGTACTTTGTTTCTGTATCAGACATTGTGTGATAGGATTTTAACTGTTCCAACTTTTCTTCGCTAATCTGTTTATTTGGAAGCGGAAGAAGTGATTTTGAAAGCATTTTAAAATTTTTAGCCTTGATAGAAAGTTCTCCTCTCGGAGTTCTTCTTATTGAACCGTAGAAACCGAGAATATCTCCGATATCAACGAGCTTGAGTGTCTTAACCATTTCCGGATCCATATTATCTTTATGAGAAAAGATTTGGATTTTTCCGGAAGCATCCATCAGGTCAATAAACATACCGGAATTTCTAACAGCCATAACGCGGCCTGCAACAGAATAAAAATCTTCTGTTTCTTCACCAGCAGGCAGGTCTTTGTATTTTTTCTGCAAATCTGCAGCATCAGCGTCCTTGTCAAACGCGTAAGGATAAGGATTAATTCCCTTATCTGCAAGTTCTGCAAGTTTTTGTATACGAGTTTGTCTTATAGTTTCTTTTGCCGATATAGGCTCTTTTGTTTGTTGTGTCATATATTTTCCTCTTTTTCGTTTACTTTAGCAACATTTTACCATAAACAATATTTGTGTAAAAACTTAAAATCAACTGTAAAGAAAGCTTAAGAAAAGATTTACAAATAGGTATATATCTGTTATACTTATATCGTGAATAGTTTCTTTAAAAAAGAACGGTAAAATTCCCGTTCTTTTTTTATGTAAGAAAGGAGGTTAATCTAAGATGAAACAGGATGTTAACAGACATGAAATCTTGGATAAAATAACACCGCTTATTGAAAATACCGCGATGAGATATAACCTCATTCCAATAGAAATTGAATTTATTAAAGAAAATCACAAGTGGTTTTTGAGGATTTATCTTTATTCTTACGAAAAAGATATTACTCTTGATGACTGCGAGAAGGTTACAAGAAGCCTCAATGATTTTCTGGATGAGCTTATTCCTGTGAAATACTATCTGGAAGTTTCATCACCCGGTCTGGAGAGAAAATTCAAATCCGATAAAGAGTTTTTAATCTTCAAGGGCCGCAGAATAAGCCTTAAGCTTAGAACTCCGCTTGAAGGAGAAACAGAGAAGATTTTTAAAGGTGAAATTCTTGACTGGGACGATAATGAAGGACTTAAATTCTTCCGCTTTGATGACGGAGAAGAACTTCAAATCCCAAAATCTAATATTCAGTCAGCTAAATTATATATTGATTAATAATAAAAAGGAGAATAAATAATGATTAAAATCGGAACAGCATTATTTGAAGCCTGCGAGGAGCTCGAAAGAGAACGCGGTATTTCAAAAGAAGTTTTAATTGCGTCACTATGTGATGCTATGGTAGCAGCATATAAAAAACACATGCACGTTAAAGATGCCGCTAATATTGAAGCAATTCTTGACGAGCAGACCGGTGAAATTGGTGTTTTCAGTACAAAAACCGTTGTTGAAAACGTTGAAGATCCTGATACACAGATTTCTCTAGAAGATGCCCAAGAAATTGACGACGAAGTTGAAGTTGATGACGAAGTAAAAATTGAAGTTACACCTGAACAGTTCGGCCGTATTGCTGCACAGTCTGCAAAACAGGTTATTACACAAAGAATCAGAGACGCTGAGAGAAATAATATCTTAAACGAATTTCTTGAAAAGAAAGGCACTCTGACAACCGGTATTATACAGAGGGTAGAAAACAGAAACGTAATTGTTAACATCGGAAAAACAGATGCAATTATGCCTCAAAAAGAACAGATTCCGCGTGAATACTACAAACCAGGAAACAGAATCAGAGTTTTTGTTCTTAATGTAAAAGAAACAAACAGACTTCCTCAGGTAATTGTTTCTCACGCTCACGCAGAAATTGTTAAGGAATTGTTTGAACTTGAGGTTCCGGAAATTGAAGACGGAATTGTTGAAATTAAATCAATTGCTCGTGAAGCAGGATTCAGAACAAAAATTGCTGTTTGGTCAAATGATCCGGAAGTTGATTCAGTAGGCGCCTGCATAGGGCCGAGAGGTTCAAGAATCCAGACTATCGTAGGCGAACTTAAAAATGAAAAAATTGATATCGTAAGATGGTCTCCGGATCCTGTAGAATATATCGTAAACGCAATTTCTCCGGCAAGAGTTGTCTCTGTAGATATTATGACAGACGATGAAGAGACAAAAGATGCACTTGTTGTAGTACCTGACGATCAATTGTCGCTTGCAATCGGAAGAGAAGGTCAAAACGTAAGACTTGCTCACAGATTGACCGGCTGGAAGATTGATATTAAGAGTGTTTCTCAGATGGAAAATGAAGAAGCTTCAAGAAACGCTAACTACAACTATGATGAAGAGCTTCCGGAAGAGGAAGAAGAACGTCCTGTTGATTCTGATGAGATAGCAGAGGAAATCGAAGAAGAAATGAATCAGCAAGAGCTTGATGAAGACGATATCCAACAGGATGAAGTTGAAGAGGAAACTTCTGAAGAGGAGTAGATTCTAAATAAATATATAAAAAACGAGGCTCATATAGGCCTCGTTTTTTTGTTATTTAATTAATGCTTGAATCTCCTTGAAATTAGGATGCTTAGCCCCTTTTAACCATTCAAAAAGTGCTATCTCTGTTGTAATAATTTTTGCTCCGTTAGATTTCATTCTCTCAAGTCCTGCTAAATATTCAACCTCTGCACGGCTACCGCAGGCGTCTTTTATAACTGAAACTTCATAACCGGCATCAAGAAGTGCTGCTGTGGTTTGGCTAACGCAAATATGAGTTTCTATACCGAAAATTATAATTTGTTTTTTTCGAAGGGATTTAATATCTTCGAGCACTTCTTTATTGTCTAATGCTGAAAACGTAATTTTCTCAAAGCGTTTTCCGCCTTCAATAGCAGGGATTGTCTCACCCAATCCCTTTGGATACTGCTCTGTTATTACAAGCGGTATGTTCAAAATATTGGCTGCTTTTGCTATGATTGCGGCTTTATTTTCAACGCAAGACTTGTTAAAAACCGCATTCAAAAGTTTTTCCTGTACATCAATAACCAGCACTGCGCTGTCTTCAATATTAAGAATTGTCATCATTAACCTCCTCTTTAAATTCAATAATAAACTGCTCAATCAAATCTTCCAACAAACCTGCTTCAAGCTCTTCAGGCTCCAGCGTAATTCTTTTGGCTTCAGCATTTTTAGCTTGATAAGTTATATCTATATTAATCTTAGAAAACCCAGGGCTTGTAATCTTGAATGTTCCAGAACAATGCCGGCCTTTGATTGTCAAGTCTCCGTAACCGTCTCCAAAATTCTGCTCAATTATCATTCCGAATAGTTTGTCATTATATTTTTGCTGAACACTATAAAAAACCGGTGTTACGATATTGTCGATTTTTTTCTTAAAATCCTGCCTGAAAATTTTAAAGTTTCCTCCGCTGGCATCAATACTTGAAACCGTAGAAGCCGTTTGAGCTCCTTTATCATAATTTATCGCTTCGTGCAGCCGGTTAAGAACTTCATTTATTAACTGCTGGCGTGTTTTCGAGGTTACGTTAACAAATCCGGCATAAATTTTTTCTCCAAACTTTGCGCGAATCTTTTCCCACAACTTTTGAGCCGCCTCGACATTGATATCGTATAAAAGAATAAAGTATTTGTTGGGCGCAAAATTCATCAGGATATCGTTTTTACGTATATTACTCAGAATCAAGGTCTCAATCTGATTCTGCTGAATCAGGAATTTTGTTTTTTCATTGGGAGAAATCGCACCAAGCACAGCACGCATTCCTGATGAATTAATCTTTTCAAGCTCTTTGTCAAGCACATATTCATAGTCAATAAACACTTCATTATTAGGCATAATAAGATTATTCCGCACAAGAATTTCTCTATACCTGTTATTTATCTGTAATAGTCCGGTAACTGAAAGCGGCGGAATCAAACGAGCTTGTAATTCTTCTTCCGGCATGAAAGGCGTGACATAGGCCATAGCACCATGTCTGTACACTGAAATTTTATATTCCGGATCTTCATTATAGGCAAAAACAACAGAAGGCGTACCTTTTAGCAAGTTTAACAAATCTATTGTCTTATCCTGTGCTCCCTCTGAATTAATAATAAGCATTGAAGATTTGATAAGGTGCAGGTTTGACGGCAATTTGTCAAACCCATACAGGAACAATTCATCACTCTTTCTAAGCCTCAGCTTAGGACGTATATACTCAAAGAAATCAGAATCATCTGAGACTAATACAATCCTGCTCTGCATAAAAATCCTTATGCCAGCTCTGAAATCAAGAGTTCAGCTTTTTGAAGAATTGTTGTTCTTAAATCATCAATATCAGCAAAATCAATACCAAGTGTTTTGATAAAATCTTTATCCAGACTTCCCGGGTTAAAGTTTTCCTGAACAAGTTTATCTACCAGACATACCAAGCTGCAAGGCACCGGAATTGATGACAAAGACGGATTATGGTGGTAAGAAATAATGTTCGCAAGCAAAATCGGAAGCTGCCACCTTTTAGCAAGTAGAGAGCCTGTTTTTACATGATCTGTATCAAAGTATTTACGCTCTGCATCAAGGATATCCGCACCGTCATTCACCGCTTCTACAACCTTTGTATACATTTTTTCATTCGACATGTGCAGAACCATTTTCCCCACATCATGTACAAAACCTGAAATAAATGCCTCATCAGAGTCCATAAGTTTAGTAAGATTAGCCAGATACTCACATCCGGCAGCCACTCTCATGGAATGTTTCCATAATTCTTTGTCACCCTGATTTGACATCATAGGTTTCATAGCAACAGCTACAATAATATTCTTAACTTTAACCATACCAAGAAGCGACAGGGCTATGTTTATAGAGCTTATCTGCTGCGAAAAACCATAATAAGCAGAATTAACAAGTGCCAGAATTTTTATCGTTAAAGATTGGTCAAACATTACAATATCGCCGAGTTCTTTCATACTGGCTGTAGGCTTTTTCATAATATTTAAAGCCTTTACAATAACACTCGGCATTGCGTGTATATCTTTTACATTATTTACTAATTCAATTGTTTTATCCATACTATTTACCTTCTTTATACTTGTAAATGTTTTTTGATAGACAGAAAACTGCCTATTGCGCCAAAAGCAGTACCAATAATTAAAAGAGTAATAATCACTATATTTTGAGCATAAACAGGATTTGGAATCAAGAAAAATTTATGAACATTTATCAAAAGTCCCTGAATCCAGTTTAGTGGAAATACTGCAATCACAGAAGAGACAAAACCGTAAAATGCACCTTGCATAATCAATGGGGTTTTAATATACCAGTTGCTGACACCCATCAGGCGCATTATTTCAATTTCTTCTTTTCTTGATTGAATAACCAGTTGAATAGTATTATTAATAATCGTTATGGTTAACGCTCCCGAGATTATGATAACAAAAATCATTGAAGTATTGACTACATTTGTCAGTACCTGCATTTTTTTAGCCAGCTCTTTTGCATACCCCATATCTTCTACACCTGATATAGGCTTAATCTGGTTAAACACTTCCGTAATATTTGCCGGCTTATCGACTTGAACTCTCAATGTATCAGGCAGCGGATTAGAAATATCATGCAAGCCCAGCTCCTGTTTGAGTGAATTCCAGGATTCCTCTTTTGTTTTCAAAGTAACAGACTTAACATGCTTAATCTCTTTAATTCTGTCCTTAACTATTGAGGGCGAAGTTCCTGATTTCAAGTAAACAGAAATCTCAAGAACATTACCCAGCTCGTTTGCGAAAGTGGACAGAGAAAGCGTAAATCTGAACAGCACGCCAAACAGAGTAAGAATTGCAGCCATTGTGGTAATAATTACAAGATTAATAATCCCGGTTCTTTTAAAATCGTTAACAGCTTCTATTACAATTCTGTAAGCAATACGCAGTTCACACAGCCAATCTTTCGGGATGTGTTTTTTTACCTGATTTTTGAGTTCTTGTCTGCTATTGTCCATACGTACCTGCCTGAATATCTCTGATAATTTCGCCTTTTTCAAGGGTCAAAACCCTTTTTCTGAATCTGTCTACCAGCGTATAGTCGTGGGTAGACACGATTACTGTAATCCCTCTCTGATTAATTTGTTCCAGAATCTGCATAACCTCAAGAGAGTTCTTGGGGTCAAGGTTTCCTGTCGGCTCATCTGCAATCAGAAGCGGGGGACCGTTAACAAGGGCTCTTGCAATACTTACACGCTGCTGCTCGCCGCCCGAAAGTTCACTCGGCTTTGCTTTGGCTTTATCCAAAAGTCCTACAACCTTCAAAGCACCGGTTACTCTTGTCCTTATGTCAGAAGAACTTATACCGAGAGTTCTTATCACATAGGCGATGTTATCATAAACTGTCTGATTCTGTAAAAGTTTATAGTCCTGAAAAACAATTCCCATGCAGCGTCTAAGATTCGGCACCTTCTCCGGAGGCAGGTTTGCAATATTAATCCCGCCGATAAGAACAGTTCCGGTTGTAGGTGTCTCTTCTTTGTAAAGCATTTTTATAAGAGTAGATTTTCCCGCACCGGAAGCGCCTGTAATGAATACAAACTCTCCTGATAAAATATCCAGATTAATATTTTTCAGCGCATAATTGTTTTTGTACTTTTTTGTAACCGATCTTAATTGTATCATATATTCATCTCTATTATTCTTTTTGCAATACTTTCAGCATCAAGGCCGTAGAATTTCAAAAGCTCATCCGGTGTACCGCTTTGCCCGAACACATCATTTACACCGATTCTTACAACCTTATGCGGAGCTGCTTCCGACAAACATTCACAAACAGCAGAGCCAAGTCCTCCGATTATGGAATGATTCTCTACAGTAACCGCAAGCCCTGTTTTATTAACACTATCTATAATAGTTTTACCGTCAAGCGGTTTGATTACAGGAATGTTAATAATTTCAGCATCAATACCTTTTTGAGTAAGGATTTCTCCTGCGCGTATAACTTCTGCTAAAATATCACCGGTTGCAAAAATGCTCACATCACGTCCTTCTTTTAGAACAACAGCTTTGTTTGGGCTAAATTTATAGCTGTCATCAAACACAACCGGCACGTTATTTCTGGAAAGCCTTATATAGACCGGTCCGACATGTTCTGCCGCAAACCTCACAGCCTGACGAGTTTGGTTGTAATCAGCAGGAACAATTACAGTCATATTCGGAAGTCCGCGCATAAGCGAGATATCTTCAAGCGCCTGATGTGTAGCCCCATCTTCTCCAACCGTAATACCGCCATGTGCGCCAATAATTTTAACATTACCTTTTTGATAGCAGATAGAGTTTCTAATCTGATCATAGGCTCTTCCGGTTGCAAAGACTGCGAAAGTCGCTGCAAAAGGAATCTTTCCTTCTAAGGAAAGCCCAAGCGCTGTAGTCATAAGATTTTGTTCTGCAATACCAACGTCAAAAAAGCGCTCCGAAAAAGCTTTTGCAAAGATAGAAGTTTGTGTTGAGCCTGATAAATCAGCATCGAGAGCAACAATGTTTTGATTTTCAGCTCCCAGAGCTGCCAGTTCTTCTCCAAAAGCCCCTCTTATAGATTTCTTTATTCCATAGTCTATAGTCTGCATAATTCCCCTTTGACAGAATTATATCACAAACTTTGAGAAAAACATAAAATTTAAGATTTAAAATAATCACAAATAAGCTTTTCTCTTTTAAAGAATGTTTTTTTAAGCTTTTCTACAAGCGGTTTTTTCTCTAAATTTTCAAGCTCTTTTTTTAATACAGCCTTTTCTAAAATCAAGGTATTATATAGCTGGTTGCAGAAATCAGAAGAGGAGTAATGTAAATTTAGTTTCTTAATCTGCAATTCTTTTTGGAGTATTTGTTTTTTTAGTTGATGTTTTTTCACGCAAAACCTCTTTAGATTAGAATAAAACTTTTAATCAGGTTTTTCAATCACTCTTTTAGAGTATTTCATGACAGGTGCAAAGAAGAAGCGGCGGAGCAAAAAGTTTCATCCCTTACAAGGGAGATTCGCTGGGGGATTGCGTTGATTGAAAAGAAGAAATGCCTCTCCTAACAGGAGAGGGTTAGGGTGAGGTGTTGGTTGTCACCATTCCTGCGAGAAGAATATTGTAGCTCATTACTCCAATTGTTACGCATAGGTTTGTAACGATTTTGTAACAAAGGGTCAATTTTCAAGAAAAATTTTTCTTTTTAATAACATACACGAAAATCAGGGGAACAGAGAAGAGTAACATCTAAAACAAAAAGAATTATTAAATTTTGTAACAATTTGATAAAAAATCCTAAAGTTTTTGAAAAAAATGTCGTTAACCTAACCAAAGTAGGATTGTATTTTTGTTTTAGAAAAAAAGAAAGGAGTTAAACTCAAATGAACGACAAAGTAGGATTTAAAGAGGTCCAAGCTTATGCACAAAAGCATAATATAGACTTCAAGACGGCAGCTAAAAAGCTAGGTCTATCAGATAAGGAAGCGCAGGCGCTTTCGGAAAGTATGACAGGAAATGTTAACTGGGGTCAAGTAATGGATGAAGTTACTTTCAATCCGGCTAAGGCTAAGGAATATGAGGCTATGGCAGCAGAAGCTCAGAGGCGTGATGTAGAGAACAACCCAGAGAAGTACGAGGAAAAGAAATATACACTTACTTCTGGGCGATACATTGTTTATCAAAAAGACCCTGAGACTGGTAAAGATAGTTACAAGTATTATGCACAAGATGGAACTCAACTTAAAGAAAGTTATTTTAAAGAGCAAGAGAATCTTGGTGATAAGACACTAACTGTTAACGACAAGGGACATCTTGTTATTGGCAAAAAACAGGAAGACTTTTTCAAATTTACAAATGAAAACGGTAATTTTAGCTTAGCAGAGACTGGTAAAACAGTTGCTAAAACCGTATTTGCTTGTACTTTGGGCTTATTTGCTAGTTGTGCTGATGATATTGACCAAAGTGTCACTATCATAAACGACAATAGCTCTTTAGAAGGTGCTTTGGATGCCCTATTAAAAGGCCAAGAAGTTACTAATTCCACTCTTGCAGCAATTCTTGAAAGAGAAATTGCTAATGGTACTACTCTGACAGAAATTTTAGCACTGGTCGGGGACAATCAAGAGGTCTTACAAAGAATTCTTGATGCCATGACTGAAAATAATACTTTACTCGGCAATATAGCCGCAGATATCACGGAAGGCAATGAAGCTATTTTAGATGCACTTATACAAATTAAGAATAGTGTTGATGTTTTGACAGAACTCGCAGCAGAGACGAACGCCAAGATTCCGGATGACTTGAAAGGCGATTTGACTGCTATTCTCAACGCTATTAAAGAGGGTAATACTTCTCTTGAAGAAATTAGTGGAAATATAGATTCTCTTGCTGCAAAACTAGCAGAAGTATCTGATGATATTAAAGCTAACGGTAAAACACAGGAAGAAATCAAAGAAATTCTTGAACAAATTCAGTCTGGCCAGCTCAGTGACAGCGAAAAATTACTGCTAATGTTAGACTTGCTGAAATCGATTGAATCTATTGGAGTCGAAATCAATGAAAAACTTGATGAAATTATTCAAACAATAACTGATATTAAAAATAAAATGAACGATGATAAAGTTTCTGAAGCTCTTGATCAACTACTCGCACTTGTAGTAGAAAATAATGAAAAAGCTGATGTAACAAATGAATTACTGGAAAAATTAATATCAATGTATGAAAAATCTGGTTTAACTAAAGAAGATTTGGCTGATATTATTAATGCAATTGCATCAAACGGCGATAAGATTGATGAGACTAACCAAATGCTTGCAAAAATACAAGATCAAGATGAAAAATTCCAAGCAGCAGTTCTCAATGCACTAAAGAATCTTGAAGACATTTCAATGAACATCTTCAACCAGGTTGTTGATATGGCCAATGGTAATACGGACAAATTCAATCAGCTTATGCAAATGCTTGCAAAAATGCAAGATCAAGATGAAAAATATCAAACCGGAATACTTGAAGCTATCAAAAACCTTGGCGATGCATCTATAGAAGTTTTGAATGATATTTTGAATAAGGTTATTCAATCTTCAGACGATGACAAGGAGCAAGCAGAACAAATGGAGGCAATCCTTCAAATACTGCAAAACATTCAGGCTCAAGCCGCAGAATTCCAGACAGCAGTTCTTAATGAGCTAAAGAATCTTGGTGACATCTCAATGAACATCTTCAACAAGATTGTTGATGCTGCAAACGGTGATGTAGAAAACTTCAATCAGATCATGCAAATGCTTGCCAAAATGCAGGATCAGGATGAAAAATATCAAACCGCTATGCTTGAAGCTATCAAAAACCTTGGCGACACATCTATAGAAATTTTAAATAAAGTTATTGAATCTGTTAACGGTAACACTGAACAAATGGATGCAATTGTTCAATTACTTGCAAAAATCGATAGTAACATTCAGCAGTATGGAGAAGCAGGTAAAGAACTCGGTAACAAAATACTTGCAGCAATCGAAAATCTCGGAGCTGATATTTCAGGTAAATTGACACAAATCTTAAATGTAGCAAATCAGGATGCTGACAATGGCAAAAATATTCAAGACTTGTTGAATAAAGTTCTATCTAAAATGGATGAAAATACTCAGGCTATCATTGATGCAATTGCCAAAATTCAAGTCGGTGAAGGCGGTAATGTTGACCTCTCAAGCTTAGAAAAGATGTTGTCAGAATTGCTTGAGTTAACAGCTAAGAACAATGGTTTGTTAGAAAGTATTGACGGCAAAATGGATGTTATTAACCTGACAATTGAAAGAGCAAAAGAAGAAATCCTTGCTAAGATGGATAAAAATGACGCAAATACAACGGCAATCCTTGCAAAACTTGACGAGTTTATGAATCTGTCAGATGCAAACAGCGAAGAAATCTTGAAAAAGATGGATACTATCATCAATGTGCTTAATAACATTAAAGACCAAACTTATGATGACAGTGCGTTAATGGCAAAACTTGATGATATCCTGGCTGCAATCAAAGATCATAATGTAACAGTTGATATAACAGGTAAAGTTACTTGTGAGTGCAACTGTGGTGGAAATCACGAAGGTATCATCGGCGATTTGGAAGATATCTTGGGCTAATACCTGAAGAACATACCCCAATCTTAAGGACGGCGGAAAGTTTTAACTTTCCGCCGTTTCTTTTTATACTTGTTATCACCCATCCCCGCCCTTCCCTCATCAAGGGAAGGAAAATTATTTTCCCCTTTTATCACCTTCGGGTTTGTGATTTCGGATCCAATATATCTCGTATTGCATCGCCAAGAAGATTAAAAGACAACACTGCAATAAATATCAGCACACCGGGGGTTAGAAGCCACGGCCGATAAAGAATATTGGTAAACTCCTGCGCCTCTTTAAGCATATTACCCCAGCTTGCATCAGGCTGCTGAATCCCGAGCCCCAAAAAGCTCAAGCCTGATTCTGCAAGAATATACGATGGAACGCTCAACGTCATTGCAATGATTACATAACTCGTAGTCTGCGGAAGAATATGTTTCAAAATAATCCGCATATTAGAAGCCCCGATTGTCTTTTCTGCCTGAACAAAATCCTCATTCTTGATAGAAAGCACCATCCCTCTTACGACCCTTGCAAAACCTGCCCAGCCGATTAAACCGAGAATAACAATTATCAGCATAAACCTCTGAATACTTGTCATGCCGCTCGGAAGTATTGCCGCAAGAATAATTAAAAGGTAAAAACTCGGAATAGCCATTGTAGCTTCCGCAAACCTCATCATTAACGTATCAATGATACCCCCGAAGTATCCGGAAATTCCTCCGTAAAGCAGCCCTATCGGGAAAACAATAAGAAGCGAAAGAAAACCAACTGTCATAGAGATTCTGCCGCCAAATAGGAGCCTCGAAAAAACATCTCTGCCGTTTATATCAGTACCCAGAAGATAAAGCTCACCGCCTTTATCCACACCAAAGAGGTGCCTGTGAGTCGGGATTAAGCCCAAGAACTTATACCCCTCGGCTTTAACAAAAGGTTTTATATAATATTTTTTGCTCCTATCCTGCTTGAACACAGTCTGCATAAGAGCAGGTTCATATTCTCTTTTATAGTTATAGGTATATGGTCTTGATAGTTTACCCCTCTCGTCAATAGTATAAATCTTAGATGGCGGAGCATAAGCCATAGACCTGTTTGAATAAGTATTGGAATACGGAGCTATAAAATCAGCAAATAATATCACTATATAAAGTGCTGCAAGGACTATAAATGCGGCTTTTGCAAATTTGTCCTGAAATATTTTTCTTAAAACTTCCATACCTTAAGACCTCCCTCTTAAGCGCGGATCCGTAATCATAAGCAAAATATCCGCAATCAAATTCCCTGCGATAAGCATAATGGTACCCATCATCAAAGAGGCCATGACAAGATTTATATCAGATTTCATAACAGCTTCCAGAATAAGCCTTCCCAGCCCTGGATACTGAAAAACGTATTCCGTAAGCGCTGCCCCGCTCAATAAGCCTGCAAACTCAAAACCCAAAAGCGTAATCATAGGGTTTATTGCATTTCTCAGGGCATGTTTGAATATAACTTTACCCTCACTCAAACCTTTTGCACGAGCAAATTTAACATAGTCACTATCAAGAACTTCTAACATATTTGCTCTCATCTGCCTTTGAAGCCCGGAAAGTGAAATCGTGAAAAGGACTATTACAGGCAGTACGAGATGTTTTGAAATATCCGTAATCTTACCCAAAAGCCCCATTTCATTAAAGTTATAACTCGTTAATCCTCCAACCGGAAACCAGCCGGTTTTTACTGCAAAAATAAGCATTAGTATCGCAAAGAAAAACGAAGGAATTGCCATCCCGATACTTGATACAACTGTCAAAAGCCTGTCGAGCGCGGTTTCTTTCTTTATCGCAGCAAGTATTCCCAACGGAATCCCCACAGCCCAGGTCATAAAAATCACAATCGTTGTTAAAAGAAGCGTGTTAGGGATTCTCTCTTTTAGCTTAGTTGAAACCTTTTCACCTGCGGAGGTGTAGCCTAAATCCCCCTTTATAAAAGACTTTGCCCAGGAAAAATACTGAACGTAAATCGGTTTATCAAGGTTAAGCCGTTTCATTTCTTTATCAAGAGTTTCCTGCGATATTGACGGATTGAGCCGCAGCTCTGCCAGAGGATCTATCGGCGACAGTCTTATTATAAAAAAGCTTATGAGTGATACGATTATCAATAATGGTATCACCTGCAAAAACCTTTTAGCTATATATCTTAAAAGTTCCATTAACTTTCCTCATCAATATAAATTTCATCCAAATTGTAAATAAGCCCGCTTAAACTTGTCGGAAAAACATTCTTAAACTTCTTTCTGATAGCAGTAATTCTTGTCGGAGAATACAAATATATAATCGGTTTTTGATTATATATTATAGTCTGATACCTGTCATACAAAGGTTTTCTCTCCTCAAAAGTAAGCTTTAGAGCACCCTCAGAGAAAATCTCATCAAGCTCTTTTTCCCAATCAAGCCTATCGTCTATATTATACCCGGCAGGTCTCTGGTTAAACATATGCAGGCTGCCTGATGAGGTCCATACATTTTTGCCGTCATGGGGTTCAAGAGGAGAGCCTGTAAGCCCCATTATCGCCATATCCCAATCGTGAGTGTTGGTCAATTTGTTTACAAGCGAATTAAATTCTACCGGTTTGAAATTAACTTTCATCCCCAGATTTTCTAAATCCTGCTTGACCATAACCCCTAAGGCTTCACGCTCCAGATTGCCGGCGTTGGTATAAAGGTCAAATTCAACCCTGTTGCCGTCTGAATCATAGAGTTTGCCGTCTTTGTTTATAAATCCTGCTTTTTCAAGACTTTTCCTTGCAACATCCAAATCGCAGGGATGCCCTTTAATATACTTATTCAAATATATTGAGTTTAAGCTCTCTGCAGTAAACAAAGGCTCGGCAACTCCCGAGGCAATATTTTGCACCATATTTTTTCTATCAACGGCCCAATCTATTGCGGCTCTGAAATCACGATTTGCAAACCATTTATGCTTCATAGGATTTACATAAGGTTTTCCGTCCTTGTTTTTGCGGTTATTCAGATTAATCACCAGAAACAAGGTTCCTGTATCAGGCCCGAGATTATAAATTACATAATCGGATTCGGGCTCTCTAATCTTGTATCTTGCGACATTTGACCCTCTTAGAGACAAAACATCTATTTCCTTTGCCTCAAACTTGAGTATCTCATTATTTGTGTCGCCTACTATCATATAAACGAGTTTATTTAAATACGGCAGCTTTTCGTCTTTGAGATTAATTTTGTAGTAATTAGGATTCCTAACAAACACAACCCTTTGCGCAGCAACGTATTCTTTAAGTTGAAAAGCTCCGCTTGATACAATTTCCTTAGGAGGAGTATTTGGCGATAAAAACGCATTAAAAACAGATTCTCCCTTGTCCGAGTACGGCTTAAAATAATGCTTTGGAACAATCGGGTAAGAAAGCTGTCTCAAAAACGGCGCAAAAGGTTTCGGGGTCGTAAATTTAACTGTATAATCATCCAGTTTTACAAGCTCCGGAAGCTTTCCCTCGACCTTCATTGCATCCATTGTGGATGGATTTCCTAACCCTTTAAAAACAATATCATTATAAGTGTACATAACATCATCCGCAGTAATCGGGTTTCCGTCAGTCCACTTTATTCCATGCCGTAAATGTATTATATAGTCATTTTCGTTAATCTCAAATTCCTTCGCAAGCAGAGGCATAACCTTTCCGGTTCTCGGATTTGTCGTCACAAGACCGTCATACAAAAGTCCTGCCATTGAAGATGATGTTGCATCTTTTGTGTTACAAGGGTTAAATGTTTTAGGCCCCTCTCCAATTGTTGAAATTATAAGCTCGCCACCGAATTTTCCAACAGGCGCCTGTGATTGAAGATAGTCGATACCGTTAATCGTTACATTCTTCTCGTCTGCTGGATAATTTATCTCCTGCAGGTCATGCTTTGCAATTTTATCCGAAATCTTTTGCGGAATATCCTGCTTCACACAGGCCTTCAAGAAAATCCCCACCAGAATAAGAAGAAAAATTACAGTCAATATTCTTTTCATAGATATAAGAATATCATATATAAAAATTTTTTTCGTAGTCCATTGGAGGTATATTAGCAGGCTTATATATTTTGGGCAAAAGCCAAAAATCTCGTTACAAATCGTTACATTGAGGCAAGTTTTTTCTATTATTTTACTTTATTTAAATATGCAGGAAAGGGTAAGTGTGTTTGTTTGAATATACAAAACATAAATGTTAATACTTCAAAACGAGAGCAGGATAATCCGTCTTTTAAGTCTGCTGCGGCAGTTCTTAATGCAAGCGGAAATATTATGCAGTCAATTGAAAACGGAGGTTTTCTGGCTTCATTTTTAATTCAGGACGGATTTGGAATGACACTTCCCAGAAGTGTTGCCGGATTTTTGCGTGACAAAGAAGAGACCGGGCACTACAATATGCAAGAGGGGATTGAGGTTCTGGGAAGAGAATGTTTGACCGGCCCTTCTATGATGGCTGTTGCACCCCTAATGCTGCTATTGACCGCAAGGTTCGGCCGGAGTACAAGTGTTAACTCACAGCTTATCAAACGATTCGGAAACAGCCTTAAGGAGATTATTTCTAAGCCTGAGTTTGATAAGAATCTTTTGAAAGATGCAGAGAAATTTAAAACAGAATTTTACAAAACAAACATTGAAAAAATGCTGGCAGATACGCTTGGTAAAGAAAATGCTTCAAAAGAATCTGTCGATTTTATAATGAAACAGATTGCAAATTATGAAAAAATTCCTGCAGATGCAAAGCTTAAAAAATTCAGAGGAAAAGCAAAGTACAGAAAAGAGTGCATAAATAATATTACCGAACATATTAATAACCTAAAATATAATACGGATAAAGACCTGAATATGCTCGGAAAACTCAAATTCGGCTCTGATATACACAAAGATTATAAAAATTTCTCAACCAAAAATGTCATAGAAGGAATGGTTAAGTATTCTAATGACGCTATTACTGCCAATAAGCACCTTGATAAACTTGATGCATTAAAGGCTGACAACATAATGAATCAAGCTATTGCAAAGCGCATAATAACAACAATTTCTACAATGGCTGCAACGTTGGGTGTACTATCTGTTCTGCCTAAAATTTATGCAAGAGGCGAAACTGCACCGGGTGCAAGGAAAAAAACTGAACCGGCCGTAAATATCAACCAAAACAAGGCTGTAAATTTTAAGGGCAAAGGTGATACCGATATGCTCTCGAAGCTTGGCAAGAAATTCTCGTCCAGTAAAAAATATGATAATCTTGCATCTGAGCTGGAATACAATGGGCATAATTTTACAAATTCTTTGATGGCGGGCTTATCTGTCTTTGGGCTTATTACTCCGAGAGGTTTGCATGCATATCAGAGAGCGCAGGTGGATGAAGACGGCAAGAAAGATTTGACAGAACTCTGGGAAATTATAATGAGAGATCTGACATCCAGCCTGGCTGTAGTATTTGCTGTTCCTATGGGAACAAGAGCCTGCGTTACAGCTTATGAAAAGAATTCCGGCTTTGTTCTTATGCAAAAAGACAGAAATATGAGCAAGGCTAAGACTTATTTTGATTTATTGAATCCGTATAGTAAAGCACATGTACTTACTAATAGTGAAATAAACGCACTTTATAACAAAGTAGATTCAAAAGCTAAGATGCTTAATTTCTGCAAATACATTGATGACAATGGCGGCGATTTACAGAAAATACTTTCCAAGTCTCAGCATGCCGACAGCGTATTCAATGAGTCTACAATGAAATTATCATCACTTAAGGGGCTTGCATCAAAAGACAAAAATAAAAAAATAATAGAATTTATTGAAAAGAATAATATTGTTGATGATGCAATTAAAAAGCTTATGCGAGGCTCCGGCGGAGGAAAAGCAAATAAGATTGCTGCATTTGCAAGAGGGCTGAACTCTGTTCCGGGTATTTTGACAACATTCTTTATTTCACCTTATATTCTCGGCTGGCTTATTCCGCGCATGACCTACGCCAACACAAGAAGGATTCATGCAAAGCAGGATAAAGAGCGTGAACAAAGGCTCCAAGCAAATGTTTAGAGGTAAGTTGCAAGAATAGATTTTACATAATTTTGGGTTTCTTTATACGGCGGAACTCCGTCATACTTGTCAACTGCACCCGGTCCTGCATTATATGCAGCAAGTGCCAGAATAATATTACCGTTATATCTGTTGAGCATGGATTTAAGATATTTTATTCCGCCTTCAACGTTTTGCTCAGGATCCATCGGGTTTGTGACCCCGAGCCCCTTTGCCGTTGCCGGCATGAGCTGCATAAGTCCCATGGCTCCTACTCTGGATTTTGCATTAGGATTGAACCCCGATTCTTGTTTGATTAAAGCATTAACCAATTTTTCATCCACGCCGTGTTTTTGTGATAACCTTGAGACAAGATTTTTTATCTGCTCTCTTGTTGTAATCTTTTCAGTATCTGCAGCTCCTTTTGCGGTATTAGTATAAAGGCTTGCATTAACTCTTGTTGCAGGATTAGTGAGTAAATCCCCAAATTTAGTTTTTGCAGAACTCTTAAGTACATTATCAAAAGACTGAATTGAATTTACCTTATTGTCAGTATTTTCCGCTTGTTTTTCAACCGGTGTCCATTCTGCAGTCAGATTGTTTACATAATTATTCATCTGCACTGCACGCTGCATCGCGCTTGCCTTGCCTGATGATGATAATAAATTTTGTATCATGGATGAAAACATAACAAATAAATCCTTTCACTGATGATAACGTATCAAAAGTTCAACTTCTTTAATCTGTATGTGAAATATACACTATTTGGTTTAATTATTTTCTAAAATAAGTCAAATACATGATTATTTTATAGATTTTTTTTTAATAATATGGTATTATTAAACTTAAAATGGGAGAGTGTTTAGGTGAATACTGATAATTTTTTAATAGAAGAAAGAGATTTAGAGCTTGCACAGGCGATTTGCAAGCCGATAAGCAATGCTGAAACTAAAAATAGAGCTCTTGCTAATGCGATGGCTGCAAATATTGCTTCAAAATATTTTGAAGAAGCTGAGGTTGATTCAGAATCGGGCTTGCACAATATTGCGGTGGTGCTTGAAGATATTGATATTGCAGATATTTATATAAAAAATTGCTATATAGACGTCAGAGTTTTCTTCAATGAAGAAGAACTCGCGGTTCCTAAATCGCATTTTGACAGAAAACTGCTCCCGACGGCGTATATGTTTATAAAAATTACGCCGGATTTGTCAGGTGCAACTGTTATCGGATTTATTCTCCCTGAAAATATTGATACATCAAAAGAATGTGATGGGTACTATAAAGTGAGCTATGATGCTATGGTATCTTATTACGATATTGAATCAAGCCTTATTACCCAAGAGGATACTTTTGCTGTAGATGATAAAGATATTTTTGCGTATCTTGATAATACTATAGAAGATAAAAATAAATTTTATGCGGAATTAATCGCATCAAAAGATGGTAGATTAAGACTTGCAAAGGCAGCTAAAGCTCAGTATATTTTTAATTTTGTATCTGTAGCACAACCGCAGGATAATGCGCAGGAAAATACAACAGAAGATTTTACTATAGAACAGGGTGAACCTCTTGTACTTGATGAAAGTAGTGAGGATATAGATCTTTTAGATAACTCTATAGATGCGCAAGACTTAGAATCTGATGATAGTATTATTTCAGAAGATGTGTCACTTCTAGATGAAACAGAAAATCTTAATCTTAATATAGAAGTGAGCGATGCCGGAGAGTCGCTGGAACCTGTGGCAGAGGAGGACAATAATACGGCGCATCTTGATTTTGATCCGGACAGTATAAGTTTTGTTCAGGATGATACAGAGCCGAAGCCTGAGGCTGTGCAAGATGAAGTTGTTGAAATTACTGATGATTTAGACTTGATTCTGGATGAAGATAATACATTAGATGCCGCTCCAGAGGAAGAAGATATTTCTCAGCCAGCTGACGACGGCGAGCTGAGCAATCTTCTGGAAGAAAGTAGTGAAGAAGATATTAATGAATCATCTTCTTTTAAGGAAGAATACAAGACTGTAACTTCTCCGAGCATTGATGTGTATGAAGAGTTGGTTAATGAAGAAGAAGAAAATTCCGCTTTAACCGAAGAAGACAATGGTGAGCAAGAAGAAGTTGTTGTTGAAGATGAAAAAGGGGATGCCGGTGAAAATTTAGAAGAAGCCGAAAGGGATACATCTGAAGAGATTGATTCCTTGTTCAATAGTGAATCAGGTGACGACATAAATTCAGAAGAAGCGGCTGTTTTACCTAAAAAGTCGAACAATGCCGTGAAATTGTTATTTATTATAGCCTTACTGGCAGTTTTGGGTGCATTGGGTTACTTGGGTGTTTCAAAATTCCTGCCATCATCAGATGATGCGCAGAATAATCTTGTTCAGGAACCAGCTGTAAAACCTGCAAATGAACCGCAGGCTCCGAAAGAGCCGGAGGCAATGCCGATTGAGACAGTGGAAGCTCCTGTTGTTGATAATAATGCAAATAATGAAGGCAATGCCGTATCTATTCCTGCAATAGAACAAAATCTAGACGCTTCTATTTTGGTTTCTAATTTGAAAGTTGACTGGGAGGTCCCTGCCGGATATGCTTCAAACTCCTCTGCAAGAAGGTATCTGGTAAAATTGGGTAAGATAGTTCAATTGAATCTTAAGACAGAGTTGTTATTATTAAGTAAACCGCCTATATCAAACAAAATTGCAGTAGAAATAAAATTTAACCCTTCTTCAAAGAAATTTGAAACTGTTGGGATTACTACATCAAGTGGTGAACAAACTGTGGACGATGTTATTTTAAAAACAGTTCAAAAAGCACTTTCAATGAAGTTGAGTATGAATTCAGATTCATTTGCTAAATTGCAAGGCAACCCGACATTAATTATTCGTTTATAAGATAGAGAAAAAGAGATTGATATGGAAAAAGATAATAAATACTATAGCTTAATCGAAAATCTGGTAAAAAAACATAAAAAATTTCCTGGGTACGAAGAAATTTTAGATGATATCATTGACGATGTTTATTCTCACTCAGAAGTTATTATAAATTCTATTAATAATGAAAGTGTCATCAATGCTTATTTAGAAAAAGTTATATCAACATCTATTATAACAGTTCCTAAGAGGTTGAATTTTTATCCAAAATCAAGAAGTGTAAAAACTGAACTTGTAGACAGAATGATTAATGGTTCTTTTAGTAGGACTGAGACGAAACCTAGGGTTGAAGAAAAAAATGACTATGTGATAGAAGATTTAGATGAACTAAACGATATTGCCGTTGAGGCAGATGAAACCCTAGACGAGCTGACAAAATCATCTCCTGTTAATGATGTCCCAGTTATTCAGGAAGAGGTTTCACTATCTATAGATGAAGAACCTGCACCAGAAGAAGCTCTTGCTGTTGTAGAAGATAACTCAAGCGAAGAATTAAGCAGTTATACATTATCCCTTGATGAGGAGCCTGAACAAGAAGTAGCTCCTGCTGTTGCAGAAGATGATTCAAACGAAGAATTAAACAGTTATACATTATCCCTTGATGAGGAGCCTGAACAAGAAGTAGCTCCTGCTGTTGCAGAAGATGATTCAAACGAAGAATTAAACAGTTATACATTAACCCTTGATGAGGAGCCTGAACAAGAAGTAGCTTCTGCTGTTGCAGAAGATGATTCAAACGAAGAATTAAGCAGTTATACATTATCCCTTGATGAGGAGCCTGAACAAGAAGTAGCTCCTGCTGTTGCAGAAGATGATTCAAACGAAG
>CALURX010000027.1 GCA_944323265.1 Candidatus Gastranaerophilales bacterium
ATGAAAATTCTTAATTATATGACACCTGAACAAGTTTTTCAACTTCATAGTGTTGCGATTGCTTCTTGAATTCGCCTGGGGGAATATTGTAAAGTTATGTAACAAAAATTTCTCTTTGTGAAATTCGATATTTTTTAAATACTTTATATATATGTAAGATGAAAATCAAAACCAAGGAGACAAGATATGTCAAACAATATTAACGCAAATGTTCTAAAGAATTTTATAATAAAAACAATTGGTGCTGAAAAATTAACACAGAATCAAGCTCAAAAAGTTGGAGTTGACGCAAACAAATATGCAGAGGCAAATGTTGATGAAAATGCTTATCTTGATTTGGATGAAATAATAAGTAATTCAGATTTGTACGAGCAATTTGCCACAATGTATGTTGAAGAACAGGATAAAGAGACAGAGGCTAATGCAGAGAAAGAGAAAGAAGAAGAGGCTAAAGTAAAGGACAAAGGCGAGAGCAAAGCATAGAAAAGATTTTATAAAGTATTTATCGGCGGGACTTTTAAATCCCGCCTTTTTATTTGAGTAATGTAAAAAAAATAATAATATGTTATAATATAAATAGGAGATCAAAATTGCATAGTTATCAGCCAAATGCGTAAGCAGAAAGGCATTTTATATAAGAATGATGAGCAATATACAATTACAAAATGACCTCGAACGCCTGATGGCGGTAATGCCCCAAAAAGTCGTTGACAATCTAACCTGCGACAGATTAGAAGACGTAATCGAAATTGTTCTGGATCTAGGAAGAGTTCCGGAAGTTCGACATTCGGGCGGAAGAATTGAGAGGTTGAATTGTGATGTTGTAAACGACGATGATATAAATTTTGTAACTTCTCACCTGCAGGAATTTACGCATGACAACAGAACAGGTATTCCCGGAACACTCCACCGTATCAGTGCTATAAGAAACCGGCAGGGAAAAGTTGTAGGTCTTACCTGCAGAATCGGGCGTGTTGTAACCGGAACAATTGCTTGTATTAAAGATTTTTGTGTTCAAGGAAAAAGTATTCTGTTTTTGGGCCCTCCGGGGGTTGGTAAAACTACAAAGCTGAGAGAGATTTCGCGTCTTGTAGCGGACGAGCTGGGTAAACGTGTTGTAGTTGTGGATACTTCAAACGAAATAGCAGGCGACGGTGATGTTCCGCATCCTGCAGTAGGTTCTGCAAGAAGAATGCAGGTTGCACAGCCCGAGTTACAAAAAGACATTATGATTGAGGCTGTAGAGAATCATACGCCGGAAGTTATCGTGGTTGATGAAATCGGAACAGAAGCTGAAGCGCAAGCCGCAAGAACTATTGCAGAGCGCGGCGTTATGTTGATTGCAACCGCTCACGGTAATTGTCTGGAAAGTTTGATAAAAAACCCTACACTTTCGGATTTGGTCGGCGGAATCCAGTCAGTAACCTTAGGTGACGATGAAGCAAAAAGAAGAGCTTCTCAAAAGACTGTGCTTGAAAGAGAAAAACAGCCTACTTTTGATATTGTAATTGAGATTCTGGACAGAAATACGCTTGCTGTTTATAAAAATACATCGGAAGCTGTTGATTATATTTTGAGAGGCTGGCCAATCAGACCTGAAATAAGAAAGGTTGATAAAAATTATACGGATAAACCTCAGGAGGTTCCTGCAGAAGTTCCTGTAAATACAGAAGTCAAGCAGCCTTCTGATAACAAAATGAACTTCTCGTTTTCAAGACAAAAATATGTTGAAGAAGTTAAACCGCTTAAAAAATTATACTTATACGCGGTTTCCAGAACTATCGTGGAAAAAATTATTGAGCGCCTGAACTTGAATGTTGAATTAACACGTAATGTTGAGGATGCAGATATTGTGATTGCGCACAAGAATTTTGCAAAGGGCGGGGCCAAGATTTTGAACACGGCAAAAGAGTACCGTGTACAGGTTTTCTATGTGAAAACCAACTCAATGGCTCAGATTCAAAAAGTTTTAAAAGATGCGCTTGATATTCAGCCGGGTGATGTTGAGACTTTAACCGGTTATACTGATGATACTGAAAAGGCGCTTGATGAGGCAAAAGAAGGTATTCAAAAAATCATGGAAGGCGCTGAAGTAATAGAATTAGAGCCGCAGCCGGCACATATAAGGAAACTGCAGCACGAACTTGTTGAACAATACAATCTTCAAAGCTCTTCCATCGGTGAAGGCGACGAGCGTCATATTAGGATTATACGAGGCTGACGGCGCTTGTAAATAACCTTTTCTTCTGTTAAAATAACTCAAAGATAAGGAGGAAAGGATGAGTATAAATCAATCAATTAAGCCTGTAAGCGTGGAAGAAAAAGAAAATCTTACAATTGGAGGGTGTGATTTGGTTGATTTGGCCAAGCGTTACGGCACTCCACTTTATGTAATTGATGAAGCGACTTTGCGCGGAATATGCAGAGATTATAAAAATGCGTTTAAAAATTACACAAATATCAAAATGATGTACGCCTCTAAAGCTCTTTGTACATCGGCAATTGTCAGAATTCTGGATGAAGAAGGGTTTGGATTTGACACTGTATCTGCAGGTGAAATTTATACAGTTTTCAAATCCGGCGTTGATATGGCTAAAGTCCTTTTTAACGGAAGCAATAAGTCAGAAAAGGAAATAGAACTTGCGCTTGAGTGTAATGTCGGAAGGTTCTCCGTGGATAATTTTTACGAGGCAGAATTATTAAACAAAATCTCTGAAGAAAAAGGCAAAAAAGCGGATATTCTGTTAAGAATTACTCCGGGGATTGAATGCCATACTCACGATTATATTCAAACAGGGCAAATTGATTCAAAGTTTGGATTTGATCTTTCTCAAGTTGATGACATTGTCGGATTAATTATTAATAAGTATAAGAATCTTAATTTACGCGGACTTCATGCTCATATCGGGTCACAAATTTTTGAGACACAAAGCTACTATGATGAAGTTGAAATTCTTGTAAAAGAAATTGCAAGAATAAAAGCTAAATTTGGGCTTAATCTGGACGAAATTAATATCGGCGGCGGGCTTGGCGTAAAATACACAGATGCAGACAATCCGCCTTCTGTAGATGTTCTTGCGGATGCTGTAACCAGAGCTCTTGATAAATTTGCAGTAGAAGCTAAAACTATCTATATCGAACCGGGCAGAAGCATAATTTCAACCTCCGGAGTAACTTTATATACAGTCGGAAGCTCAAAACAGGTTCCGAATGGTAGAAAATACGTTGCTGTAGACGGCGGAATGGCGGATAATCCAAGACCTAGTATGTATCAGGCAAAATATACTGCACAGGTTGCAAATAAAATAAAATTTGATGAAACAGAAAAGGTTACTATTGCCGGCAGATATTGCGAAAGCGGTGATATTTTGATTGAAGAAATTGAACTTCCGAAGCTTGAAGCCGGTGATATACTTTGTGTTTACAACACAGGAGCATACAATTATTCAATGGCGTCTAATTACAATAGGGTTGAAAAACCTGCGATGGTACTTGTAAATAATTCTCTATCTGATATTATAGTATATAGAGAGACGTTGGATAATCTCATTTCACATGATAATATTCCTGATAGGTTACTAAGATGATAGATGCGCTGATTTCTTTAATCCAAGATATTTTGAGTCCGCTCCAGTGGTCTCTGAATTGGATTAATGTTTTAGAAGTCGTATTTATCGTTATTATACTGTTATTGTTCTATCAGAAATTCATACGTAACACGCAGGCAGAGAAGCTTGTTAAAGGAATTTTTATTCTTATTTTTGCGTGGATTTTGAGTGAAGTTCTTATATTAATAGATTTGCAAATACTGGGTGTATTCTTAAAATCCCTAGTAACGCTAATTGCACTCAGTTTGATTGTTATATTCCAGCCGGAATTACGCAGATTCTTAGGTTATCTGGGACAGCCCGGGTTTATAAGAAAAACGTTTTTTACATCCGGAACATACAGAGAAGCTACTGATAACGAAATTGATATAATAAAAGAAATTATCGAAGCGGTAAAATATCTTACCAAAACAAAAACCGGCGCGTTAATCGTTTTCCAAAAGGGCGTTGATGCAGGTGTTTATTCCGATGTGGGAACAAAACTTGATGCGTTAATTTCAACGGAGCTTATATTAACAATATTCCACCCGAATACACCTCTTCACGACGGTGCAATGGTAATTGAGGGGAATAAAATTTTATCCGCAGGAGTTCTTCTGCCTCTTACGGAGGATCCTAAATTAAGCTGGAGATACGGAACTCGTCACCGTGCAGCTATCGGAATGTCTGAAGTATCCGACGCAGCCTGTCTTGTTGTCTCTGAAGAAACAGGTGATGTGTCTATTTGTATGGATGGGATGCTGAAAAAATATGAAGATTTGATGACTTTAAAAACTGATTTGGAATCTATTTTGGGAATTAAACCGGCGGATATAGATGACGGCAAGCATAAAAACTTTTTTGAAATGCTTAAAAGAAAATAAAACCGGAGAAAAAAATGTTTTTTCATAAAAAAAAGGCAGAACCTATAAAGAAAACGAAGGGGGAAATAGCAAGAGAATTTATTTCAAAACTATTTTTCTTAACTCTGGGTGCCTTTATATTTGCTGCAGGTCTTGAATTATTCCTGCTTCCAAATAAAATTATTGACGGCGGCGTTATTGGTATCTCAATGATGCTTACATATATTACAAATGGTAATCTGGGTCTGTTCATCTTTTGTATAAACCTGCCGTTTATATTTATGGCGCTTAGAACTCTTGGGAAAAAATTTGTTATTCAAACCTTTTACGCCGTAGGTATGCTGTCAGTTGCAACCAATATTTTCCACGGACACCACGCAACAGAAGATTTACTCCTTTCAACGGTATTCGGCGGGATTATTATTGGTTTTGGAGTTGGTTTAATCCTCAGGAACAATGCTTCTCTGGATGGTACAGAAATGGTTTCCATTAATCTTGCTAAAAAGCTTAAGGTTATATCTGTCGGCGAACTTTTGATGACAATTAACCTGTTTGTATACTTATGCGCAGGCTTTCTCTTCGGCTGGGATAGGGCATTGTATTCTATTTTAACATATTATGTGGCATCAAAAGTTATTGACAGCGTTCTGGAAGGGCTTGATAAAGCAAAATCTGTCAGAATCGTATCTGATAATTATCGCGAAATCGGCGATACAATAATGAAAGAGCTGGATGTAAGTGTCACGTACTTCAAAACAATGGGCGGATATTCAAGACAGGAAAAAATTCTTACATACTGCGTGGTTAACAAGTTTGAGATGGCAAAATTAAAAGAACTTGTTCATTCAATAGACCCGAAGGCTTTTCTTGTAACAGAAGATGTTCACGAAGTTGAAGGGGTAAGGGTTAAAAAGAAAAATCACTAAGGGTGGACTTTAGGATAAAAATGGTATAAAATTATATCTATATACGTAATAAGAGAGGAAATTCAATGGCAAATACTGATATGATTCCTATAGAGGTAATTATTTTAACAGACAATGACGATATAAAAGGAACTGTATATGTTTCAAGTAATGTCGCTGCAAACAGACAGTTAACGGAACTCTTGAATGATTCAAACCGCAGATTTTTAGCTGTTACAAATGTAGAAATGTATGCAAAAAATTCTAATCAGCCTCCAAAGAGATACGAATTTTTAGAAATTCATATGGATTCTATCAGAATGGTGCACCCGACATCTCAGGCACTGTTTAGAGAGTCTCCTAAAACTCAGGAAGATATTGCACGTTTTAGAGAACTAAGGGCAAAATTGAATCAGACTAAACCATTTTAATTTTAAAATATTTCTTACAAAAAATGCCGCTTAATAAAGCGGCATTTTTTGTAAATTTTTGTAAATTTATTAAGGGTATCACTAAAGTTTATCATAATTTAGCCGTTATATATACTAAAATATGGAGTTTTTGTTATGGGATTGACCGTTGATAGTTCTGATAATAATAATTCTATAAATAAGCCAATGGTACGGCTTGAGGGAGATGCCGACAAAGAAGCGACAATAAATACAATATTTAGTGTTGAAGATATGGATGTCAATCAGGATGGCAAAATTAATCGCGAAGATTTTCAACAATGGAACTTTTTGAACAAATTTGGTAATTTAAGCATTTCCGCAGTAAAAAAGCTCGAAAGCATGTATATTGATTATGCCCAAAAACAGCCATACAATAGGCGAGATATTGGTGAACTCACAATTATAGAATTTGATATGCCTTTCTCAATAGGGGCAACAAGTAAAAAACAAATTATTTTAGATAAAGAAACCGGAGAGACTCTGGTTGATAAGTCCATCAAAATAAGAGAAAACAAAGATGGACTAACTTCTGTACAAATTGAGACTAAAAGATATAGTGACAATAAAGTTAAAGAGTACGAGGTAAAATTTCAGTACAATAAAGAAGCTTTGGAAAATTATGTTATCAAAGACGCGACCGATAAATATGGAAATAAGATAACATATTTTGCTTCGATTCCGGAAATTAGAAATATCCCAGAAGAAGAACGGACAGAAAATCAAAAAGTACTTCTCAAAGAATTTGATGATATGATTCAAAGCGCCACAAAAGCTGGAATTGATTATGGTGTGGATCCCAAATTAATACTATCTATCATACAGGAAGAAGTAGGTTTTCAAGGGTTGAGCCAATATGTTGTCGGGAAAAATGGCAAAGGTTATATGCAAATCACATCATCTCCTGTTAATGACTATCTTGGTCTTGCGGGCGATCAACGTTACCACGAAATAAAAGATTTTTTATATGGGCCGGAAGCGGAAGAATTACTGGCTAGTAGAGGGTTCGACCCTAAGAATGCTGTTACCCAGACTGCTCGTAAAAATCTGTATAAAGATATATATAATTATTTAAAACAAAATAAAGATCCTGATTTTAACATTCGTTTAGGTACACTTATAATGCGTTATTATTTAGACAAAGCTGATGGTAACGTAGAGTTAGCGGCAAAACGTTATAATGGCAGCTCTATAAAAGAAGAGTATGCAGATCGCGTAAATAAATATTATACCCTTTTGCAGGATACAGTGCCAAATGACACTATCTATAATTACAAATTATATCAGAGATATCCTAAACAATAATATAATTAAACACCTGATCAATAACATCTCTAAAGGCGTTATGATTTCCAAAGAAAACATAAAATTCTGCCGTATTAGCTCCAATTTGCTGCAGTGCTTCTACCTCAATCGGAGGTCCTGCCGGCGTTGAACGTGCCGGATTTTGCGGATTTGAAATAACACCAGTAGAACGCAATATCGGTAAGTATACCGAGTTTTTGAAGATTTCATACTGTGTCAAACCTTTGGTCACAATACCAAGGTTGTTTCCATCCTCATCAATCAGGAATCCCCTCTGCATTGGAGCTGTGTTTGTTTTTGCTTCTACTCCGCGCTTATCCGGAAGATTTTTTCTAATATCATATTCCGGCTCAAAGTTTCTTTTTATCAATGTATTCATATCTTCTGAAAAAACTTCTCGTATAGGATTTTTTAAATCAAATTTCACTTCCAGAAGATGATTCTTTTGAGTATTAACCCATTCAAACTTGAACTTTAAAAACGTTGCTCGTTTATCAAGGGTTACAGTTGCAGGAATTATATCCCAAGCCCCTTCAAAGTCAATCCTTAATGATACTCGTGTTTTTGTCCGAAGAACAATTTTCGTTCTAAGAACTTTAAATTCTACTCCCTTATCATCTGCTTTGGGACCGTTGTTATAGCTGTCTCCCAAATCTGCAAAATCAAAGAGTGACATTTGGATTCCATTTATAAAGACTTTTTGGTCTTCAATTTTAAGGCTTATATTTGAATTTTCTATACAATTTTCAGTTATTCTTAAATCAGAAGGTGTTATTGCAGGAAGCATATATTCTACTTCTCCCGGTTTAAGATTTTCGACTTCTGCCAGATACGTATAAATATAGCAATAATCCTCTGTTACAGGTATCTTTTGTGTATTTGTAAGAAGGTATTTGTCAAAACCTTTTTTCGCCTCAATTTTTTCATAACCATCAAGCGGTTTTGAGCTTTTAAATTCAACAATACCTGAAAATTCCTTGCCTGAGAGATTCAAAATCTTTTTCTCATCAAAATTATTTACAAGCTTAAGTTCGTCAATAATAGTGTTTGCAATCTGCAGAATCTTTTTGTATCTAATGATATTTTCTAAATGCACATCATCTGTTGAGCACCCGCAAATACTATCATGTGCTTGATTCTGCAAAAGCATTTTGTACGCATAGCTTAAGAGAGTATCGTATTTTGTAACCCTCTGCTGCTGGACAAATCTGGCTGCAAGATCAAGTTTATAAGAGCACTTCACATTTATGCGTTTTAAATCAAGCCTTGAAGAGTAGCACCCTTGAAGCGTGAAGGTTTTTGAATTATCTCTGAGCTCGTCGTTCCACTCAAAATCTTTAAAATTATTTTCTACCTTTTTAAAGTATTCAAAAGGTGATGAGAGTTTTATATAATAATCTTGTTTCAGAATCTCATTAACAGCCTCAATCTGCTCCGCAATATCCTTTTCCACTCCAAGGTGGTCTGCCCCAATCGGCAGCAGCAAAACATCCTTAGATTTCTCTGCAATTAAATCAAGATTCTTTTTCAGAATTTCGGCTTTCTTTTCGATTTCACAATCCAGAGAGAAAACATCCTGAAAATATCCGCGCACAAGATTTACAGTATCCATTCCGCACCAGGAAAATTCTGCCGGAAAATCTCCGCATCCTCTCCAGACAACGCACTTGTCAATTCCAAAATCTCTGAGTATATCAACAACATTCTGGCTGTGTCCAAAAGTATCCGGAAGATATCCGATAAAGTCATTACAGCCAAATTTTCTGGCGGTTCTTAATCCTATTTCCAAATTCCTTTCAAAGCAGGTTTTGTCAGTTAAAAACTCATCCACAAGACAATAGAATGGACCTATAAACAATCTTTTATGACGAATGAGAGAATAAACCAATTCTTCCATTTCCGGTCTCATCTCCAGATAGTCCTCTAGAGCACTAACCTGACCGTCAAAATAAAATGATGGAATTTTATTTTTGGAAAGCATCTCTAGAACATTATCAAAAACACGCAAAAGGCGCATTCTGAAAATTTCGAACTCTCTATACCACTCTCTGTCCCAATGTGTATGCAAATAAGCAATAACTTGTTTTCTCATAAGCTTATAATACATCAAAATGAACTTTCTATCAACGCTACTTTATATAGAGGATTTCCGTTTGTACAATTAAAGATAATATAATACTATACCGTTTTATATATTGACTTTAGAAAAAATTTTATTAAAACAAAAACGGTAAGAACAATAGGAGATCCGGCTATGGGAATGGCAGCATCACAAGCAAGATATTTAGCACTGACTGCAAGGAAAACCAATACAGAATGGGAAGGTCAGCAGATTAACCAGGCGCGTACGGCGCTTGCAAACCAAAGTGCCAATTTGTTTAATCAGCTGCTGAATCTTGAAGTCCCGAATGCTCCTAAAACAACGGATTATACAGAGCTGCAGTATTCATTTACTGATGGTGAAAATGAATCGGTTTTATCAAGCTGGGAGCAGTTATCTACTTCGGATCCTAATTATAACTATATAGTAAAACATTACTATTACGCAGATGTTTATACAGGCTCTAAAAAACTTCTTGAAAACCCGCAGGTTCAAACAAAGGGCGAACTCACAATAGAAGATTTTATGGATCAGGAGCCTGTTGTAACTTATAATGCGAATGATAATACATACACAATTACAACTGCTGACGGACAAAGCAGAACTTATTCCGCAATAAGCGACCAGAATATGGATACAAAGCTTGAAAACGCTCTTACGGATCTTAGTACCGCGATAGATATGGCGCAAGCTGACGGAGTCTTGAATACTGATGGTGTATATGGTTATCAGGATTCAAACGGAACCTGGCACTTCTTTTTAGAAGACGACGTTGCAGAACCAAAGGACTATTCAACAGTTTATGTTCCGTCTTTTGTCGGAAATTCGAAATTAACAGAACTTACAGAGCTGACTGAAGATCAGGCCGCAGAGCTTGCACAAGTATTAAGAGACTGCGCAGACTCTTCAATTAGCGATTATTTGAGCTTTGACGCAGACGGCAATCTTGTATACAACGGCGAGGGAATTTATACATTTGATATGCAAGGACAAACATATTTTACAACAGAAAAAGACTTGTATAACAGTATGCAAACCCAGAACGATTATGAAAAGCCTATTGATGTACAGGAAAAATTAGCATATTATAACGCAACCTATGTGCAAAAAAAGATTGAAGAGACAAACCATGCTCTTTTAGAAACTGATGGTAACGGTCGTTTTACTTCCGTAAAATTTGATGATGACAGTGTTGTGTATTCTCTAAATGTTGAATCTGTTACAGACGAAGACGCGTATCAGGATGCTATGAATGAATATAATTATAAGATTCAGGAATATGAAAAAACAATTGCTGATATTAATGCCAGAACTTCAATTATTCAACAGGAAGACAGAACTCTTGAATTAAGATTAAAACAGCTTGATACGGAACAAAACGCTCTGGCAACAGAAATGGATGCTGTTAAGAAGGTTATTCAGGATAATGTTGAATCAACCTTCAAGACATTCAGCGACTAGTATTAATTTAAATTCCTTTCATGATATAATCAAATCAACAGATTTATTATTTTTGAAAGGATTTAATTTATGTTAAGAGCCGGAATTGTAGGACTTCCGAATGTAGGAAAATCAACTTTATTTAACGCGCTTACTGCAACAAAAAATGCACAGAGTGCTAATTATCCGTTTTGTACAATAGAACCAAATGTAGGGGTAGTAACAGTTCCGGATGAGAGACTCAAGGTTCTATCAGATTTATGCAAGTCAAAAGAAATTATTCCGACAGTAATTGAATTTGTTGATATTGCAGGTCTTGTTAAGGGTGCAAGCCAGGGAGAGGGGCTTGGGAACCAGTTTTTGCATAACATTAGAGAAGTCGATGCAATTATTCAGGTTGTAAGATGCTTTGATGATGAAAATACAATTCATGTTTCCGGAAAAGTTGATCCTATCTCTGATATAGAAACGATTAATACAGAACTGGCTCTTGCTGATTTGGCGTCAGTAGAGAGAAGAGAAGCAAGAATTTCAAAACAGGTTAAATCCGGGGATAAAGAAGCTGTAATTGAAGCAGGAGCTTTGAAGAAACTTAACGAGCTCTTGCAGGACGGCAAATTTATCAACCTGAAAGAGCATTTTAATGAGGACGAAATTGAAGCTATCAAACCGCTTAATTTGATGTCAGTAAAACCGGTTATATATTGCGCAAATGTTTCAGAGTTTGATTTGAAAGAAGGAAATGATTATACAAAACGAGTGGAAGAATATGCAAAAACTCATGGTGCACAAACTGTTATCATCTGTGCAAGAATAGAAGAGGAACTTGTTGAGTTAGGTGAAGAAGGCGCGAAAGAATATCTTGAAGAGCTCGGTGTTGAAGACAGCGGTATTGATAAAATGATTAAATCTGTATATGAGCTTTTAAACCTCATAACATTTATTACAGCCGGCGAAAAAGAGGTTCACGCCTGGACAATAACAAAAGGCACAAAGGCTCCTCAAGCTGCAGGTGTAATTCATACAGATTTTGAAAAAGGGTTTATCAGAGCAGAGGTAACTGCGTATAAGGATTTTGCAGAAAACGGATCTTACGCAGCCTGCAAGGATAAGGGTGTAACGCGTTTGGAAGGAAAGGATTATGTAATGCAGGATGGTGACATTGTTCACTTCCGCTTTGCTGTATAGGATATGGATGTTAATGCAATAGGTAAAACTTCGTTTGGCTGGAACAGAACAACACATTTGGAGATGACAATGCTGGCTCTAAAAGATATTGATATGGAGCCGAAAGATAAAAGACAGCTTGCCAGATTTTGCCAAATGCCGGATTCAATGAAAAGTGAACTCGGATTTTACCATAACACTCATTTTTTCTTTCCGGATTCAAAGAAATCCAGTTTTGGTTTTAATGATTCTGAGAACGCATACGACCGTTTCAATCGTCATGTAATAGACGCGGTAGAACCTCTTGACAGAGATGATTTTTTACGCAATACAGGCTATGCATTGCATTATTTACAGGATGTTTCAATGCCTATGCACACAGAAGCCGGAGGTATTTTCCAGAAGATGCGGGATTTCTACCTGCATAAGAATTTCGAAGCAGGGAAAAAGTTTGGTGCAACTCCGCATTTAGAAGAACTGAAGGCTGGCTATACTCCTCATCGGATTGAAACCCGAAGCGTCCGAAAGATTTTTCTTGATACGGCAAGATATTCAAGCCAATTCAAGGTAAGCAGATTTAATAAAAAAGATTGGTTAAAAATACAGCAGGATTGTTTCAACTATGGAGTTGATGCAACAAGAGCCTTTGTAGCTTCAATAATCAAAAAAGTCAATTTTTAAATTTGGCAGTATTAATAACCCAGCCGTCAGAACGGAAATGTCCGTAATTGTTTTTGCCGATATATTTTTCCCCGACAGGACTTGATTCCAGCCAGCTCTCAAGAATGAGCAGCGCTTTTTTGAGTAAATCATATCCGTATTTTTCTAAAAGCGAGTTATATTGAGTTTCTGTAAGAATCACCAGATTTATACCCGGGATTTCAAATTTTGCGCTATACTTTGGTCTTCCGCCTTTTCGTCCGTTTTGTATACTTGCTGTGCCGCTCATTATGCCTCCTCCTTGTTTTCATCCGGAATACCGTATTTTCGTACAAGTTCAATAACTGTCTCTTTCATTCTGCATTTAAAACCGCTTTTTTCAAAATATATTTTATGCAGATTGCATCTTGAACAAATACAGCCAAGCTTATAGCAATCAATTGCCGTAGGTGTCCAATTTTTCGAAACTGTATTACTGCATGATACATTGTATCGGTAACCCATTTTAGCTCCAACCTCTTCCCAAATCTTAACGTGTTTGATTGATAGTTATTGACAGAATGTAAAATATATGATTAAATATCAAATATGAACTTACATTCTGTATTATATTGTAAGATGATATGATACAAATGTCAAGCATTATTTTTCATATTGGTGAAACAATGAAATTAGAAGAATTAATCTCAATAATCTCCGAAAAATCCGGAACTGCCATAAATCAATCTATGCTTGCGGAAAGTCTCGGTATCACACGCCAGACAGTAAGCAACAGAATCAAAAATGACAGCGAGGTGACCGTAAGCGAACTTAGGCGTGCTGAAGAGTTTTTTGGGATTAATTTGTTTAATGATACCGACACTGATTCATCACAAATTGCATATATAGACTATTATATGGATGTGTTTGCAAGCTGCGGAAGCGGAAATATAGTTTTTTCAAGCGACAAAACAAAGCTTCCGATTGCAGTATCAATGATTAAGGGGTATTCAAAAAATAAACTTTATTCTATGATTAACGCCTCCGGAAACAGCATGTCGCCGACAATTGATAATGGAGATAAACTTATTGTAGAACACTGGCAGGGAGAGCAGATTCAGGACAATAAAATTTACGTATTTTGTTATAATAATGAATTTTTTGTCAAACGTTTGTCCAAGAATCTTGATGAAATTATTATAAAGTCAGACAATCCTGAATACCGGATACGGACAATTTCTGGTAAGGCTGTATCAGATTTGATATTAATCGGCAAAATTATTGCTAACATAAAATCTTTAGGCTAATTTCCGTACAATTGACTTTGCAGCCTATTTGCAGTTAAATAAAACCTATGAAGATTATAGTTTTTGGAGCCAATGACATAGGCGCAATGATAGCCTCAGAGTTCTATACTGATAACGATATAACCGTCATTGACGATGAACATAACAAAAGCGATATATTCAATAAATTAGATGTAGGTTTTATTGCCGGAAACGGCTCAAATATAGAGATTCTGAAACTTGCAGATATAAAAAATGCTGATGTTTTTATTGCCTGCACATCTTCTGATGAGTTAAATATAGTAGCCTGCCTAACCGCCAAAAGAATAAGCACGGTAAGGACAATGTGTTTTGTAAGAAAAGAGGAGTATAAATCTTCTCTTGGTATTGCAAAGGATGCGGAATATAATTGTGATTTTTATATAGACAATATTATTTGGCCTGAAGAGTTAATGATGCAGGAAATTTTCCGCATAATCACGGTTGCAAAGGCTCTGGATGTAGAAAATTTTGCGGATGGAAGGGCAAGGCTTCTGGAATATAAAATTGCAAAGAATTCTATTCTTGTAAACTGCATGGTCAAAAACTGTGAGTTTCCAAAGGATACACTTATTGTCGGAATTACAAGAGATGGAGAGTTATTTATTCCAAACGGTGAAACCGTGCTGCATGAAGATGACAAGGTTATATTTATGGGCTTATCTCATTCGTTGGATATTCTGGCCGGGAAATTTTTCCATGAAAAAGAATTTGTAAAAACGGTTACGATTATAGGCGGCGGAAATGTCGGCTTGAAACTCGCAAAAAATCTTGAGGATTTGAAACTTAAACTCAAGATTATTGAAAAAGATGAGAAACGATGTGAATATCTGGCTCAGGAACTTAGCAATGCTTTGATTATAAATGGTGATGGCACGGACTTGGAATTATTGAATGAGGAGGATATCTGTTCTTCTGATGTTGTTGTAAGTGTTACTAATAATGACGAAAAGAATTTGCTTTGTTCTTTGCTTGTCAAGCATATGGGTGCAAAGCGTGTTATATCGAGAGTATCTAAGACAACAAACGTAGCTCTTTTTGAAAGGGTTGGTATTGATATTGCAATCTCATCTAAGACGGCTGCTTTGAATGAGATAAAAAATAATATTAAAGATACTAATATTGGTATCCTGGCTACGGTTGAACAGGGACGAGGCGAGGTGCTTGTTATAGAGCTGCCGGATAACTATGAGGCCAAAAAGATTATGGATTTAAGGCTGCCAGTTAAGGCAATCGTCGGAGTTATCCAGCGTAGAAAAAGAATTATTATTCCGAATGGTGCAACTCAGGTTATGAGCGGAGATAACTTGATAATCTTTACTACAAGCGAAAATGCTCCAATAATCAGGGAATTTTTTGAGGAAGGTTAATGAGGCTCAGTTATCTTGCATATTCTTTTAGCTTATCTGTGATGTACTTCAGTTTGGTATTGCTGGTTCCTGCTGTAGTGGCTCTGTATTATCACGAGCCAGAGAGTATTTTACCATTCTTAATTGCTGCAGCTTTTGCTTTTTTAGTATCAGTAACCTTAAAGAAAGTTGTAAAAGGAGCATCCGAAATTAAATCAATTAATGATATAAAAAAGTCTGAAGCTCTGTTTGTTGTAACATTTTCCTGGCTGTTTGCCGGTATATTTGCAGCAATTCCGTTTTTATTCTTTGGAATCTCGCCTCTGGATGCTCTTTTTGAAGCAACTTCCGGTATAACTACCACCGGGTCAACTATTTTAACCAGTTTTAATTATCCTAAAGCTCTGTTCTTTTGGCGTTCGTTTGCACAATGGCTTGGCGGTATGGGAATTATCGTATTGTTTATAGCGATTCTTCCCCAGTTTGCAATCGCAGGACGTCAGTTGTTTTTTGCAGAAGCACCGGGCCCTACGGAAGATAAATTTACGCCTAGGATTAAAAATACCGCAGCTGCTTTATGGAAAGTTTATGCCGGGCTTACAATTCTGGAAATTATTCTTTTAAAATTTAACGGAATGAGCGGGTTTGATTCTATTTGCCACTCGTTTGCATCTCTGTCAGGGGGCGGCTTGTCACCGAGAAGCCAGAGCATGATAGGGTATTCTAATATAATTCTCTGGATTATGACCTTTTTCATGTTTTTTGCGGGAGCAAGCTTTAACTTGCAATATTTTGCCTGGGCAAAGTTGAATCCGAAAGTCTTATTTAAAAGCGAAGAGTTTCGGGTATATTTCTGGTTTGTTGTTATTATATCTATTCTTTTAAGTTTATCTCTATTTGTTAATATGCACTATGGTATCTGGGATAGCTTAACCCACTCATTTTTTAATGTATCAACGCTAATTTCTTCTACCGGATTTTGCAGTGTCGATTTTGTAAAATGGGACTATATTAGCAGATTATTGCTTTTTGCAGCAATGATGTTCGGCAGCTGTGCCAGTTCTGCCGGCGGTGGTCTTAAAATTATGAGATGGCTTCTTTTATTCAAAATATTGAAAGCTGAAATGTTGAAAATACTGCACCCCAGGGCTATATGTAATATAAAGATTGATAATCGTTCTGTATCAAAAGATATTCTTGATCAGACGTTAATGTTTATAGCTTATTATTTTATAATGATGGCAGTTTCTATCCTGCTTGTAGCACTAATAGAACGTAATACCACAATTGCCATAACTGGAACGGTTGCCAATCTGGGTAATGCCGGCCCCGGTTTTGGCGCTGTTATAGGGCCTCTTGGAAGCTATGCGCCGCTATCTCCGTTTACGAAGTTAATATTTATTATTGATATGTTTGTCGGCCGTCTGGAATTAATTCCATTTATTGTTCTCTTCCAGAAAGATTTCTGGAGTTTTAGAAAGTAATTTATGATATAATTTAGTTAAAAAGGATTAAGAATTATGTCAATAAGAAAAGTTGTAAAATATGGAGAACCTTCGCTTAGAGAACCTTCCAAAGAGGTTCATAAAGTGTCGCAGAAAATCAAGAATCTGGTTGCAGACCTTCTTGATACAATGTACAAGCAGAACGGCGTAGGACTTGCCGCACCGCAGATAGGCGAAAACTACAGAGTGTTTGTAATCGATGTCTCAACCGGCGACGAGCCTTTGAACCCGATGGTTTTTATAAACCCGAAGATTATTAAAAAATCAGGCGCAGTAATCAGCCACGAAGGATGTTTAAGCTTTCCGGAGGCTTTTACGGACGTAAAACGATATGCAAACGTAATGGTTAAAGCGCTCGACAGAAACGGCCGTTCTTTTGTACTGGAAGCAAAAGACGGATGTTTGCTTGCAAGAGCTATTCAGCACGAGTTTGACCATTTGGACGGAATTTTATTTATAGACCACGTTATCAACAGGTTTGAGGCGGATGAAGTGTTGAAAAAATGTAATCTGCCGGATATTGAGGTTGATAAGATTCTTGATGAGCCGGAACTTACGGAAGAAATTAACGTTCTTCTTGAGGAAAAATTGAAGAAGGAAGAACAAAAAAAGAATGATTAGTCTTGTATTTTTTGGCACGCCTGATATCGGGCTTAAGTCTTTAGAGTCTTTTTATAATTCCGACAAATTTGAGGTTCTTGCTGTCGTAACCCAGCCTGATAAACCGTCAGGCAGAGGGCAGAAGCTTACGCCGAGCCCTATCAAGAAGTTTGCGCTTGAACACGGGATAAAGATTTTTCAGCCAAAATCGATTAGAAAAGAGCCCGAAATTATTGAGGCTTTGAAGGAGTTGAAACCTGATTTTTTTGTAACGTTTGCTTTCGGCCAAATACTTTCGCAGGAAGTTTTGGATATTCCAAAGTATGAGACAATAAATCTTCACGTGTCACTGCTTCCGAAATACAGAGGTGCAAATCCAATCCAGAGGGCGATAATTAATGGCGAAACCGAGACCGGAATCTGCACAATGATTACGGAATTAGGGCTTGACTGCGGTGATATCTGTCTTACTGACCCTATTGAAATTACCAACAATATGAACTGCGTTGAACTTTTTGAGATTTGTGCGGAACGCTCGCCAAAACTGCTTGAGCAAACCCTGATAGGTTTAAAAGAGGGAAGTATAACACCTAAATGCCAATGCGAGGACGGTGTTTGTTTTGCAGATAAACTCAAGAAAGAAGAGTGCAAAATTGACTGGACAAAATCAGCCAGGGAGATTCATAATCTGGTAAGAGGTGTATACAAATGCCCGGGTGCTTATTTTGAACATAACGGAAAGATTATCAAAGTTCTTGAGACAGAACCGATTGAGAATGCTGCCGAATCTTCAGCTCCGGGGGATTTTGTTAAGGTTTCTAAGCAGGGAATCGACGTTCAGACCGGAAACGGAATATTGCGACTCATAAAAGTTAAACCCGAAGGAAAGGGCGAGATGAGCGCAAGAGACTGGGCAAATGGGCTTAAAATTTAATAAAGTTATTGTTGGCTGAAAGCCCAACCTACTTACTAGTTCCTCCCTTGTGAGGGAGGTTAGGTGGGTGCTGATTTTAAGCGGAAGGATGTACGTAAAACGAATTTACAAACTTTTAACCAGAATTCCGTCGAGCTTTGAAAAAATCTCCTTCAAGTTGTCAATGAGCACAAGCTCCCCTCTCAGCTTTGATGCGCCGGGAAATCCGCTTAAATAGTACGGAATAAATTTACGGCAGAATTTTATCCCGACATCTTCACCTCTGAATTCCACCTCTTTTATGAGATGTCTTTTTAATGTTTCGATTTTTTCCTCCAGACTCGGCGGAGGCAGAATTTCACCCTTATTCAAATAAGTCTCAATCCTAAACAGCAGCGACGGATCTCCCAGAGCACCCCGCCCTATTGCAACTCCGTCCGCCTCAGACTCTTCAAGACACTGAACAGCCGTTTCTACAGACACAACATCTCCGTTTGCAAACACCGGAATATCAACATTATGTTTTAACTCAGAAATCCGCTTCCAGTCAGCCTTCCCTCCATACATCTGAGAACGTGTTCTCCCGTGTACGGTTATAAAATCCGCTCCGGCTTCTTGCATTCTCTGGCCGAATTCAACAAAATTAAGCTCGTCAAAAGTATACCCGAGCCTGAATTTTACACTCAAAGGAATCGAGATTTGAGCTTTTACCGTTCTCACAATCTCTGCTGCCAAATCAGGGTTCCTCATAAGCGCGCAGCCGTCTGTACCTTTAACAACCTTGTTTACCGGACATCCCATATTGATATCCACCATATCCGCAAATTTTTCCAGATACTTTGCACACTCCGCAATCATCTTCGGCTTATGCCCGCTAAGCTGGTATGATATAGGAGAATGATTCTCATCACGCGCAGTAATTGCCGTATCCTTAACCTGAGTAAGCGCCTCAGAACTTATCATCTCGGTTGTAAGCAGGCAGGTTTTGGAATACTCTCTGACAAGCGAGCGCAGCACATAATCAGTTATCCCTGCCATCGGAGCAAGAGATACACGACTTGAGATTAGTGTACTTACTTTATTTTTCATACTATCCGCCGACATACGGCTTTAGCTCCTGCATGCGGGTTTTTGCATACTTCAAATACTCATCATCCGTTGTGTATTTGGATACAAATGCCTGATAATACTTATACGCCTCTTTATAGTTGCTCAAACCGTCATAATCCACAGCAAGCATATAGTTTGCAATCGGAAAATCGTTTGAATACTTAAGAACATTGAGGTAATCATTAATCGCAAGTTTTGGCTGTTTCTGCTCATCGTAGATTAAGCCTCTGTAGTAATAAGCATAAGCATTATTTGCCTCTTTTTTCAACACTTCATTAAACTTTATAAGCGCAGTCTGGAAGTTGCTCTTTTCATATAAATCAATACCTTCGTTAAGTATAGACAAAGAGCCGTTTTGAACTACATAAGAAAGCAAATTCTTAGCCTCTGATTCCGGATTCAATTTCACGGCCTTATTAAGATAATTCTCTGCCAAAGCCCAGTTTTGCTGTTCGGAATAAAGATAACCTATATAATAAGGAATATCCGCATTCTCAGGTGCAAGAGTTTCCGCTTTTTTGTAATACTCAATTGCGCTGTTGTAGTCGTTCAAAGCCTGATAAGACGCTGCAACACCGAGCATTGAATCAGCAGTAGCGGGGCTTACCGCCAAATATTCCTGAATTGCTTTTTGATAATCCTTGTTTTCGTAGCTGGATGACGCATTCGCAAGCTGTGTTGAAGCCGAATCCTTTTGTACGTCCTGCAGTGTCTTTAACACCAGATTATTTGCAGGAAACTTGACTTTTGCCGTGTTTAGGGTGTTCACCGCGCTTATGTAATCATTTTTTGCCGCGTAGCAAATAGCAAGGTTAACATAAGCATCAACCTTAGAGGTGTCATTTGCTATCACGTTTCTGTAAGCCTTTATTGCATTATCAAGGTCATTTTCCTTGTGAAGCTTGTACGCATAATCATAAAGCTCCGCAGAAGTTCCGTTCTCAGCAAGATACTCAATGTACTCGGAAGGAGCCATTGTATCTTTCATAACCTCTCCGATTTCGGCTTTTGCAACAGCGTTAGCAGGGTCTATAGAGAGAACCTTCTTGTATAAGCTCAAAGCGGTCTTTCCGTCGCCCATTTCCTTATAAACATCCGCCTTATATAACAAAGCCTGTGTATTATTCGGGTATAGCGTTAACACTGAATCGTAAGACTGAATTGCTTTCTGGTATTCTTTTCTCTGCTGGAAAAGTGTTCCGACATTCAATCTTGTTGTAACATTTGAAGGGTTAAGCTTTTCAGCCTTGCCATAATAACTCAAAGCTGTTTCAAAATCACCCTGTGCCTGCTTTATCGCGCCAATGTTTGCATTAAGTTCCGCATCGCTCGGGGTTTGTGCAAGTTTTTTCAGATAAATTCTCTCCAGCGCGTACAGAATTTCCATATCACCCTTAGAATTTGCAAGCGCTTCATTGTACTGAACAACAGCCTCATCGTACCGGCCTAATTTATCCAGCGTGCGGGCGTATTTCATTCTCAAAACGCCGTTTGTCGGCGCAAGATCGAGCGCTGTTTTATAGTAATCAGCAGAACGGGGCTCATTTCCGAGAAGCTTCATCAAATCTGCAATCTGCATGTTAGAATCTGCTGCGAGTTTTTCATTCTGCGCAGCCCTTGAAAACTCATAGGCAGAAGCCGAGAAATTACCCATTGCGCGCAGCTCTTCAGCTTTTTTATACCTAGAAGCCGCAGTGGTATCAAAGCTTATAACCTTCAAGCACTGATTGAGGTTCTCTGTTGCAGAAGCAATCATCCCCATTGAATTCTGGACTGTCTGGTCTTTGCCCGGATACATTTTAAGATAAAATAATGAACTTCTGAAGTCATTAGCCGCCTTTTCGTAATTCTTTTCCTGGTTAGCGTAATATGTGGCGCGCGCAAGATAAGAATTCACCAATCCGATTCTTGCGGAATTATCCAGATAATTAATCCTCAATGCTTTTCTGAATTCAACGATTGCAGAAGAGTATTGATTCTGAGCCAGATAGCTCTGTGCAGCATTATAATGCTGAGTAAACGCAGCCGACGGCGCAGCTGAAACCTCTGTTGCGCCAAGAAGCGCACATACGGCTATAGTACAGATTGTTCCGATAAATTTTCTTCTCATAATAGTATTTTACTATAATATTAAAAAAATATTTACTCCTGCAATATGCTTAATACAAATTGTTACGTTTTGTTAAAAAAGGTAGCCAACCGGGCAATTTATAATTAAAAAAATACTTTATAGAACTATAGTGTTAAAAACGTGTGAAAGTGTAAAATGACGTATATAACCCCATTATTTAATATAAATCTCCCGAAGGTTCAATTCAGGTCAAATCCTGTAAGCTCACCGTATCTCTTTGAGCCTCGTCAAGATTCGTTCAGCACAAATCCTTTATACGCAAATTTCGTTGACAAGAATACGCTGACTGCGCTTGTGAAATCAAATCCAAGAGTTATGCAGATTCTAAAAGATAACAACATGCCGGTAAAAGTAAATGCAGAAGAGCTTGAAAAATTAAAACAGGGACATTTAATGGATACTCGTGTTGTCGCAGCAAAAATGTATTCATCACTGCCCAAAGAATTAAAATCAGATATTAATCTTGCGGATTTACAGCAGGCCGCAATGCTTCACGATTACGGCAAGGCATTGATTCCCGATAAAATATTGAACAAAGCCGGCAGACTTACGGATGAAGAAAAGAAGGTTATGAATTTACACTCCGAGCTTGGATATGAGCTTTTAAAACAGCAGGGCGTAAATGAAAATGTGCTGAACCTTGTAAAATACCACCACCAGAATCCTCAAGGAAACGGCTATCCTGCATTGGAAAACGATTTTGAATACGGAATTCCGTCACAAATCCTTGCTACTGCAGATAAATATTCCGCACTTAGAGAAAAGAGAAGCTACAAAGATGCCATGACACGAGATGCCGCTCTTGAAGCATTAAGAGAAGACGTAAACAAAGGCCTGATTTCAGAAGAAGTATACAACGCACTTGAAAAAGCGGTTTAGCTCCCAGCCGCGATTAGTTTACCAAGCTTAAACCCTAGAGAGATTCCGTCTTTTAATCGCACATTGTAACAAATATTTCTTAGAGCACCGCCACCTTTTTCATAATTGTAAAAAATCTTTGCGTATGCTTTTAACCTTTTATCCTTAGCTTCTTGTATAATTTTTAAAAGTTTTTCTGTATATAGCCGATCCTGCTCAGATGAAACATGGGCATTAGCAAACTCACGAATATAATCATATTGTCTGCTATATAGCTCCATTGTGGGTTGTATACCGTCTTTCACATATTGATTCGTAATATCTTTGTAATCTTTTAATATACATCTCGTTAAGTTTATATCCCCAACTATTCGTAATGTCTTAGGTACAGCTCCGAAGATTGGTATCCTTTCACCATAATAGGCTAAACCTTGCTTGGAATCAAAAATTTCTTTTACATTAATCTTGGCACTCGAAAAAAATCTCTCCATAACATTATTAAAGGATTCCAATGGTTTTTCGATGGTTTTAGAGTTTGCTAGGTATATCTTGCAAAGCCGCTTAAGTTCTGCCCTATAATTAAAATTAGAAGGGTCGCATTTAACAGCTATCCTTTTAAGTTTTGTTGATAACAGGTTGGCTTTATTATTCTGACCTAATGCACTGTTATTTACATAGTAATCAGCTCCACGCCTATACACTTTTTTTAACTTTTCAATTAATTCCTGATGTTTAATATATCGATTAAGATTATTCAGAAGTGCTTTTAAAGAGACATATGATAAATTATTGTAATTCTCAAAAACAGATAAATCCGGTCGCATATCGTCTGGAGCAAACATATCCTGATACATCTCAAACCGGTTTTTAAACTCTTTTTGTAATTCTAGCAATTCTTGCTTTTGCAAAGCTTCTTGTATTTCTTTTTGTCGTTGAATTTCTTGTAATTCTTGCACCTGAGCAATTATTTTATCAATTTTTTTTATAGAGGGTTTCTTTGCCGAAAGAAGTTTAGATACAAGCTCCATATCCAAATTAGCGGTTATAAATAAATTATTACGGATTAGGTTTTGTAATTCCTCCTTTTTATTTTCTCTTTTCCATATTCGTTTATGCTTTGCGTACCAAATGTCGCTTTTTATATCATTATATTTTTCGCTTATTGCGTTTTTACATCCTTCAAAAATTTTCTTAACTACAGATTCTTTTTCAGGCTCTTTATAGGGACTGGTGGTAAAAGATGTATAAGAAATTACCGAAGTTTCTACCCTGGGCTTTTCTTTTTTTTCAACTTTTGTTTCCTTTTTAACTTCTTGTTTGTATTCTACTTTTTTCTCAACCTTCTTTTCAGCCTCCACCTCCTTTTTTGTTTCAGATTGAAATTCTGATAATAGACTGTTAAGGCTGTCAAAAAGTCCTCCGAATCCAAAATCACTACGATTGTCTGGGTCTTTAAAAATCGGCATATAAACAATAAGCGGTTTTTCAACAGTAGGTATCTGTTTAGATTTTTTGAATTTGGGTAAAAAATGAGCAGTGAAATTATTTATTTTAGGCAAAAATTTAATCATAATAAAAAATCTCCCATCTCATCAATAATGGAATCGCCAATTTCCTCTAAAATAGACCAAAAATCCCAGTCTATATTAACAAGGTCTGCATACTCGTCACCCAAAATTTCTTTAATCAGGTCTGCCACGTCATCAAACGAAGGCGCATCATAAATTTCTTGCAAATCCGACGGCAAATTTATTGCATCCATGGCGTTAAGCTCTCTTATATCAGCTATAAGCTCTGGATCTTGTTGCATCAATTCATAGTCTTCAGGTTCATAAATCTTTGGCATATCCCCGCCGATTTCGGCATTTGGGTCATTAACATATGGCTGATTATGAATATCATCCGGCGCACCCTTATGAGTTACAGAATTAGAATGCTGTCTGTCATACTGCTTTAATTTATCACTTTTGATTGTGCCGTCATTATTAAGATATGTATTTTGTTCAGCATTTTGTGAAATACCCCTATTTTTTAAAATTGCTCTACTTTGTTCTTCATTCCATTTAGTATCGTTTGGTACCATTCTATTACTGGCTTCTTTGGCTTCTTTATCTGCCAACTCTTTCATTGTTTTTTTGTCGTAGCCATGTATACAACTAACGGAGATGCTGCGTATGGTAATTCATTACAATTTTTGCCGGAATAAAATAATTTGGATTTTAAATCCTTTATAGATTTATATATACCATTATTTTTTGACAATATGTTATGATGATATCCCAGTATTTTCATGCCACGTAACCCTTTGTTTCAGCCTTTATAACAGGTTCTTGGTCTATTAAATATTTTTGAATATGATCTTTTATATCTTCTTGAGTTATAGAATCATAAATCTCATCGATCTTAAAAACATCATATCCATAATAATACAAATCTCTTGCTTGACAATCCTCAATCAATATTTTTTTGTACTCTTCCTTGATAGAAGTCAATGTATTTGAGAAATCTGTGTCCAAAATTATTTTAAATACAGTTTTTTGCATATCTCTTGCGTTTTGTGGATTTAAATTTACAAAACCCACTCTTGGGATATCAAATTTTAATTCATGTACAGTGTATTTAGGTCTTAAATCCGTTTTTGTACTTAAAGGAGATTTAATTACACTGGTACACGAGTCTTCTCCATGGTATGGAGGAAGTAAAAATATCAACAATAAGTTAGTAAAATGAGCAATACAAGCATCTCTGATGTCTCCTTCAGGATACGGATAAATTGTTGTAATTGAACTATCATTCATTGTATTATTTAAAACCTTTAACGATTTATTTAAAATAAAATCAGATTCAAATTTTGTATTCAAATGTCTTTGGTACTTACTATTAATATTAGAATTAATAGTATTTAATAATTCTGATTTTTTTGTTTTTTTAGGGTTAATTACAATAAAATATTGAAGCTCAGAATTTTTAATATTATTGTCATAGTATTGAATAATGTCATCTTTATTAATATTTGTTATTTCGTTTACAACTTCACCTGCTGACTCTAATGGGTATTTTGAATTCAGCATACCAAACTCCTGAGTAGCAAGCTGATATTCATTACTCCTTAGTTTCTTTAATAACGCAATTTTTGAGTCTTTCAGCTCTTCGTCACTAAGGGTTAAGTTATTAATAATACTATTTAACTCTACTATATCTTGAATTTTATTAGTATTAATGTTTATACTGTACAGACCGGTATTGTTTTCAAATAGACTCGCTCCGGCAGATTGCTGCCTCAACTGTTTATTTAGAATAATACGTATAAGCTCATCTTTGATAGGTGAATTTTTAATACCGGATTTTCCTGCAAACAAAAAGGCTTGTATATCTCCTTCCTGCTGATTTATATTTTCTGCAATAAACACCTGCAAATTCGTATCAGGAAATTCGTACACATGTATATTGGGTAAGTCCAAGTGGTCCTTGCCCTCAATTCTTTTGTTATACAAAGGTGTCACATCAATAGGCTCAGCACAACCGCGAAAAGAAATATTATTTCTAACCAAAATCGCCTGGCCGACTGCGTATCCCGATAAATCTTGTAATTGTCTGGAATCCTGCTGTCTCCGTTGAGGAACAGAGTTTTTATGTGAATAATGATTCAAAGATATTGATTGAATTGGGTTTATCATGTTTAATCTACCTATATATTATTCAAAGCACATAAAAAAATAATTTGTTAAAAGTATATAATATTTGTTACAAAAATTAATTTTTAAAAAGCAAATTTTTTATTTTTCAGGTTTAAGCATAGTATGAAAATACAAAATTCAAATATTAACTTCAAAGCCGGGCTCACGGGTTCAATGAGAAAAGAAATCCAAGCGTGCGATATTTCAAGAATAGCTTCCGAACTTTCTAAAGAAGGAATTAATACTGATTTTAAAAATAATAAACTTATTGCCTGGTGCTGCTATAAATGCGCAGAAATTATAAAAACATTAAACAAACAATACAAATTAAAACTTGGATTGCCAGACGGAATTATTGTTGAAGATTTTAATAAATTGAATCTTACTCAGAAAAATTCTGTAGGATTTGCAAACATAGCTCCGACAAATCTTTATGTCGGAAAGGATGACATTGTTAAAGGTAAAACGATCTTTTTTAATGAGTTTAAAGGGTTCAATCATTCTAAAGGCAACGAATTTTGGGATAGAATTGATAATATGGCTGATGAAAATTTTGAAAAACATCTATCTGCCACTGATTTCTTTCTTGAAACTTTTATACACGAATTTATGCATGTAACACATGAAAATCACTTGATAAACAAACTCGGCAGTCATAAATTTATAACTATTGCCCAAAAAGCTCTTACTCCGCCAAATATTCAGAGATTCCAAGATAAATATGAATCCTTAGCTGACAATATATGTTCTTATGCTGCCTCAAATCCAATGGAAACTGTCGCTTGTGATTTATCTAAAAGATTGATAAAAAGTATTGATAAAAATACACTAACTGTGCAAAATAATTTCATGCAAAAAAGCCCTTATGAAAACAGGGCTTTTTATATGATTAGTCTGCAAAAACACGATAATATGTTTAAATTATTAAAGAATCTTTGGAACGGAAAGTTCGACTTTATCCGTTAACAACTTCAAACAGGGCGTTTACAACTGTCGGATCCCATTTTATTCCGGCTTCCTCTTTGATTATTCTTAGTGCTTCGTCCTTATCCATAGCATTTCTGTACGAACGGTCGGAAGTCATTGCGGTATAAGCGTCAGCAACTGCAATAAT
>CALURX010000028.1 GCA_944323265.1 Candidatus Gastranaerophilales bacterium
TAGAACACAAAGCCGTTCTAAATATGGTGCAAAGAGAGCTAAAGGAGGTAAGAAATAATGTCTAGAAGATCTAAACCGGAAAGAAGAATTCCTGCAGCTGACCCTATTTATAACAGCGTTGATGTTTCTAAATTCATTAACAGAGTTATGAGACGCGGTAAAAAGTCACTTGCTGAAAAAATATTCTATAATACAATTACAAGAGTTGAAGAAAGAACTAATGAAAAAGGGCTTGAAATCTTCCAAAAAGCTATTACAAATGCAACTCCTTTGTTGGAAGTTAAAGCAAGACGTATCGGCGGTTCTACTTATCAGGTGCCTATTGATGTAAAACCTGACAGAGGTTTCGCTCTTGCATCTTCCTGGATTATTGCGGCTGCTAAAAACAGAAGCGGAAAATCTTTCGTAGAAAAATTGACTAACGAAATAATCGATGCTTCAAACGGTAACGGTTCAGCTTGCAAGAAACGCGAAGATACCCACAGAATGGCAGAAGCTAACAAGGCATTTGCTCACTACAGATATTAATTTTATTATTAATATAACAAAAAGACCGGATTCAAACTCCGGTCTTTTTTATTAACATTTTACCCCTTAATTTCCCCTCTAAATGGATGATTTCACAAATTACAAATAAAGAAAACTTCGTATTTGCCGATAAAAAAAGTATAAGGAAAATATACATGCTGCAACTATTACCCCAAAGTAATACTATTACCCCAAATACCACAAATCCAAATGATGCTGTTGAGTTTATTAACTCATACATCGAGAAGTATCATTGCGAAAATATGAGTGTGGATATCTCGTTTATGAACATTCTTGATGCCTGCTATGTTTCAACAATGTGCTCCACAAAGCATTATATCAAATACCCTGCAGGCAAAATCAACTGGAAAATCTCATCAGAGCTTATCCGAGAGTTTAACAAGGATATGGAACTCGGAAATTTGGAATATACTTTATAAAACTTCTATAACCTGTCTTATTTCCGGATTTGTAATATTATTTAGAACAGCTTCTTTATGAGCATTAGAAAGCACTTGTTTTTCTTTCAAAAGTGTTAAAACTTTCAGAATTAATGTTTGATTAGAGCTGTCTAGAAGTGTTTCAAGCTCTTCGATTTCATCTACAAAATCAACAGCAAAGAATACGAAATCGCTGTCTTCATAAAGTTCTTCGTAGAATAAGCTTGAAAGTTTGTTCTTATTCATTCCGCTAAGTAGCGAATTTACAGCATAAACTTCATCTTTGGTGTTCTTGTCGCAATCAAACAAATACTCGTCATTCTCTGCAAGCTGGGCAAACTTATCTTGAGCAAGCCTTAAGAGTATTGCTGATGCGCTGTTCAGATTATCTATATATAGATTCTCAAAAATCCCGAACAAATTATAATCAATAACCGCACTTGCAGGAATAATTTCCGGTATAGCGTTTACAATGTGGCATAAAACGAGTATCCCGGCCTCTTTATCCTTCTCCAGAAGCTCATCCAGCGGTATCAGATACGGAATCTCGGAAGCAATATTTTCAGAAAGCGTAGACTTTTTCATTACTTCTATGATTTTTCCAAGCGCATCTTTTGACTGATAATTAACGAGGAATTTCACAGCCTCATATTGCTCAAACTCATCTTGCGAGTTTAATTTTTCTAAAGCTTCATTTTTAGAGAGTTCATCATTCATCTTAGCAAGAACTTCAATAGAATTAACAGCAAGCGGCTCAAATTTTGAATGTGCTGTCTGCCTTAAAAGCGGCAGCAAGTCCTGAATCATATCCTGCGAAACGAATGAAAAATATTTAACGGCATAAGCCTTTTTATTCTCATCATCTTCAAGAAAAATTTCTTTCATTACAGGCAGAAGCTCTAATCCGCCGTATTCAAATAAAACTTCCGCAATCATAGTATCGTATGACGGCGAATAGTGTCCCAAAAAATTCAAAAGATTCTGGTAATTGTCCTTATTGCAGGCATTTTGAATACGTTTTGCAACATTATTTTTCACAAAATCAAACAAAAAATCATCCTGCTTAACCAATTTTTCAAAAAGGGTTACGTCAGAATTGTCTACAAGAGATTTTGCGACATTTTCGTACTCAACAGGGTTCTTGCCTGTGAGTTGTTTTATTAAATCCATAATTATTAATCCAGGTAAAATACTGTAACTACTTTGTGATTCTCTTCTGCGTACTCAACTGCAGTATGAAGAGTTTTACTTGTATGTGACAGGAAGCAGATTAACTGGTTGCAATCGTCGATAATTTCTCTGTTGCATACTCTTGAAGCGTCTGCTAATGTCATCATAGCTCTGTCAGCATGTTCAACAATATTAGGCACTCCGATGAGCTGGTCTTGAACATCGGAAGGCTGCTGCCCTATTGTTTGAGGTAAAATAACTTTCAATTTATCAGGGTTAGATTTCATGGCACCTCTGATTGCAGCCGCGTTTGTACCGCAAGAACCGCCGGAGGTTATAATCGTATTACCCTGTCTTACAAGCGCGGTAGTAAGAGTTTCAATCATCTGCTGGTGTGTAATAGCAAGATTTCTTGAACCGATAATTGCAATTCTTTTTGCCGGCTGTTTTATTGTTGCAAGCTCCATTGCAAGCTCATCAACCGTGTCAGGTGAGCTGTCCGCAACGTCCATATCTCCTACCGGAACCATAATGGAAGGCTGTTGCTGCTCATCTTCAATAGAATTTAAAATATCGTTCATCGTACCACCTTTTTTAATATTGTCTTTCACATTTTTTTTATGTATGCTGATACATAATACCACAAAATCAGACTTTTGGGAATAGGGGCATGGAAAATATTTTAGAAAACCTTAATAAGGAGCAGCTTGAGGCAGCAAAGACAACAACAGGAGCATTGCTTATTCTGGCAGGTGCAGGTAGCGGAAAAACAAAAGTTTTAACCTCCAGAATTGCATATATGGTGCAAAACGGTGCTATTGCAGGAAAAATTCTTGCGGTTACGTTCACCAATAAGGCTGCAAAAGAGATGAGAGAACGTCTTTCCGCAATTCTTGGCGAGAAACTCGTTAAGTATATGTGGGTCGGAACTTTTCACAGTATTTGCGGTAGGATTTTGAGGCAGGATATTGAAAACTATGCTTTTCAATCAGGAAAAAGATTGGATAAGAATTTTACCATATATGATGAGACTGATTCGCTTGCGGTTATCAAGCAGGCAGTGAAAAAACTTAATCTTGATGATAAGATTTATCAGCCGAAACTTATTAAGGCAGTGATATCCAATGCTAAAAACAAAATGCAGGATGCTTATACCTTTGCGACTTTTGCAAGGGATTTCAAATCACAAAAAATCGGACAGGTGTTTGAGCTTTATGAAAACACGCTGAATAACAATAATGCAATAGATTTTGATGATATGCTTATGCTGTGCGTTAAGCTTTTGGAGCAGAATCCGGAGGTTAGAAAGAAATATTATGACAAATTCCAGCATATTCTTGTGGATGAGTATCAAGATACTAACCAGGCTCAATACCAGCTTGTAAAAGCTCTTTATACTAATCTTGAGCCGGAGATTCCTGAATCACGCTCGCTTTGTGTCGTAGGTGATGTTGACCAATCTATTTACAGCTGGAGAGGCGCGGATTTTAGAATAATTATGAATTTCCAGAATGATTTTCCGAAGGCTAAACTAGTTAAGCTTGAGCAGAATTACCGTTCAACCGCTAATATTCTTAACGCTGCTAACGCTATTATTGAAAACAATGAAGAACGTGTTGATAAAGTTCTGTACTCACAAAAAGGCGATGGAGAGAAAATTTCTCTGTATGAGGCTCAAGACGAGGCTGATGAGGCTAATTATATCGTAAAATCAATAAGAGACACTTCGGATAATTATAATCAGTTTGCCGTATTATACAGGACAAACGCCCAGTCAAGGGCTCTGGAAGAAGCCTTAATTGCGGCAGGTATTCCGTATAGAATTTATGGCGGCTTAAAGTTCTACGACAGAAAAGAAATCAAAGATGCGATTGCGTATTTGAAATTAATCCACAATAATGATGATTCGCAGTCTTTAAGGAGGATTATAAACGTTCCGAAACGCGCCATCGGAGAAACTACGCTCAAACATCTGCAGGAATACGCGGATGAGAATGATATGAGTTTATTTTCGGCAATACTTGATGTTGATAATATAAGCACAATCAAATCCGGAACAGCTTCTAAATTAAAGGATTTTGCAGGGCTTATTCTGAAACTGAAAGAAGCGCAGACCAGATATTCTCTGCCCGAATTTTTAAGTCTTACTCTTGAAAAGAGCGGGTATTTACGCGAGCTTCAAGCCTCCGGAACCGATGAAGATATGGTAAGGATTGAAAACCTGCAGGAGCTTGTTAACGTAGCAAACGAGTTTGAGCCGGAGGAGCTTGATAATACTCTGGGCGAATTTCTTGCTCAGGTATCTCTAGTATCTGACATTGACGGAATGGACGAGATTGCAAACAATGTAACCCTTATGACACTTCACGCCTCGAAAGGCTTGGAGTTTCCGATTGTATTCCTTGCAGGATGTGACGAAGGAATCTTCCCTTCTGCAAGATGCTCAAACAGTCTGTCCGAATTGGAAGAAGAGAGAAGACTCATGTACGTAGGTGTTACAAGGGCCGAGACTAAATTGTATTTAACCACAGCAAAAAGGCGTCAGATGTGGGGTGAATACAAATATTACAGCCCGAGCAGATTCTTGGAAGAGATTCCGTCTAAACTGATAGAGCAGGAAGAATCCGAGTATTCAGAACACTCCAGCACCTTTACCAGTGCTGTAAAATCAGTACGTCAAAATTCGTTCTCCGGAACAAAGACCAGAAGCAACACAACTTCAGATGGGTATGTTAAGCCTGTTTCAGGGTTCGGAGCGAACTTTGTTGCACCTTCTCAGAAATCTTCCTCTTCAAGCGGATTCGGCAAAAATTTTGTTGCTCCGGCTGCTAAAAAGACAACGAATGTGGTACAAAGAACACCTTCTCGCATGATTATTAAGAAAAATCCTATTAATAAGGAGCGTGAAGAAGAAAAAATTAAAGCCTTCTTTGAAGATAATGTTATGAAGCGCAAGCTGGAAGAGAAAAAACGCAAAGATGCAGAGCTTGCAGAAATTCAGAAAAAAGAAGCAGAGCTTAAAAATACTGCAACTCAGTATTTCTTCAATGTCGGAGAAAGGGTTTTCCACGAAAAGCTCGGCGTCGGACATATTGCTGATGTTATCCAAATCGGTGACAGCACAATGTACACAATCGATTTCGGCAAGCTGGGCAAAAAAGCAATGGACGCTTCTTATGCTCATTTGAAAAAGTTTTAAACTATGTTTGATGATATTTTTGAAAGACTTGCAAAATCGAAATTCAGAAGTAAATTTAAGCTAAGAGATAAAGAGCTTGAATACATTAATAAAAAGGGGCTTGAAACAATCCGCTCGCACGCGGAGGATTTTATAAGCAAAAGGATAGCCCCTTCAGTCATTCCAAACGACGGAAAGCAAACGCCTATGCGCGGACATCCTGTCTTTATTGCCCAGCACGCAACGGCAACCTGCTGCAGGGGATGTATTGAAAAGTGGCATAAATTCCCTAAGGGTGTAGAATTGGATGAAAAACAAAAAAAGTATATTGTGGATTTGATTATGGAATGGATTAGGAGAAATGAGCGAGTTTAAGACTAATGTTATGAGAATGCTTGATAAAGCAAAGATTAAGTATAAATCTTATTCCTACGCAGGAACAGATGCCATAAGCGGAGTTGAGGTCGCATCAGTTCTGCATCAGAATCCTGAGCAGGTTTTCAAAACCTTGGTTACTGTTTCTAAATCAAAAAAATATTACGTGTTTATGATTCCGGCAGCAGAAGAGCTGGATTTGAAAAAAGCAGCACATTCGGTTTCGGAAAAATCTATTGAAATGCTTAAATCAAAAGAGCTGCTGCCGCTAACAGGATATGTACACGGAGGATGTTCGCCTATCGGGATGAAAAAATTTTTTACAACAACAATTGACTCTTCTGCCCAAAATTTTGAAACAATAATTTTTAGTGCAGGAAAAATTGGATACCAAGTTGAGATGAGCCTTGAAGAGCTTGGCAAAATGATAAAATTTTCTCTGGCTGATATAAAAGAACTTACTCCCTCCGCCCCATTTTAATCACATTATTTTTAATCTTCATATACCTTTCGCACTGCCTAACTCTATCATAGCCAAGCATAATTCCAAGCATAAAATCCTGCTCGGCAGTAAGTTCATTCAGTTTTGGATTAAAAGTTCTCACAACATCAACACACTGCGGAGCACCAAAATAAACATTAATTTTGTTATTCGCAATATCATGTATTACATAATCAATATTCTCGCTCTTCAAACGCTTTTCAATGGGTTCCCTGTATATAGATTTTTCCGTTGTTAAAATAAGATTCCGAATCCCTTTTTTAAACTCATAAATATGGTGATGAAAAACTCGTAAATCTGCACATTCATTTTTTAACGACGATCTTGCATTAAAATTCGGCGATTTACTGTTCAAAGCCGGCATTACATTAAGAACTCTCATTTTCCCCGCTCCTTGTTAGGCAATACTAACAAATATAATAATTTATATTTGGTATTCTGTCAACCGGTTTTCATGCTAATATACATGGTAAGGAGAGTCTCTTATGTATACAATAAAAGAAGTCGCTGAAAAAATGGATATCTCAGAACATACACTGAGATTTTGGGCCAAAAACGGACTTTTTCCGTTTATTAAACGCAACGAAAATAATATCCGTCTGTTTTCTGATAACGATTTAGAGTGGGTAAAAATTGTTAAATGCCTGCGCTCTGTCGGAACCGAAAACAAAGCTGTAAAGCGCTATGTTGATTTATGTGTACAAGGAGATTCCACTATCAAAGAAAGATATGAAATTATCAGGGAAACTAAATTGAAAGCTGAAAAACAACTTGAGGAGCTTCAAAAACAACTTGGGATGCTTGAATATAAGGAAAAATTCTACGAAAATCTTATAAAAAATAATCTGGAAGACAGCTGGAACCCTATGAACAAAATCGTTCCGGAAGAGGCAGCCGTATAGAGTTATGCCAAAGTTTTATCTTAAATCTATGGGGTGCAAATCTAATCAGTTTGAGGGGCAAATTGTTGCCCAGAATTTGATTAATAACGGATTTGAGGAGGTTAAAAAGCTTGAAGATGCTGACTTTTATATCCTTAATTCCTGCTCTGTCACCCACAAAAGCGATAATGAGGCTATGTACCTGCTGCGCCATGCGCATGGAATCGGGCTTAAGACAGTTTTAACAGGGTGCATCGCACAAATTGAAAAAGAAAAACTCTTAAACCAGCCCTTTATTGACTATGTTCTCGGAAATGAAGACAAGTTTGAGCTTGCAAAACACCTTAAAGACGGAGATACGTTTGCCGTCAGAGATTTAATGAACGCGGATAATTTTTATAAAGTACGGCTTGACGATACAACAAAAACAAGGATAAGTTTAAAAATCCAAGACGGCTGCGACAACAGGTGCTCATATTGTATAATTCCGTTTGGCCGCGGAAAGTCAAGAAGCGCAGATTCGGATTTTATTGTAAACGAAATTAATCGTTATACTAATTTAGGATACAAAGAGGTTATTCTTACCGGAATTCACATAGGGTTATGGGGAAAAGAATCCGGCAAAGAACTTCTGGATTTATTGCACGATATTGAGACTAAGACCAAAATCCCCCGCTACAGGCTCGGTTCATTAAATCCGCACGAGATAACTCCAGCCCTTTTGAATTTTCTCCAAAGCAGCGAAAAATTCTGCCCGCATTTTCATCTGTCGCTGCAATCTGCATGCAATAGAACCCTAAAGCGCATGAACAGACATTATACGGTTGAATACTATCTTGACCAGATTGAAGATATAGTATCAAGGTTTGATAAACCTTTCCTCGGAAGCGACATAATTGCGGGTTTTGCAGGTGAAACCGACGAAGATTTTAACACGACTGTTGAGAATCTAAAGAAATCAAAATTGAGCCAGATTCATACCTTTCCTTATTCCATAAGAAAGGGAACTGCGGCAGAAAAAATGGACGGACACCTTCCAGACGAAATAAAAGAAGAAAGGGCCGGAATTATCAAAAAAATTTCCGCTGATAAATATCAAAGCTTCTTAGAAGCAAATATCGGGTCAGAAGCAGAGGTTCTCATAGAAAAACGACTTGATAAAAACGGCAAATATAAAGGTTTAACACGAAACTACCTCACTGTAAGGCTGAATGAAGGGGAATTTAACACTTTAAAGAAAGTTGTTTTAACAAAAGATTTACTCATCAAATAGTTTATGTTAGGATAAATAATTATTGGAGTACGAAAACTATGATTACAATAAAAGATGTAGAACACGTAGCAAAACTGGCTCGTTTGGAATTAACGGAAGAAGAAAAAGAGAAATTTACAAAGCAGTTGGGTGATGTATTAAAACACGTTGATGCTATGAATGAGGTTGACACATCAAATGTTGAACCAATGGCTCACGCAATTGACTTTGTCAATGTTATGCGAGAAGATGAAGTTTACTACGAACAGACCAAAGAAGAACTTATGAAAAATGCGCCCCTTGAAGAGAACGGATTTTTCAGAGTTCCTAAGATAAATTAAAAAGAGGGTTAACTGCCCTCTTTTTTTAGTGGGTAATACATCCTCTCTCTTGGCAGAGAAAAGGAAAAAGGGGTAATTGTTAAAGGAGTCCAGCTATGACAAAATATATTTTTATTACAGGCGGTGTTGTCAGTTCTTTAGGCAAAGGGATTATTGGCGCATCTTTAGGCAAACTTTTGCGCGCAAGGGGATTTTCCGTTGCAATACAAAAGTTCGACCCATATATTAATGTTGACCCCGGAACAATGAGCCCATTCCAGCATGGCGAAGTTTTCGTAACGGATGACGGTGCTGAAACAGACCTGGACTTGGGGCATTATGAAAGATTTATTGATACAAACTTTTCTCAATTAAGCAACGTGACATCCGGAAGTGTTTATCAAACTGTAATAAAAAAAGAGCGCAGAGGTGATTATCTTGGCGCAACTGTGCAGGTTATTCCCCATATTACAAATGAGATTAAATCCAGATTAGTAAAAGCACAGAAATTCTTTAAACCGGATTTTCAGATTATAGAAATTGGCGGAACAATCGGTGACATTGAAGGTTTGCCGTTTATTGAATCAGTAAGACAATTCAAAACAGAAGCCGGAATTGGAAATGCTATAAATATTCACTGCACGCTGCTTCCTTACCTTCCTACATCTGGAGAATTAAAGACAAAGCCTTCTCAACACAGCGTAAGCCAGCTGCGAAGTTATGGTCTGCAGCCGGAAATCCTTGTTTGCAGAACCTCAAAACCAATTCCTAAAACAGAAAAAGATAAACTTGCCCTGTTCTGTTCCGTATCAAAAGAGGCTGTTATAGAATGCAGGGATATGAAAAGCATTTATGAGGTTCCGCTTGCTCTTGAGGAACAGAAATTTGCGGATGTTGTTCTTAAACTCCTGCAGGTTCCGGAAAGAAAAGCTGATTTAACAAGCTGGAGAGCCCTTGTTGATAATATAAATCATCCAAAAGGTACGATAAAGATTGCAATTGCAGGCAAATACACAAAACTTTCAGATGCTTATATTTCAGTTGTTGAATCAATAAAGCATGCCGGCTATGCAAACAATGTTAAGGCTGAAATAAAATGGATTAATTCGGAAGAATGTCTTGACGAAAAACAGTGTAAAGACTTAATGAAAGATGTCGACGGCGTTGTAGTACCCGGAGGCTTCGGAATCCGCGGCATTGAAGGGAAACTTAATGTTATTAAATACGCAAGAGAAAATAATGTTCCGTTTTTAGGAATTTGTCTTGGCATGCAGTGTGCTGTTATTGAATATGCCCGAAATGTTGTAGGGTTAAAAGGAGCAAATTCAACCGAATTTGACGAAAACGCAGCCTATCCTGTAATAGATTTGATGATTGAGCAGAAGAATATTAAAGGATATGGCGGCACGATGAGACTAGGCGCTTATGACTGTCACTTGAAAAAAGGGACAAAAGCACAGGAAGTTTATGGCGCAAATAAGATTTCAGAAAGACACAGACACAGATACGAGGTTAATACAGATTATATTGACCCGCTTAAAAAGGCAGGACTTGTATTTTCCGGAATATCACCGGACGGAATGCTTTCCGAGATAGTTGAACTCCCTGATTTGGACTGGTTTGTTGCATGCCAGTTCCATCCGGAATTTAAGTCTCGCCCTGAGAGACCGCACCCATTATTCAAAGGGCTTGTCGATGCGGTAATTAAAAATAAAAATAAATAATTAGTCTCTTTGGTATTGACAAGTTAAAAAAAATAGTGTACTATGAACACCATAAATCAGATTAGGGGTTCATTAATTGACTATTTTCAACAACAAACTAAATTTACTATCAAAGTCACACATTAATGTGGTCAAATTTGTGATGCACCTCCTTATTTGGAACCGGCAGCTGCAGGAGATATAGTTTACACACACACTTTTTTATATCACGAGAACCTGCAGAGAAGTATATTTGCAGGTTCATTTATTTTATGAGGAGGTAAAATGAGAATCCAAAAACTAAACAATTTAACACCGATTAGTCAGAATTACACTGTGCAGCCTAAGCATAAGTCCGTGGATTCGAATAGCGTTGGAAGTTCCAAGCCAATGGAGCTTAGAGATTTAACATACAACCGCCTTCAAATAAATTTTAGAGGAGAAATAGAAAAAGCAGCTCTGGCCCTTGTTAAACAATTCCCTCTGGAAGAAAAACTTGCGGACGCTTTTTCTTTTATGAAACATGGAGACCTGCTGATAACAGGCTCTAACCTGAAAAGTGCACAGGCTGCCATGATGAACTCTATACCCAGAGTAAAAGATGTTATTAAGCGGGCATTCTTTATCGAAGATGACAAGTCTCCCGGAATTTTAGGATTCATGAAAAATTCTTTAAACGAAATGGAAGTGATAAACGGAAATCCGGAGAGATTATTCCTAACCACGGACGGAAAAGAATATTATCTTGACGCTTATGACAGCTACTATGTTATTCCCGGTGACAAACTAAAATACAAAGGTAAAGAACTTGGAATATTGGAAAAACCACAAAGTAGAAGCCTGGCTTTTCATCGATATATATACGCAAAGGCCTTTAATTTTGAAAAAGAGGCAGAAAAAGTTATACAGGGGCAGAATAAGAAAACTTTAAAAGAATTGTATCAGGATAAAAAGCCGATTCAGCAGGTTATGTTCAGCGATGTAGCTGGGGCTGATAATGTAATCAAGGAGCTAAAAGAAGGTATTTTATATCCGCTTAGAAATCCTAAGGCTTATGAAAATATCGACTTAACCCACGGTTACATTCTCCATGGACCTCCGGGAACAGGTAAAACTTACGTTGCAAAAGCCTTACAAAATGAAGCCGGAATTAATGCAAAATATTTAAATGGGCTTGAATTGGAATCAAAATGGGTCGGAGATTCTGAAAAGGGTTGGAGAGATTTGTTTGATGAAGCAATCGAAAATCAGCCATATTTGATATTTTTAGATGAATTTGATGCTGTTGCAAGAGCCAGAGGCGGTCATGACGTCTACGGAGACAAGGTCGTTAACCAAATCCTGACACTTATGACAGATATTGAAGACAATAAGCATGATGTATTTGTACTTGCGGCAACAAATAATAAGGAGGCTATAGATCCGGCGATTCTGCGTTCCGGAAGATTTGGCAAACATTTGGAATTCAAAAAGCCAGATAGGGATGGCGTAAGCAAAATCTTTGATATTCATGCAAAGAAAAAGCCTCTTGATGAAAATCTCAACAAAGAAGAGATTATACAGGCTATATTTGAAGCTGATGTTACCGGCGCCGACATAAAGAGAATTGTTAATGATGCTTACCTGAATGGTTACAGCCGTGCAGGAATTCTGGATAAGCTCGACAGAAACACACTCACGGATGCGGATTTAGAAATGTTTAAAATTGCTGATGAGGATTTTATGAAAGCAATAGACAACTTTAAAGCAAGCCGCAGCTCCGGCAAACGCAAACCTATAGGGTACAACCGGCCGTAAGTTCCCGCTTAATATAAAATCCGGTAAAAGGCTTATCTAAATTATTATAATGCTCGATTTTCATTCTTAAAATCTTATCATTCCCGCACAGTACACAAATTGTGCGGGTTTTATAATCAGCTTCCGTAATAGTGCCGGGCTCTTTGTATTCCGTATTATTTTCCATTATTTCCAAATGTTCGGCAAGTGCTGCCAGGCAAGTGTTATTGTGATAAAAATAAGCCCTTGCCCAGGGGTGGCTTGCCCTTATTACCGCGCAATTTTCCTCTGCAGTTCTTGAAAAATCGAGCTCCAACCCCTCGGGGTGAGAAAAATAGCTAGCCTTATCTTCTCTTTGGCTCAGAGGAATTATTATATCTTCTCTCAAAGCTTTCAAAAGCTCGCACACAACACCTCTTGCCGTAAGCACAGTCCTTTCTTTCAAGGTTTTACCGGTGTCGGAGGGAAATATCTTTATTTCCTCTTGTGCCAAAATAGCTCCTGTATCATAGCCATTATCTATAAGATGAAACGTTACCCCGGTAATTTGCTCCTGATTCCTGATAGTCCAGAAATAAGGATTCGGGCCTCTGTATTGCGGAAGCAGAGAAGGATGAGCATTTATTGCTGCAATTTTTGGCAGGTCATAAATCTCTTTTGAGAATTTTTCTCCCCACGAGCCGACAAGGATTATATCCGGATTGAGCTTTAAAAGAGCTTTCTTAAATTCATTTGTATTTACCCCGCCTCTCACCTCTATTTCAGGTAAATTATAGCTCTTAATATAGTTATGCTCCAAAGACGGATTGATTATGTCTTTAATCCTCCTTATAATCGGGTGGTACTTTTTCATCTCGCTTCTGTACACACCTACGATATCGCATCCTGCATCAAGTGCGCCTGCTATAAGATTCGTAAACATTCCGCCATATCCTATTATAACTACTTTGAGCATACTTCTATATCCTTTTTTATTTGCGCCTTGAGCTCTTCCAGACCACTGAATTTCTGCTCGCCGCGGATACGCTTAACCACTTCTATCTTAATATTTTTTCCGTATAAGTCATCATTAAAATCCGGAATGTGCACCTCAACAACCGGAGTCAGCGTATTATGCACGGTAGGTTTCATCCCCCAGTTCAGAACGCCTAACTTGCCGTCTATTTCAGCCTTATAAACGCCGAAAGGAATTTGCACAATATTTGCAGGATAATCAATATTTGCAGTCGGAAATCCTATAGTGCGGCCAATTTGCGCGCCTCTTTTTACGACACCCTCCAGAATAAAATTACTCCCAAGCATGCTGTTTGCTTCTTCTATCTCTCCTTTTTTGAGCAAAGTTTTAATTAGCGTAGAACTTACAACCTCACCCCCGAATTTTTGCGGAGGAATGCAGAAGTATTTATACCCGAATCCGGATTGATTTGATTCCAGAAATTCCGAATTTCCTCCCTTTGCATGCCCGAAAGTATGGTTGAATCCTGTTGAAATCGAAATTGGCGAATATGTATCAACCAGAAATTTCAAATACACCTCTGCGGTCATGCCGGCAATTTCAGCAAAATCAAGTTCAATTACATCTTCAACCCCGAGTGACTTAATCTTATTTACAGAATCTTTCCTCGTATAAATATACTCGGCATGCCCATTAAAAAACATTGAAGGCGAATCTTTAAAAGTAATAAGTTTTGCAGCAGCATTATTAACCTTAGCAAAATCAACGGCCGAAGCTATTACAGCTTGGTGCGCAATATGCACTCCGTCAAAAAATCCCAGAATTAAACAGCTTTTCATACCAAATTTATGCGATTACATTAAGCTTTCCGCCAAGAATCTGCTTGTGGCAGAAATTTTGCCATTCATTAATATTATCAAACACCTGGGGTAATTTTTCAGCCGATGCGGCCTTTTTGCTTGTATAAGGGGTTAAAGAATTGAATGCAGTATCTCCAATAGTTTCATTGCTGCGGCTATTATAAAACGGCATGTTATTAGTAATATTATAGCCTTTGTTGTGATTAACTGAAATTGCAGAAACTAGCATAAACACCCCTTTCTTGTAAAAATTTTATCACACTATTTTTTTTTGTGCAATAACTTTATCGGGCAATTTGTAAAAATTTAGCATGGAATTTTTTATTTACCCCTGTTCATGTTAAAATTTATCTATAAATTATAAGGGGATCACAAATCATGAAAATGTCAAAATTGTTTGTACAGACTTTGAGAGAATTTCCGTCAGATGCGGAAGTTATTTCACATAAAATGCTTGTGAGAGCAGGATATATAAGAAAATTAACGAGCGGAGTTTATAACTACCTGCCTCTTATGTGGCGTGTGCTTAAAAAGATTGAAAATATCGTAAGAGAAGAAATGGACGCTGCAGGTGCTCAGGAACTTTTGATGCCTTTTGTTCAGCCAAAAGAACTCTGGGAAGAATCAGGACGCTGGGAAGTATACGGACGTGAACTTATGCGCCTGAGAGACAGGCACGACAGAGAAATGTGTCTGGGGCCTACGCATGAAGAGATTATCACTGCGATTGCAAGAGACGGACTTAAGTCTTACAAACAATTACCTGTAAATCTTTATCAGATTCAATCAAAATTCCGCGACGAAGTTCGTCCTAGATTCGGGCTTTTAAGAGGGCGTGAATTTATTATGAAGGATGCGTATTCTTTTGATACAACCCAAGAAGGGCTTGAAAAAGAATACGAAAATATGGCGCAGGCTTATACAAAAATTTTCAAACGCTGCGGACTTAATACAAAAATGGTTCAGTCGGATTCCGGTGCAATAGGCGGAAGCGTAAGCCATGAATTTATGGTTATCACTGATACTGACGCGGGAGAAAATGACGTTTTCTACTGTGAATGTGATTATTCTGCAAACTCAAACCATGCAATATCAAAGCTTCCTGAAGCAAAAGTTGTAGGAGATTATGCAAAAGCTGAAATTGTTGATACTCCAAATACCCATTCTATTGAGGAATTGTGCGATTTCTTGAAAATCCCTTCAACTTTGATTGTTAAAACCCTTGTTTATATAGTTGATAAAAAACCTGTGTTAGCTCTTATAAGAGGTGATAAGGCTGTTGAAGAAACAAAACTTATGAACGCGGTCGGCGGAGTTGATATAAGAATTGCAACAGCAGGTGAAATCGAAGAAATGATGGGGGTAAACGGGTTTGAGGCAGAAAAGGGATTCATAGGGCCAAACGGATTAAAAGAATATAACGGATACCCGATTACGGTTGTTGCTGATGAAACTGTTAAAGAGATGAAAAACTTTGTGATAGGAATAAATCAGAAAGATAAGCACGGCGTAGGGTATAATTGGGGCGCAGAAGTTCAGCTTCCTCAAACCGTTGCGGATATAAGACTTGTTGAAGCAGGCGAGCTTTGTCCTGTATGCGGCAAGCCGCTTAAAGTAACAAGGGGGATTGAAGTCGGAAATATCTTCCAGTTAGGAACAAAGTATTCAAAACCGATGAATGCGGTTTATACAGATATTGACGGAAAAACAAAACCTTATATAATGGGCTGCTATGGTATCGGAATTTCAAGAACCGCAGCAGCAGCGGTTGAAGCTCATTATGATGAACACGGAATCAAGTGGCCGCTTGCAATTGCGCCTTATCACGCAATAGTAATTCCTGTCAGCACAAAAGACGAATTGCAAATGAAAGTTGCGGAAGATATCTACAAAACGCTTCAAAAACACAGTGTCGAAGTCGTAATTGACGATAGAGACGAAAGAGCGGGAGTAAAATTCAAAGACGCAGACTTAATCGGATTCCCATACAGGATTACTGTCGGAAAAACTATTTCGGAAGGGCTTGTTGAATTCAAGTCCAGAGAAACCGGCGAAACCTCTAATATTAAGCCGGAAGAAGCCGCAGAAATAGTGGTTACTGCTGTACACAATATTAAATAATAGGATAATTCAATGACTTCATCATATACAACTTCACCGAAAAGAAAGAAGCAAACAGAAGACCTTTCGCAGTTAATGCCCCAAAACATTGATGCGGAAGAAGCTATTCTTGGTGCGATTCTCGTGAGTCCATCCTGTATGAACAAGGTGGTAGAACACCTTAAGCCGGAGTCTTTTTACAAACCGGCTCACAGATATGTTTACGAAGCCATGCTTCAGCTATATAACGGCGAAGACAAAATTGATATTGTATCGGTATCCGATGTTTTGAATATAAACCAGAAACTTGAACTGGTCGGCGGGCGTGCGTTTATCAATGATTTAAGCTACAAAACGATTACTACTGCAAACGTTGAGTATTATTCAAAAATCGTACAGGAAAAAGCAATAAAACGTTCACTAATTAATGCCGGTTCGGAAATTGTATCTGCGGGCTATGACCTGAACCCGATAGAAGAATCTTTGGAGCAGGCAGAAAAGCTCATATTTGACATAGCATCGCAAAAGGCGTCTAAATCACTCGCTCCGATTAAGGATTTGGTATATGACACTTATGCAAAAATAGAAGAGCGGTACAATAATAAAGGTACTTTAACCGGTATTCCGACAGACTTTTATGATTTGGACACAATGACAAACGGCCTGCAAAAATCAGACTTAATCATTCTTGCAGCACGTCCTGCGATGGGTAAAACGGCTTTTGCGCTTAATATTGCGCAAAATGTTGCCCTGAGAGCTAACCGCCCTGTTGCAATATTCTCTTTAGAAATGTCAAAGGACCAGCTAGTTCAGCGTCTTTTGTGTTCGGAAGCAGAAGTTGATACGCAAAGGCTTAAGACCGGAAATATGCAGGCTAAAGACTGGGAAAAGCTTGCTGTTGCAATGAACAGCTTTTCGGAAGCACCTATTTATATTGACGATACTGCGGGATGTACGATTACTGACTTGAGAGCAAAGTGCAGAAGACTTGCAATGGCAGAAAAGAATCTCGGCTTGATTGTAATCGACTATCTTCAATTGATTGAGGGAACCGGCAGGGAAGATAGAATGCAGCAGATTTCAAGTATTTCAAGAGGTTTGAAGATTCTCGCAAAAGAACTTAATGTTCCGATTATAGCTCTTTCACAATTGTCACGTGCTGTAGAGAGCAGAACTGATAAGCGTCCTATGCTTTCAGACCTTAGAGAATCCGGTTCTATCGAGCAGGACGCTGATATTGTAATGTTTATATACAGAGACGAATATTACAAGAATGCTAACGATGAAGAGGAGCAGGCTGAAAAAGCCGCAAACAAAGGCGAGGCAGAAATTATTATCGCAAAACACAGAAACGGACCTGTCGGGACTGTTAAACTTCTCTTCCAGGGCAGTATTACGAAATTCAAAAATCCTATTAAGACAGACGTTTTCTAAGGGAGTGATTAATGTCATATATAGCAATAATTTTACTTGCAATAGCTTTATCAATTGATGCTTGTGTAGTTTCATTTTCGTATGGGCTTGCGTATACAGAAAACAGGTTTGCTAATTCAATGAAACTTGCGGGCTGCACCGGCGCATTTCAGTTCCTTATGCCGATTATCGGATATTTTTTAACAGGTTTTGTTAAATCCTATATAGAACCATACGCAGCCTGGGTTGTTTTTGTAATCTTTATGTATTTGGGCGTAAAATTCATAATAGAGGCGTTTGAAACGAAAAAAGCAGAAAGGCTTTGCATTGATATCAAATGTTTGCTGCTGATAGGAATTGCAACCAGTATTGATGCTTTTTCTGCGGGGATTACACTGTCTTTATACGGAAATCATATTATAAAACCTGCAATCCTGATTGGAGCAGTGACTTTTGCTAATTCTATGCTTGGTTTCGGAATCGGCGGCAGATTGAAATCTTTCCCGACAAAGTGGATGGAAATTATGGCGGGGATTATTCTTATTGCGCTTGGCGTTAAGGCAATTATTGTTTAATGCGCAAAAATTTTGTTTACAGGGTTTAATCCTATAAAAGGAGATAAATTTTATGCAGACACAAAGCCCTAGTTTTAAAGCAAAGTTTTTATACAGTGATTCCCTAAAGCAGGTTGCGGATTATGTAGCCGAAAGAGGTAAGTTTGGTAAACTCAATGAGGCGAGAAAAAATATTGATAAAGCTGCTCTAAGAACACGGCTTTTGCTGGATGCCGGAATAAATGACAAAGGTGACGCGTTTGTTTCGTTCACAAAGTTTGCGCCTAAAAAAGATGTTGTAATCCCTAAGTCCATGGATGATTATATCAAATCCGAACCGATTGTTTTTACCACAGACAAGACAAAAAACTGGGTAAAATTTGCGTACGAAAAAATTCTTAAGCTTGGAAACAGTGCTCCTGAAAATAATATGTACAAACGAATTGTATTAAATAAGAATTAAGGCAATTTATCCCATTCTCCGTTTTCAACGAGTTTTCTTATTGTCTCTTTTGTATCCGGATTATCTGTCTTAGCTTGTAATTCTTTGATTAGCTTAAGCTTTTCTTCTTCTGTAAGCTTCTCAACTTTCGGGTCTTTTCCGATAATATCTTTAATGTTATTTGGCTTCTTTTTGAATTTACCTTTTGCAGCCAAAATTCCGAGTGCAATTGCACCTGCTGCACCAAGTCCTATCAACACTTTTGCCGTTGAAACGGATTTTTTCTCATCAGGCTTTTTTTCTCCTGTATTCTGCATAGCAGGAAGCTGAGGTGATGTTTGGATTTTGTTTATGGATACAGACATAGTAAACCTTTCTATATATTATAAAACATCTCCAGCAAAAAAATTGACCTATTTTAAAATTTTCCTCAAATTCTCAACCATCCTGTCTGCCGCCGGAAGCCTTTTTGAGACTTCGCCTACTGATAATTCAACAACATCTTTTTCAAAGTTTTCAGGCAGGATTTTACAATTATTCAGAGCAAACGGTATAAGTTTTTTCTCGCCCGGATTCAAAACTCTGTTTTTTGCAAAAAGCGCATCAAAATAACTTGCCAAAAACGCAGCGCACCTGTGATTTACGCTGACAAAATCATTCCGTTCCACAGCGGATGCAATCTGGTCACGGTATGAGAACATTGCATCTTTTAGATAATCAAAATTCTTTTTTATTATGTTCAAGGCTAACTTTTCAGGATAGGGCGTATCCACACGTTTTTTTATCCCTTCAAGCCAGCCGTTTTTGTCGTACAAAACTTCTGTCTTTTTTATATTGTCCACAAAACAGGTTGTATACCCTAAAGAAGCATTCCCTTCTTCCCAAACCCATTTTACGTTGCCTTCAATAAACTCCGGATTACGATACATTATATCAATAGGTTTGCCGGTTTCTCTCAATCTGAATGTATCTCCTGTTTCAAAATAGTGGTTATCAATTTCAGGCTTGTCTGCAAATTTTTCCGCAATTTTGCGCCTGTCTTCTACCGGCGGCTCAGATTTTCCGTAGATATAAATATCATAATCAGACTTATTGTCTGCCGTTTTTGCAGTGGAAGAACCCGCAAGGCCGATGGATTCAACCTCTTTTAGGTTTTTATAGTGCTCAACCATCTCCATTAAGATTTCATAATTACGACTAATTTGCATACACACTCCTTTTTTTTCATATTGTATCACAATTATGTTATAATATTTTTAATAAGTGGGAGTATTTTATGTCAGAAAAAAAGACTTTAATTTTGATAGACGGTCACGCACTTGCATACCGCCAGTATTTTGCGCTTGAAAGAACCGGGATGAAAACCGCTGATAATCAGCCTACGTGGGCTGTGTACGGATTTTTCAAAGCTATTTTTGATCTTTTGATGAAAATACATCCCGACTATATTGCAGTAGCTTTCGATGTGGGCAGAAAAACTTTCAGAACCGAAAAGTTTGAAGAGTATAAGGCGAACAGAGAGGCTATGCCTGACACTTTGAGAAGCCAGCTCGGAGTGATTACGGAAGGGTTGGAAGCTTTTGATATTCCGATAATCACAAAAGAGGGATTTGAAGCTGACGATGTTATCGGAACAATTTCAAAAATAGCTTGCGAAAACGGACATCAAACACTTATTCTGACAGGTGATCAGGACAGTTTTCAACTTATTGATAAATCAGGATGTGTCAAGGTTCTTATTCCGTCTAAGGGTGAGTTGATTGAATACGACTGGGATAAAGTATATGAAAAACTCGGTGTTTATCCGAATCAGGTAACTGACTATAAGGGGCTTAGGGGAGATACGTCAGATAATATTCCGGGGATAAAAGGTATCGGAGAAAAGTCCGCACAAAAACTTCTGAACAGATACCCGAACCTTGAGGCTGTGCTAGATGACTGCGAAAATATTCCTGAAAATGCAATAAGAAAAAAAATCTGCGAGGGCAAAGATATTGCAATGTTATCAAAAGACTTGGCAACAATTATCAGAGACGTTGACATTGATTTTGATATTAATAAAGCGTCTGTTACACTTCCGCAGATGGATAGGGTTACTGCATTTCTTAAAAAAATGCAGTTTTATACTTTTATAAAAAACATTGATAAAATCCTATCATCTTTTGACGGTGATTCTAAATCTTCAAATAATTTGGGTGACGTCTCGAACCTGAGTTTATTTTCATTTCCGGAAAAGCCATTGCAGCAAAACCTTTTTACACAGGCTGTGAAAAAGTTTGTTGAGGATAAAGGTTTTGTCTACAAAGAAGTTGACAAAGATAACTTGGAAAGTATTTTGGAGGAAATCAAAAACTCTAAACGTATTGCAATAAAGTGGTACTCAAAAGACGGCTTAATCAAAGGCTGCTCAATTTCAAACGGAACAAGCTACTATTTTTCAGAGGCATTTATTCCGGAGCTTAAGTCTATTATAGAAGATCCAGATATTAAAAAAATCGGTTTTGATGCAAAATCCGATTATCATTTGCTGCTAAATAACGGAATTACTCCAAAGGGGCTTGAATACGACGTTTTGCTTGCAAGCTATGTTAAAGATCCTAACAGAAAACATACTCTGGAAGCTCAGGCATTGGATTTTCTTAACCATATTATGACAGAGGAAGATGACGATTTTATCAAGTTCACCTGTGATGAGGCTCATACAATATATGAATTGTACGATTATTGGAAAAGACATCTTAACAGACAGGAAGAAAAACTCGTCTCTGAAATAGAGATTCCGCTCACTGTTGTGCTTGCAAAAATGGAGCACACCGGAGTTGCAATAGATGTTGAATACTTAAAAGAACTGTCTGCTTATATGACGGAAAAACTTGCGGAGCTGGAGGATTTAATATATCAGCTTGCAGGCGAGACATTCAATATCAATTCTCCCAAACAGGTTGCGGAAATTCTGTTTGATAAACTCGGGATAAAGAATAAAAAGAAAAAATCCCGCTCAACAGGCGCGGAAGTTTTGGAAGAGCTTGCTAAAGAATACGAAATTTGTGACTATATACTTCAGCACAGAAAGTTTTCTAAGCTTAAGTCTACCTACACAGACGTGCTTCCGACTCTGATAAGCAAACGTGACGGCAGGATTCATACAACGTTCAATCAGGCGCTCACCGTTACCGGACGACTATCGTCTTCAAATCCTAACCTTCAAAATATCCCGATAAGAACGGAGGAAGGTAATAAAATCCGCTCTGCATTCTGCGCGATGGATAGAGAAAATTCTTTGATTCTATCTGCTGATTATTCTCAAATAGAACTGCGCCTTCTGGCTCATGTCTCTGAGGATAAACACCTTATACAAGCGTTTACAACCGGCATGGATATCCACACAATGACCGCGTCAAAAGTTTTCGGGGTTAAGCCGGAGGATGTCACAAAAGAGATGAGACGCAAATCAAAGGCGGTAAACTTTGGAATTGTTTACGGCCAATCAAAATACGGCCTTGCTAAAAATCTTGGAATTTCTGCAAGTGAGGCGCAGGAATTTATCGATAAATATTTTGAAACTTATCCGGGTGTAAAAGAATACATGAATCGAGAAATTGAATTTGTATCCAAACACGGTTATGTAGAGACAATATTCGGCCGTAAAAGGTATTTGGCATCAGAACTTCAAAGCTCAAGCTACCAGATTAGGGAGTTTGCGCAAAGGGCTGCAATAAACCAGCCGCTGCAAGGAACTGCCGCTGATTTAATTAAAATGGCGATGATTAGGGTAGATAAAGAGCTTGAGGGGCTTGAAACAAAAATGGTTCTGCAGGTTCACGATGAACTTGTGTTTGAGGTTCCAAAACCAGAACTTGAGGCAGTAAAAGAGATTGCAAAAAGATGTATGGAGCTTGACCAGCCGTTGAAGGTTCCGCTAATTGTCGATATAAATTACGGCCCGAGCTGGAAAGAGGGGTAGTTTACGAGGCTTAATCCCTCCCTCGCAGGGAGGGAAATACTTTTACTCGTACCTTAGTGCATCAATAGGATTCAAAAGAGACGCTTTATAAGCCGGATAATACCCGAATCCTACGCCGACCAGGCCCGAAAAACTTAAGGCCAAAATTATTGAGAATAATGAAATCGAGATTGTCATACTCGGCGCAAAAACCGTTATTAAATATGAGCCGACAATGCCGACTACAACCCCGATTAGGCCGCCTATCATAGATAACAAAAACGATTCAACAAGAAATTGCAGTCTGATATCATTTACACCCGCGCCGATTGCCATTCTAATACCAATCTCTTTTGTCCTCTCTGTTACCGATACGAGCATAATATTCATAATCCCGATTCCGCCAACCAGCAAGGACACAGAAGCAATAGACGCCAAAAGGATTGCAAAAGTCTGAACAGTCGACTTCATACGTTCCTGAAACTCGGCGGAATTTCTTATCTCAAAATCATTTTCCTGATTCTTTCCGATATGATGGCGCGCAATAAGAATTTCGTTGATATCTTCCATTGTCTCATCCAGAGTATCCGGATCCTGCCCCTTTATAACAATCTGGCTTACTGTACCCGGAAAATCCGTCCCGAAAACTTTCTTTTGAGCAGTGGTAATTGGAATAAAAATCAAATCATCCTGATCAAACGGCCCGGATTGCCCCTTGGTCTTTAAAAGTCCTATTACCTTGAATGGAATGTTACCAACTCTTATTACTTTATTTATCGGGTCAACATCACCAAACAGTTCCGTTGCAATTGTAGAACCGATAATCGTAACCTTTGCGCTGTTTTGCAAGTCCTCAGGAATAAAACCTCGCCCCATATCGATTTCGTAGTTCTTTATAAAAAGATACGCCGGCTGAATCCCGTAAACCGTCGTAGACCAGTTTTGGTTTCCATAAGTCAGCTGCTGGGTTTGAGAAGACATCGTCGATATAGCAAGAATCCCGCGTGCCATTTTTTCTATTGCAATAGCATCCTTAGATGTCAAAGTCGGCTTTGTCCCTATACCCATACGAACTCCGCCGGATTTTGCAGAGGCTGAACGAATAGTCAAGATATTCGTCCCCATAGCCTCCATATTCTCTGTAACCTTCTTGCTGGCTCCTGTTCCGACCGCAAGCATGATAATTACCGCGCTTACGCCAATGATTACCCCGAGGCTTGTAAGAGCAGATCTTAGCATATTCACGCGCAGTGAATTTATGGCCATTTTTAAGGTTGATTTAAAATCTAACATTCTCTATTTCTTCTCTGCAAACAATGTATCACAGATATTTGTCTGCGGTACATAGTCATATTCAGGCATTGAAATTTTATTGATAATCTTAGAACGTTTTTTGCGGTAAAGCATATCAATAAAAGCTTCCAGACGAGTTATAAATCCGGCTTCTCCGGTATGCTCATCTATTGTCAATGATAAAATAGGCTTAGAAGCCTCTTTTGCTTTTCTTGTAATTCTTTCAATCATCAAAGAATCAGGGCCGCAGCCAAAAGCATTAAGAGTAATAATACCGTCAATCTTATTATCCTTAAGATAATGCCCTGCAGTACCTGTCATTTCGTATTCATTAGCCCAATAACGCTTTTGTCCGAGAGATGCAATTCCCTCTTCCATCTGCTCGTCCGTTAGCTGTAATGATGTGAATACTTTAACATCCATTTTCTCTAATTTTTCAAAAATCTTCATAGAAGCTCTGTCATCATAGATATTATACCCATGTGATACAAGAGCAACATTAATCGGAGCTGACTTTGATGAACTTTCTATAAACACCTTACCTTGAAGAGCGTAGTTTATTGCTTTTTTATAGCTCATTCCGGAGCGCATCATAACAAGAAAATTATTATAAACCTTCCAACCCTGCTTTGAGGCCTTTTTAATATCATCTAAATTAGTAATCCCAAAAGGCTTTACAGCTTCTTCCAGAAACTCATATAAACCCTGATGTTTTGCTGATTTATCAAGGGTTGGCTCGATTATATTAATATCAGCCTTTATAACGTTTCTCACCAAATCAGGAAGTCCTCTGATTTTAGAGCAGTTATAAATTTTTGGAGCAATAGACTGCAGAGACGGCACGAAAATATTCTTTACGCCTTTTGTAATCAGATTAAGAATATGCCCCAGATAGATTTTTATCGGAAGACAAGTCTCTGTAACAACAAGGGCTGAACCTTCAGACATTGTCTGCTTTGTTGTCGGATCTGACAACACAATTTTTATTCCTAAACTTGTAAAAAAACCATACCAGAACGGATAGTTGTTGTAGAATGACATTCCTCTCGGAATACCGATGACCATTTCTTTTTCCATTAAAAAACCTTTTCTTTATTTTTACATACCACAATTATAATACAGCGAAAAGAAACTTTTGTCACTAAAATTTGCGCAAATGTTAAGTTTCCGTTATAATGAGATAAATGTATAGTGCCGGCAAACAGTGATATTACCGGATTGGAGAGGAGTGAATGAAAATTTTAGGAATAGATCCCGGCATGGCAATTGTCGGATATGGGCTTATCGAGATTAATAAAGAAGAAATAAAACTTCTAACTTCCGGCTCTATTCAGACAGACAAGAAGCTTTCTGATTCCAAACGGCTTCTTGAAATCCAAGAGGATTTGAGCACTATTGTTAAAAAGTATAAACCGGATTGTGCATCTGTAGAAGAACTATTTTTCTTCAAAAACCAAAAAACTGTTATTCCGGTCGCCGAAGCCAGAGGCGTGATACTTACTGTATTAGAAAAATATAATATCCCGACATTCAGCTATACCCCGATGGAGGTTAAACAGGTTCTCACAGGATACGGAAGAGCCGAAAAAAAAGAAGTTGAGCAGATGGTTAAAATCTCGCTCGGCACAGATACGCTGCCAAAGCTTGATGATACTGTAGACGCAATCGCAATCGCAATTTGCCATTCAAGAAATATTAATTAAAAAGCGCCTGTATAAATTCTTTAGAATCAAAGTCCTTTAGGTCTTCCATTTTTTCACCGACACCTACAAGTTTGACCGGCAGCCCTAAGTCTTTTGCAATTGCTAAAATTATTGCCCCTTTTGCAGACCCATCAAGCTTTGTAAGAGCAACAGATGTTAAATTAAC
>CALURX010000029.1 GCA_944323265.1 Candidatus Gastranaerophilales bacterium
TCGTTTCATATTTACTATCTCCTTTCGTTTACTATTTTAGTACGTTGCACGAGATAGTGTTGCGATTACTTCTTGAATCCTGTCAATGATAATATTTTCTGATAAATTTCATTTTTATTAAGGTTGAATAGGGTTGAGAGTATAATGGCGACTTCTTTGTCTCTGAATCCTTTTGATTTTAATTCTCTTATCTTAAATTCCAGCTCCGTATCTTCTGCATTCTCTTCTGCGTAAACCATACAAACGATTTCGCCTTTTATCCCTTCTTTAAAATGTTCTATTATTTCAGAGCAGGAGCCGGTTACGATTTCTTCAAAAAGTTTGGTAAGCTCGCGCCCGAGCGAAACTTTGGCGTCCTTGCGCACCTTTTGAATAACGTTTAAGGTTTTTAAAATCCTCTCCGGAGAATCGTAGAAAACCAGATTTTCTCCTGTGTGTTTTTTTACCGTATCTTCAATCTGTTTTTCGCTTCTAGGGATAAAACCTATGAACGTAAACTCTTCTCCACATCTTGGGATTTGGGATAGGAATGTTGTCACAGCACAGGCTCCCGGAAGAGATGTTATAGTGAATCCGGCTTTTATAAGCTCTTCAATAATTACTCCGCCCGGGTCGCAAATCATCGGAGTACCCGCATCTGATACAAGAGCAATTGATTTTCCTGCTTTTAATTCGTTCAGAAAAAATTCGACCCGCTCGCGCTCATTGTATTTGTGGTATGAGACGCATTTTGTCTTTATATCATAGTGGTTAAGCAGTTTTTGCGTGGTTCTTGTATCTTCGCACGCAATAAAATCAACCTCTTTGAGAATCTCAATCGCTCTTAAGGTTATATCTTGGATATTTCCGATAGGTGTCGGGACTACATAGAAATCAAATTTGCGTGACATATTAATCCCACTTTGTTTTTTCAAGAAAAGTCCTTACCGCATCTTGCAGGTTATCCGGTGTAACCAGTGAAGTTTCGCCTGTCGGAGATTCCTGCTTGTTTGGCAAAATACCTGTTCTGATTCTGTTATATAGACTCAAAAGTACAAACAGAAGTATGGAGGATATGCCGACACCCGCCATTGCAAGAAGAAATTTCTTTGCAATTTTTCTCCTGCTTATCGGTTGTTTGTATGTAAAGTTTTCCGGTGCGGCTTGCTCTGTTTGAACAGGCGTTGCATCATTAACCGCACTCTCCGGATTTTCCGCAAAAACCGGAGAGATTAGCATCATTGCGAGAATTATTGTAATAATTCTATTCTTCAGCATCTTTTTTCTTTCTTGTTCTTTTTTGTGAGTTTCTGTTTGGTCTTCTTGTTTTCTTTGGTTTAGCTTCTTTTTCTTCTGATTCTCCCTGCCCTGCTGTTTCCGAAACCACTGTGGCTTCTGTTTGAGCGGCATCAGGTGCAATCACCGGAGCAATTTCTGCGCCTTCCGTAATTACGGTTTGTGCAAGATTTTCAGCGCTAACGTCAGATTCTTTTACCTTACGTTTGCCGCGGCTTCTTGTGCTTCTTGCTTTCTTTTCTTCCTTAACCTCTGTTACTGCTTCTTGAGCTGCAACCGATGGGTTTTCAGTCTGTTCAAGCTTTTCTTCCTGAACAACTGTTTCTTTAATTTCTTCCGGTTTATTGTTTTCAGGCTTATTGTTGAATTTATTGTTGTTATTGAACTTTTTCTTTCCGCCCATAGGAAGCTTAAGTTTAGCGGCTTTTGCTCTGTATTCGCCTTCAGAAGTAGCTGATGCGAACTTAATATCTTCCATAATATATCCGTTACCCTGACAGTGCGGGCAGCGTTTTGCAAAAATTTCGCTCAAAGCTTGGCCTTGACGGTGTCTTGTCATTTCTACAAGTCCTAAATCAGATAACTGACCGACTTGCGGTTTAGCTTTATCAGCTTCCATCGCCATTTCAAGCTCTTCCATCATCGTAAGCTTATCAACGCGGGAGTTCATATCAATAAAGTCAATGATAATCATACCGCCGATGTTTCTAAGTCTTAATTGGCGTGCAATTTCGTGTACTGCTTCAATATTGGTTTTGAGAATTGTTTCATCCTGCGTTGCAGAATTTGTAAACTTGCCGCTGTTAACATCGATTACGGTCAGGGCTTCTGTTGTTTGGATGAACAGGTAGCCGCCTGACGGCAGATTAACTTTCATCTGTAATGCAGCCTTGATTTCTTTATGAATATCCATCGCAACAAGCAAAGGTTCTGAGCCTTTATAAAGTGTTACGTTAATATTTTTATTCATATGCCAGTTCTGCAGGATATTTTGAACCCTGTTGAGCGCAAAAGCCGTATCAACAATGATTTCTTGAGTTTCTTCGTTGCAGGCTTCTCTTATAACCCTGTATAATAAATCCTGATCTCTGTATAGAAGGCTCGGCGGAGTAAGGCTTTCTGCAGAAGTTACGATATTATTCCATTTTTCAAGAAGAATTTCCAAATCCTCTTGAATATCAGCTTCTGTTTGCCCTTCGGCTTCTGTTCTTACGATAATACCGACTCCTACAGGCTTAAGAAGGTTTACAATAGACTTAAGTCTTGCTCTTTCTTTTGCAGAGGTGATTTTCTTACTTACATTAATCCCTGCTTCATTTGGCATAAGTACCAAAAATCTTCCGGGAAGAGAAATCTCTGTTGTAACTCTTGGCCCTTTGTGCCCTGTCGGTTCTTTTACAACCTGTACAACAAGTTTTTGTTTAGGTTTCAATTTGTCCTGCAAAGCGCCTTTTCCTGTAACGTCCTGTGCGTGCAAAAATCCCATTTTGTCGGAGCCTACATTAACAAAGGCAGCTTCAATTGACGGCAGAATGTTTTCAACTTGAGCGAGGTAAACATCTCCTAAAATAATTTCTCCTCTGTGAACATAAAATTCGGCAACTTTACCGTTTTCCATAACCGCAGCAATATTATCGCGCTCAGCTATGACTATTTTGTTAGCTACTGCATCTTTCATATTTTTCTAAATCCTTTTCTCTGTCAGGCGGGGTAAATTGTCACCCCTGTACTACATCTCATTGAGTTTTTCGTCAAAGAATCTGATTCTTGTTATATCAAAAATTTGATTTGAATTTACAAGCTTCATCAAGTCATCCGCTCTCAAAGCAGGGATGTCAGAACCTTGACCGGTTTTTAGACATATAAACAGACTATCGTTTCCAAACCTATGTGAACCTATAGATTTTTTAATATCTGTTGTTTTTTCAAAACCTTTCTTGTTTTTCTTCGTGAGTAAAATTTCATCGGAAGACAAAACCTTATTTACATCATACTGGAATTTTTCAAAATTGTAAAGAGAGTTCTCATTTGACTTAAAATAAGGCGTAATCTTATATTCAGCCCAATGAGCCGCTATATCGACAGGAGTGCAGTGTCTGTCGACCTGCTCAACGTGGATAATTTCTGCGCCTTTAGGGAGATTCGGGTTAATAATATTTTTTACCTCGTCAGGCGATAAATTATCATAAATTTCTATATCAACGAGCTCTCCTTCACTCTGGGCAAACAGGGGCAGCGCAATTCCCATTGACACTTTCATTGTAGGATTAAAGCCGAGAGTATAGGCCATATTAAGCCCTGTTCTTGCCAAAACTTTATGAAAAGTGTTCTGCCAATCGAGGTGTGAAAAATACCTCAAAAGACCTTTTTTAGTTATCTTAAGCCGATATCTGTAAATCGGAATATTCGGATCCGGATGTGCTCTTGTCGGATCTTCCGGCTTTATGTTAACGACTTCCTGAGCCTCTTTTGAAGCTTTGTAAGGTTTTGCCGTGACTTTATGTGTTTTTAAATTCGGACATACTCCGCAATTTACGCATTTGCTCTCGCAAGTCGGTGTAAAGATAAACGGTTCTGCAGTTTGAGTGTGGCTAAAAGCTTCTTTATATTCATTTTGCAGCCATTCTTTAGATAATCCGACATTTATAAAATCCCACGGCAGCGGTGAGTTTAAATCAAATTCTCGCATTGCAAGCTCTTTCAGGGAAAATCCGCACTCTCTTGCTGTTTCTTCCCAAACGTTTTTATTAAAATATTCGCCCCACGCATCAAGATAGCAGCCTTTTTTGTACAGAGCCTCAATATATTTGCACAAATCCCTGCTGCCGCGTGTTAGAACAGCTTCTATTTGGGAGACAAATTTGTCGTGGTAATTTATTTTTAAACCCTTAATATGTTTTGTTTTCTCTTTAAGATAGCTTATATGCGCCGTAACTTCCTCTAAATCCATCTGGGGACACCATTGAAGAGGTGTAAAAGGCTTCGGAACAAATATTGAAAGAGTGCATGTAATCTCAAATCCGTGATTAAGCCCTTTTTCCTGCTTAATAAGTTTTGAGCGGTATTTGATTTTATTCAGAAGCTCTGCCATCTCATCCATATCTTCAAGAGTTTCTGTCGGAAGCCCTGCTATAAAATAAAACTTGACCTTTGACCAGCCGTTTTCGTACAGAGTAAGCGCCGCATTAAGAATTTGCTCTTCAGAGATATTTTTCTTAATCAAATTCCTTAGTCTCTGGCTTCCTGCCTCAGGCGCGAGCGTCATTGTAGACTTTCTTACTGACTGCATCAAATTTGCAAGCTCAAGATTGAATCCGTCAATTCTCTGGCTGGGAAGAGATACAGAAATCTTGCGTTTGTTAAAATCAACCGCAAGTTCTTTTATAACCTCGTTAATATTTGAATAATCATTAGATGACAAAGAAAGCAGTGAATACTCGTCATATCCGGTATTGTTCACAAGCTCTTTTGTAATCTTAATAATATCCTCAGCAGAACGTTCTCTGACCGGCAGAGTAACATGCCCGGGCTGGCAGAAACGGCACATTCTTCCGCAGCCGCGTCTGATTTCTACAATGGCTCTGTCGTGCACAGAGCTTGAAAACGGTATTGGATAAGAAGTCGCGGCATTTTCTAAGGTTAATTGTGCAGCTCTTTTTTCAACAGGATTATTTATTGAATCACTCCAGCACCCTTTAATCTTGCAAAGCTCTGCTATACGTTCTCTGCGTGGTAAACCTTTTGTTTTTTCCAAGACTTCGCACACCTCGACCATCATATCCTCGCCGTCTCCGATACAGAAAACATCAATAAATTCGGCAAGAGGCAGAGGATTAAAAGCACAGGGGCCGCCTGCCAGAACAATCGGCTCTTCATCTTTTCTTTCATTATTTCTGACAGTAATTCCGGACATCTCAAGCATTTTTAATACCGTTGGATAAGAAAGCTCATATTGCAAAGAAAATCCGACACCATCAAAATCCTTAAGCGCGCGTTTTGATTCAACACCGTAAAGAAATTCAGGCTTAAAATCCGGCTCAGGCGCGTAGGCTCTGTCTGCCATCATATTTTTTTGAGCATTAACCCTGTCGTAGATAATTCTTACGCCGAGGTTGCTTATCCCGATTTCGTATTTGTCCGGAAAAACAAACGCAAAACGAACAGAGGCTTTGTCAAAGTCTTTGTTGTATGACAAAAACTCCCCGCCTACGTACTGATACGGTTTTGTTGCCTTATATAAAGCCTCGTGCTGATCTCTGAAAAAACAATTCATAAATCTATATTAGCACGAATAATCGCGTAGTATAAAATTATTCTGAAATCCGGTTTTCGACTTTTACATAACAAAGTTTGCGAGTTAATAAATTATATAAAAAATTAATGAAATTAAGCATAGTAATCTATCCTCTTTTTGCTTTGTAACCTTTCGGCCTCTGCTTTAATTGCTTTAGCCTGTGATGCGACTCTGTAATCCTGCGGTGACGGGTCAGAAGGTGCCATCGCTGAATTTATGACAGTATTAGCGTTATCGATTGTTCTCTGCGGATTTTTAGGATTCAAAGACGGCATTTTGATTGAAACATGTCCGCCAATTGGAATACCTTCCGCATTTTTCTCGATAACAATCGGGCCTGCAAGCGAGCCGCCCGCGTTTTTATGAGCAAGTTCATGCGCATAAATCTCTGCATAATTCTTACGAATTAATGCCTGTTTTTGTTGGTTCATTATTGACGAGATACTAACCATATACACTTCCTGTTTGTTTATGTTTTATCCCTAGGAATTTTATTATACATCTTTTTAAAAATTATGCAAGGGGGGGGGCTGTAAGTTGAGGTAAAACCAATGTATTAATGAATCATATAGGTTGCGTTGCTTCCTAAAACTTTGTCCTTTAAACGCTTGAAGCCTTTGCCGTAAATGTATTTCATCTGCTCGACGAGATTTTCTTCGACATCAATCAGATACATGTCGTGTACTATAAACTCTTTTATAATAAACACGATTCCCTGATTTTTTGTCCAGATAATATTAGTATCAGAAACATCGTTTTTAAGTGACGAAATTTTGCCGACAATACCCTCTGAATCGTCTGCCGCAATAATAACCATTCTTCCGCCGAGTGAGAGTTCGATATCTCTTGCAAATGCGTGTTCAAAAACAAGTCCGAAGCGTGACTGAAAATTGTCGTAGCCTACAATTCTTATTTCAACATTTCGGTTATAAGCGTTCAGAAGTTCCTGCTCAAAAATCTTGTAATCCTGCGACCAAACCTCCATATAGATTTCCCGCTTTGCATTCTGAATAACTTCAATTATCTTGTCCTGAATATTCTGCTTGCCGGTAATGGTTAAAATTGGTTCATTGTAATCATCTTTGACATTCGGAAGGTGTTTATCCAGAAAATTAATTGCCGAAGTCATTTTTTTCTGATATCTGCTTGTAAGCTGTTTGGGCTTTATCGGCGTATAAGTAACAGGTTTTGTGTTCGCAGAAACCACTATATTTTTTTCTTCCAGAACTTTTAATGTGTCATAAGTCCTTGACTGCGGAACGTTCGCCAGTTTTGAAACTTCATATCCGGTTGCGGGATACTTCTTCAAAAGCGCAATATAAACTTTGGCTTCATAAGTATTAAAGCCTATTTCTTTTAATTTTTCCACTAAATCCGCCATATCTTGATTGTAACATTCCTTTACAAAAAGTCAATTTTTGGAAGACAAATAACTTTATATATATAAGGTTAATTTTAAGTAGGTTAGATTATGACACTTCCGATCAGTTCACTTGCGAATATGGAATATATGCTCTACGGCGGCGGCTTAGGGTTCAATCCGAACTGTCCGAGTTATTTGAACGGTTACAGAGCAAATTCTGCAGGATTATATTCTAATCCTTATATGTACAACGGAATGTACCAGAATGCTTGGAATAATCCTTATTACAATAATTCACAAAGTGTATTTTCAAAACCAAATAATACTGTAAACACAGAGGTTGCAGGACAGGGTGCTGTAAATACAAATAATAAAGATTTAGATACTCTATGTGATTATTACAGAAAATCTTTAGCACCGAGTGAATCTCTAACAGGGGCTGCAATTGGCGGTGCTGCATTCGGTTTGGTTAATAACACAAGATTTATTGCACATCCTATTAACAGCTTTTCTACAATAGGCAAAGTAGAGAAGATGTTTGCTGATGTAAAAAATAAGGGCTCTAAAATGTACGAACTCTGGAGAAATCCAGAAACACATAAAATCATGACAGATGCCTATGCAAGAATGCATAAATTAGAAGGTGGTGCAAAATCACGTCTCGGGTTATTCAAATTACGATTAGATAAGGTTGATAAGGATTTATACAACAATTTAAAATCAGAAATGGAATCAGCCCTAAAATCCGGCGACAAAGAAAGAATTGCAACAGCAACCGAAAAGATAAGAATTGCAACTAATGCTAAAACAGGCTATATCCCTCAAGGCTGGAGAAAAGCTAAGGAAGTTTTAGGCTTCAAATCAAAAGCTCCTTCTATTGCGGAAAAACTTGTAGACAAAAATGCTATAAAATCTGCAGTTCAAACAAATCTGGCAGAAAAAAGTGCCTCTACTTTATCTCAACAATTTAAACACAGCCTGAAAGGTCAAGGCGGTATGGGCGGGGTTTTAATGTTCGGTATGGAATATCTGTTTGACTGGCAAAATATTCAGGCAGCGTTCTCTAAAGATAAAGAAACCGGCTGGAAGCAAGTAGGCCAGACAACAGCAAAAGGTCTCGGTGCATTGGCAGGATGGGCTGCTGGTGAGGCAGTTGGCGCCTGGGCCGGTGCTAAAATCGGAGCTATGGCAGGTACTGCAATTGCACCTGGTATTGGAACTGCAATCGGTGCAGTAGCAGGATTAATCGGCGGTTCTATCGGTTGCGCCCTAATGGGTAAATTTACCAAAAAGTTGGTTGGCGAAGATGTTGGCGCAAAAGTTTTGACAGAGAACATGAAAAAAACTCCTGAAGGTCAGGTTCAATTAATCCAGATGGCGCTTGCAAAAGCACAAGCAGGAGAAGAAGTTCCGCAAAATGTTCTTAACGCAGCACAAAATGCAGCTCAAAGATTAAGTGCTTAATATACCTTTTTATATAATTTAACCTATTTAATAACTACTCCCTTTCGTGCTAGAATTATGGCGAAAGGGTTTTTATTATATGAGAAGCGATAACATAAAACAGGGAGTTGCAAGAACACCGCACAGAAGCCTTTTGATGGCAGCCGGTGTTTCCAAAAAGAATATGAAATCACCGTTCATCGGGATTGCAAGTTCTTTTTCAGACTTGGTTCCGGGGCATATCGGAATGCGGGATTTGGAAAGACAAATTGAAAAAGGGATTCATACAGCCGGCGGACAGGCGTTTATTTTCGGAGTTCCCGCGGTGTGTGACGGAATCTCAATGGGGCATTCCGGCATGCGCTATTCGCTTCCCTCAAGAGACCTTATTGCTGATTGTGTGGAGACCGTTGCAAACGCTCACCAGCTGGATGGGCTTGTACTGCTTTCAAACTGCGATAAAATAACGCCCGGCATGCTTATTGCGGCAGCAAGGATTAATATACCGTCAATTATTGTTACGGCAGGCCCAATGCTTGATGGTGAAAGCAGGTGTGAAAAATTAACTATGATTAAAGGTGCTTTTGAAGCCATCGGAAAATACAGAAACGGAGAGATAACTCAAGAAAGGCTTCTGGAGCTTGAAGAAGCTTCCTGTCCTTCTGCGGGTGCCTGTCAAGGACTTTATACCGCAAATACAATGGCGTGTTTAACCGAAGTCATTGGAATGAGCCTTCCGTATTGTTCAACGGCGTCTGCTGTGTCCTCGCAAAAGCGCAGAATTGCATTTGAAAGCGGAATGCAGATTGTTGACTGGGTAAGAGAAGATAAAAAACCGCTCGATATTATTACAAGGGATTCTCTAAGAAATGCAATAATTGCGGATTTGGCGCTCGGCGGTTCTACAAATTCGTTTTTGCATATTTTAGCAGTGGCTAACTCTGCAGGGATTGATGTTTGTTTGAAAGACTTTGAAGAACTTTCGTACAAAATTCATCAATTTGTAAAGCTTGAGCCGTCTTCAAGTTACACAATGACAGATTTTCATAACGCGGGTGGAATTCCTGCCGTTATTGATGAACTCTCAAAAAGCGTTCCTGAATTCAAAGGCGGAGAATATAGAGGGGTGTATTCGGATAAAAACATAATTCATCCGTATTCAGAGCCATTTACAACAAAACCGGGGCTCGGGATTTTGTATGGGAATATTGCTCCCAACGGCTCGGTTATTAAGATTTCGGCAGTTGATGAAAGCTGCTACGAATTTATTGGAAAAGCGAAAACTTTTAATTCTGAAGAAGAAGCAATGGAGGCTCTTGAAAACGACAGAATTAAAGAAGGGGATGTAATCGTAATCCGCTACGAAGGTCCAAAGGGCGGCCCCGGCATGAGAGAAATGCTTGCGCCGACATCACTTCTTGTCGGCAAAGGGCTTGGAACCAAGGCTGCTCTGATTACTGACGGACGGTTCTCAGGAGGAACGAGAGGCATCTGTGTCGGACATATTTGTCCGGAAGCTGCAGAAGGAGGAGTTATTGCACTTATTCAAGACGGAGATGAGATTCAGATTGATATTAATAAAAGAACTTTGAATCTTATGGTCACGGAGGCAGAACTGGAAGAGCGCAGAAAAAATTTGAAACCTTTTGTCTCAAAAGCAAAGGGATATTTGGGTAAATATTCAAGAACTGTTCAAGACGCAAGCCATGGGGCTGTTGTATGATAAATTCAAAACAGGAACTCAGAAAATGGGCTAAGGATAAAGGTAAATTAAGAGAGCAGAAAAGCAAGGCTCTTGTTTTTGAGCTTTTGGGCTCGGATATTTATAGAAAAGCTAAAAACATTATGCTTTTTTATCCAAAAGAAAATGAGGTTAATTTGCTTGCTGTGCTGGAGGATAATACTAAAAACTTTTATTTGCCGAAAATCAACGGTCAAGAACTCCTTTGCTGTCCTTATTCTACAGGTGATGAGCTTTGTGTTTCCTGTTTTCAGACAAAAGAGCCGCTTACGAATGCTGATGATAAAAATAAGATAGATCTTGCAATTGTTCCGGCATTATGCTGTGATAAAATGAATTACAGGCTGGGATACGGCGGCGGATTCTATGACAGGTTTTTGAAAGATTTTAAGGGAGCAACGCTTGTATGTATTCCGGAAGAATTAATTGTTGAGACAGTTTACCCAGAAAGGCACGATATTCCTGTTGATTTTGTTATTACAGCCTAGGAAATATTAATAAATCTCTTGAACTCCTCCCAAAATCCCTTAACCCCATATCTCCATGATTTTGAGATTCCTTTGTAGTAAGGCTCATAATCTGCAATAATGTTTTTGGGCAAGTCTTTTCCGCTGACTAAAGTTTCTGCAATTGATTCCAAATAATCATCCTGTGCTTCCCGATATTCAATATCCATGTATCGTAAATCTTCGTCAGCCTCATAATGCACAAGCGCGTGATAGGCGCATTCAATATTCCTGTCCTTTGTGTCCGGAAACATGGAAATCGCTTCCCTGACGCTTTTTCTTTCAGCAAGAACAGAGTAAATGAGTCTTCCTACAAATTTTCTGTCATTTAAATTATCCATAATATATTAATAAGGAGTTTCTATCTTAAAGTCAAAGTCAGGGTTTTTAGGCCCAAAGTGTGCATCATATTTTAATTTTGGTCCTTCTGATAAATCAACGACCCCATCTGGTTTTTGCTGTGAGTTTTCGTCTACTCCAAGATACTTTGCAAATCTCCTCTGTGATTTTATCATTGGAGCTTGAGGTTTGGTATTGCAGGCGCATAGGAAAATACTTGCAAAAGAGGCACACAGTAATATAATGAATATTTTTTTCATACAAACCTCGCAAACTTAGGCTATACTTGCATGCTAACATGTTTTTTTTAAGGGTTTCATCCTGCTAAAGAATGATTATTTAATCAGGCAGGCAGAAAAATGTCTCAGTTTTTTTTCGATTAATTCAGGCTCTTTTGTGTCACAGATTCCCTGTTGAAAAAATTCACACCGCGGATGAAACTTGCAGCCAAAGATTTTTTCCTGAATACTCGGAGGGGCACCTTCTATTGTCTTGAGTTTTAATGCCGGATTTTTAGACGGCAGTGAGTTTAAAAGTGCTATTGAGTATGGATGAATAGGGTTTTTAAAAAAGTCTTTTGAAGCGGCTTGTTCGACGATATGACCTGCGTACATTACCGAAATATAGTCGGCATAATTGCTTACCAGCGCTAAATCATGGGAGATAAGAAGTATTGTTGTTCCAAAATCCTCCTTGATTTCATTAATCAAATCCATAATTTGTTTCTGAATGGTAACATCCAGCGCCGTGGTCGGCTCATCCGCAATAATAAGCTCTGCATTACAAGCAAGCGCCATTGCAATTATTATTCTCTGCTTCATGCCGCCTGAAAATTCGTGAGGGTAAAAGTCCAGTTTTTTATCTATCTCCGGAATCCTCACCATATCCATGACTTCTCGTGCTTTTCTAAGAGCCTGTCTTTCCGTAACGCTACTGTGCGCTTTAATCGCCTCTACAAGCTGGTTCCCGACAGTGTACAGCGGATTTAATGATGTCATCGGGTCTTGAGGTATAAGCGCAATTTTGTTTCCGCGCAGTTCTTGCATTTTGGATTCTTTATATCCAAGCAGATTCTCTCCGTGAAACAAAATTTCACCGCTTGTTATATTCGCAGCCTTTGGTATTAAACGCATAACAGACATTGCAGTAAGGGTTTTTCCGCACCCGGATTCTCCCGCAAGTGCGTGCATAACACCTTTTTCCAGAGTTAAATTTACATCATAAAGCGCCTGATATGCACCAAAAAACAAACTCAGATTTTTAATCTCTAATATATTCATAAACCCATTTTAAAGCCGTTCCTGTAAAAAGAAAATAAGTAAATAAGAGGATTATTACAATAAACTGTCTATTGCTTTTTTGTAGTCTTTGCTTCCGTAAATATAACTTCCTGCAACAAGAGAGTTTGCCCCTAGTGATGTACATATTTTTGCCGTAAGATTATTGATTCCGCCATCGACTTGAATAATAAGCCCATCTGGTGCCTGTTCTTTTATTTTGGGGATTTTCATCGCGCAGTCGTGTATAAATTCCTGCCCGCCAAAACCAGGCTCAACAGTCATTATAAGGACTAAATCAACTTCATTAAGATAAGGAAAAATATCTTCAGGAGGTGTTTTAGGCTTAATTGAGATGCCAGCCTTTATGCCTGAATTTTTGATTTTAGTTATTACACTTTTAACATCTTCCGACCCTTTACATGCTTCGTAGTGGAAAGTTAAAATATCTGCGCCGGCTTGAACAAAGGGTTCAATATACTTATCCGGATTCTCTATCATTAAATGTGTATCAAGGATTAAGTCAGTAACCCTTCTTAAAGACTTGACCACCGGCACGCCGATTGTAATATTCGGGACAAAATGTCCGTCCATAACATCGATATGAAGCCAATGCGCGCCGGCTTCTTTGACAGCACAAACCTCTTTTTCTAAGTTTGCGAAATCTGCAGATAATATTGATGGTGAAATTATGATTTTATTCATTTAATATCTCTTTCAGCTTTCATTGTACCATACATATTGTTATTTTAACGAAATTGGCATATAATAGTATATGTAAAATAGAGATTTGGAAGGTTAACTATGGCTTTTGAAGAAGATGTTGCGGCTATAAAAGATTATTTAAGAAAAATTCTGAGAACAATTACATTGGATACAGACTTTAAAATTTTTAAATCTAGTTATGTTAAACGTGATAAAATAGATACTCTTTTATGTTGTATTCTCGCAAAGCTTCCTGACAGCTATAAAAAATTGATGAAAAGCTCTGTAAAGAGTTATAGCTCAATAGTATCTTTTGTCTTGTTGCAGAAGGTTTTGACCAGAAAATCTCTATTAAATCCAAACTGTTACAAAATAAATAAGGAAAGGGCTACACAGCTCATAAATACAGTGTTAACCTCAATACAACGCGATATACATACTCTTGAGAGCAATATATAAAAATTTATCATGCGTTGACTTTTATATTTTACTTGTTGTACAATTTTGTTAACTATCATACAAATATTTGGAGTGCAAAATGAATTCACAGCAAGATGTTATTTATGGTTTAATGAATGAGCTAGAAGAGGCTCTGGATAAAGGTTTTCCACTTTTAGGATACTGCTTTACAGTAGTAAAAAAAGATACTGTAACAAACATCTTAGATAAACTTTATGCGGCACTTCCAGATGAGATAAAAGAAGCTCGTGCACTACTTAGACGTAAAGATGAACTTCAATATGAAGCGCAGCAAAGAGCAGAGAAGATTATTGCAGATGCTCAGGCTGAGGCTAACAGACTTTTGAGCGAGTCTGATTTATTGAGAGCGGTTCAAAGAGAAGCGGAAAAGATTAAAGAGCAGGTTATTACTGATTGTGAAGATATAAAACGCAAAGCTCTGGACGAAGCGGATTCATTGAGAATTCAGGCTTCTGATGAAGCTGGAAGAATCAAGGACGGTGCGACTGTTTATGCAGAACAGGTATTAGTTAATTTAGAACAAAATCTGGCACAGCTTCAAGAAGTTGTTAAGAATGGACAGCTGAATCTCGAAAGACGCAGGGCAGAAGCTGACGGACAAATTCCTGGAAACTATACAAATCAGCGTCCGGAATTTGCACAAGATTTTAAAATGAATTAAAAAAAACGGCTTTTATTTAAAAAGCCGTTTCTTTTTTAATCTTAGAGCATATTCTTTCTGATTTTTTCTTTAGCTTTATCAATCTCTTTGATTCGTTTTTCGATAGAGTTGACTTGTTTTTTCAAAGCTTTTCGTTCATTTTTTACCAATTTATACTGTGCATCAATATCAGCATATTTTGTTTTACAATTTAACAAGTCATTTCTTATATCGACTTGAGCATTTTCAAGCTGTTGAATTGCATTTTGAATATTGCCGTTACCAACAGCTTCTTCTATTGAATTGGCTGTAACAGAACCGGATTGTGAAGTTTTTGTAGTAGTTGTACCATATTGGGTATCGTTAAAGTTTAATGGAGTAAAAGCATTTCCATCAGCCAGTGCGGCTCCGTTAACTGCTACTAATAGGCTTAACGCAAGAACTAATCTCTTCATATTTCGTCTCCTTCTTATTATATCTCCATGATATTACATATTTTTCCCTTTGCCAATCCTATATTAAATGTATAATATATAATTATGGAACGAGAATTGTGTAACAAATGCGGTCAATGCTGTAAAAGAATTCCTGTTGATTTTGGACGTAAAATAATGTACAGGGATGGGATTCAGCCGCTGGGTGATATATTTGAGGAATATCTCCAGCCTATTGAGACAAGGGATAATATTACGTTTTGTGCTTGCAAATATTTAGCAGACGATTTATGTACAAACCCTGATAAACCTGAAATTTGTAAGGTGTTTCCTTACTCCCCGCTTGCATTCCTGCCGGATGGGTGCGGGTTTGAAGGAGAAATTTTCTTAAAAAAGGAAAATCTTTTGCAGAAAATTCGTAAGTTAAAAGAGGAAATTTTGGATTACAAAGTTCAGGCAGATGTAACGAGAGATAAGTCTGAGAAGAGGCAGCTGCAGAGGCTAATACAATCACATCAGGCTTTTATCAATAAATACAAGGCGTACGGTTCATTGGACTGGTAGGTAAATGTAAATTTTTTGTAACAAAAAGGCAAGTATTTCTTAAATATATACTTTATATATTTAAGGAGAAAGTATGTCATTTGACCCGATAAAAATAAAGTCCTTTGATACTGCAAATTGGCAGAATATGTCGAATACAAGCTGGACAATGCCTAGCTGGCTTAACTTTGAAATGCCTGTTTTTATGACGAATTTTACACTTCCTTCTTTTTGGGGTTTTAATAATAATTTTAATTTTGATAATTTTAGCCTTTGGGGGAATAACTTCAATTTTAATTTTAAATTTGACCAACCGGATTCCAGTGTATGGAACTTTTCTAAGATGAAATTTACAGTTCCTTCTGCCCCAAAGGTAAAGACAACGTATTCAAGGTCAGTAAGCGGGGCGGTAAATAATGGCTATTCAACGCTTTCTCAGTCAGCAGCGTATCAAAAAGCTTTAAGTGATACAAATCTGGAGAGGCTGTCAGGCGGTAAGAATTGGGAAGTAGCGGAAAGCTCTTTCATAACTGATATTCCGTTTGCGAAAAAAGGTACCGGCGCGATATTAGATAAGGTCGGGAGTATAATTGGCGAAAAACTCGTTATCACATCAGCATTAGGAACCGGAGAAGCAAATAATCCTCACGCAAAAGGCGGTTATGCAAGCCACCATAACGCAGAAAACCCGAAATTAGATATACGTATTAACGGAAACGGTCAGGAGCTTGCACAAAAATTAAGAAATACCGGATATTTTAGCCGCGTGTCGATTGAAAGCGATCATCTTGATGTTCAGATAGATCCTGAAAAGTTTAAGAGTTTTGAGGCAGTTGCTTAGAGCAGAATTTGTGTACCTAAAAGTATTCTGTGCGAATCTTCAAACAAATCGTTCTGGCAGAAGATGTAATTTAGCATGAGCTTTAGCGCCTGCCCTTTTATAAAATAGTTTATACCGGCAGTGTATTCACGTCTTATGTCATTTGAAAAATTTTTATCCGGCGTATAATGGTCATACCTTCCGATAAGCTGGAGTTTTGGCGTAATCTTATAACCTACGGTTGAATAAAATCCTTCCGCGTGGTTGGTTGAAATACCTCTTGCGCCGTTATAGCCGTTAGCGGAGGCCCATTCAAAATTTGCCATAAAATTTTTGTATTCATACCCTGCATAAACTCCTGATACAAAATAATTTGTATCATTCTGCCCTGCCGTAATCCCGCCCCCTAAGGTCATTTTTCCGTATTTTCCGTTAGTTTTTCCGAGCGGTTTAAAATTAACCCATCCCGCAAATTCAGCCCCGGGGAAAAAGCTCCTAAAATAGGCTTCTGAACTGTATCCTCCGACATCATATTCTATAAGATCGTAATTGCCCTTAACTCTTAACCCGACTTTTCTTGTATTTCCGAAGTTTCTAGAGATTTGCGCTCTTGCGACCAACGGTATAATGGAATCAGAGCGGGACCCCTCGTATCCCGTAGGGGTTCTCGTATTCCCGAGAATTATTGTATGATGCGGAATAGAAGCGTTTGCAACATAGATATCAATAGGAAGGGTTTGCAAAAAAGAATACCCATCAACAGGATCAAACCGGAATCTTGCTTCATAAAAGTTTTGTCCGCCTCTGAATTTACCGTTAATCCCTGCCTGAATAGCATTAAAATCGTATATAGAATCTCCGTTTGCCGAGACATCCATATCGACCGCGCCTCTGAAATATCCAAACAGGTGCATTGTCTCTATAGGCCCTGACTCAAACTTTTTGGTTAAAATTCCGTCAAGAAGATATGCGGAACTGTCGGTATCCTTTACCTCTTTGGCCTTAATATCCTGAATTTTTTCATAGAGTGTATACTCGTCATCCTCTTCAAAAATTTTGTTAATTTTCTGCCTCGGCGTATTGTTATCGTCGACATCAAGAATAACTTCCTCAATTGCACTGCTCGGGGAAATTGTGAAACATAGCAAACAGAAAACAAATAAAAGTTTTTTCATCAGAGTTTTATTATACCATAATAACTCGCTCAATCTTGTATATGATTTTTTAATTCTAGATACATCAAACAGTTGATTTTTATTTTGATTCTTTATTAAAAACATTAAAAATCATATATAATACAATTAGGAATATTGACTTTTGATAATATCCCATTAAAGAAAAAATAGAAGAACATTAATATAGGAGACTGCTCTATGGGTATGGCAGCATCACAGGCCAGGTATTTAGCGCTGGTAGCTCGAAAATCAAATTGTGAATACGAAGGACAACAGATAAATCAGGCAAGAACGGTTTTATCTAACCAGTCTGCGAATTTGTTTAATCAGATGTTAGGATTGAGCGTTCCGGTTCCTCCTAGCACTCAGGATTACACAAAGATGCAGTATTCTTTCTCTGACGGCAGCAATGAATATACAATTGACAGCTGGCAGCAGCTTGCAACGCCGGAAGAAGATTATAACTATGTTGTGACACATCACTACTATGCAGATGTTTATACCGGCTCACAAAAATTGAGAAATGATCCTCAAGTTCAATTCGCATCTGGAACCGAAGCAAGTGTTGAACAAATTGAAACCGCTTTGCGGCTTGTGACCCAAACAAATGCTGATTATGAAGAGGCAAAGGCTGCAACCACTGCGAAGAAAGAACAGGCCGCAACATTATCTAATTACGTAGACAATGATTCTTATACCGGAGTTAATTCCAGTAGCTATGATCCGCTAACAGATACATACACTTTTACAACTATAGGTGGAATAAACGGAACTTATGTCGGATATAATGAATTGATAAAAGATCCGACAGGTAATGCCGCTGCAATAGAGCAGATCGAGGATGCTATTCAGCGTTTAGTAGATGAAGGAGCATTGAGTAAAGATATTACAAAATCTGCAGATATGGCGGATGTTTATTATAATGCTGCCGACGGGACAATCGCCTTTAAAGATGATTTGAGAAGTCTCTATGGCAGCTCTAGCGGAGGAAGTTTAACAAATCTACCAGTATATCGTGCAGGGAACGGCGCTGGTAGTATAAACGAAATTGCAGATAACTATGATGCAGAAATTGTAACTTTAGAAACCGCTGAGTATACTGCACTTCAAGCATATCAAGCCGCTCAAACAGCTTATGAAGGATTAAGCAGACCAACATATATTGGTAATTGTGAGTTAACGCTCCTTGTTGATTTGACCGATGACCAAAAAGCTGAATTAAAACAGGTAGTTACCGACATGAAAAAACAAAATATCGATGCCTCAATTAATAGCTGTTTTGATGACGAAGGCAATTACCTTGGCGGGATTTATTCATTCCAGATGAATGGTATTACTTATTATACTACGTTTGAAGACTTAAACAATTCATATGCCAGCGGAACAGGTATAAATAATATTGATGGTCAAAATAAATTAGCTTATTATAATGCAACTTATGTTTCTACAAAGATTGAAGAAACAGAAAAAGCTCTTCTTGAAACAGATGGCAACGGTCGATTTACATCTGTCAGGTTTGAGGATGATACCATTACTTATACTTTGAATGCTGAAACAATAACAGATGATGTGGCATATCAAGACGCCATGAATCAATACTACTATGAGAATGCTCAATACGATAAAATGGTTCAGGATATCAATGCCAAAACATCTTTAATCCAGCAGCAAGACTTACAGCTTGAATTGAGACTTAAGCAGCTTGATACGGAACAAAATGCTCTTTCTACAGAAATTGATGCTGTATCAAAAGTTGTTAAAGATAATATTGAAGATTCATTTAAGACATTTGGCGGCTAGGATAACTAAAGTCACAAAATTCTACATTAGTAAAATAAGAGGAATATATGTCATACAAAAACGACGGATACTTAGTAATAGCAAACAAATTTGGCGCAGCCTCAGCAGATGCCAAAGTTATGCTGTATGAAACTTATGACAGATTAAGAGACTTAACTGTTGCAGGTTCAGGAAGCTCCGGCACAGGATTTGAAGCTGCAGGGGGGTTCTTATATCAGCTTGCAAGTTTATTTGCGCCGTCTGCATTTATGACAACTCTGGGCGGAACAAATGCCATGAATATTCCGGGTACATCTTACTGGACGCAATATACAGGCGGAACAGGAGGGACTACTGGAACTTATTCTTCTTTTGGTGTGAACAGTCTTGGGAATTATTCAGGATTCCCGAGCGGTTATGCAGCAAATTACGGCTATAGGCAAAGCGGATACACTACAGGCGGAGCCTCTAGCATAGGCGATTTATTAACAGGTTTTGGTTCATCTAACGGTTCAACAACAGGCTATGCTTCAGGAATTGGAAGTATTGCGGATATTGCAAGCACAGCTGCTTACGGTATCGGAACAGCAAATGGATACGGAATCGGTGCCGCAAACATCTTAATGCCGCTTGCAGGTATTGTGTCTGGATGGGGCGGTATAATGACGGCTGCTGCTCCTTATTTGGGAGAATTTGGACTTCCTGCGGTAGTTATGGGAAATCTAATGCAGGGCACCACTTCTGCAGCTCTATCTGCATATCAAACAGTTTCAAGTAACATTGTTTCAAACGCGGATACAATACTTTCACAAAAAGTCGCAAATATTGAAACTGTATGTAAAATGCTTGATACACAAGGTGATATTGTAAGACAAATGCTTAAAGATGACATTGAAGGTGCAAGCAAGGATGTTCAGGAATTAGGCTCATAACTTAGATTTTGATTAGTTATCTGCAGCCCAGATAAGAATAGAAATTGATATGCAAGGACGTACTTTTTTCAGAATAATGCTGGATATCTTATTTAACAACGCTGTTTTTAAAACAATAGCGTCGTTTGTAAATTTTTGTAACGAACAACGGTATTATAACCGAAAAGAATTAAAGTTTTTGAAAAAAGTGCCGTTAAATAGTATAGCGCAGAAAAAGTATTACAAAAACAGGTTTGTATTTAATAGTATCACCGGCAATAGGATTAATCCCAAGTAGTATGTTAATAAATGTAACAAATACCCTCAAAAATACGCAATTATTATCATTAACATGTTTTATAATACATGTAGGCTTAGAATGCATAGGAGAAAAAACTTATGCGTGAAGAACTACAAACAAGTATAAAACGGTTAGTGAATTTTATGAATTTTGCCCGCTCGTTTTTCAGGCGGAAGAATCCGTTTAAGGCACTGGCAGTAAGTTTAATATCAAGCCTTAAGGATATGCTTACCATCAGACAAAAATTAAAGATGGCAAAGTACAGGGTTAACTATCACAAGCACCAGCTTCACAAAATGGAAAGCTTGATTGCGGAAAGTAATGAACACACATTCCTGAGAGGCAAGAATTTAAACGAAACAAGATAGAAGGAATGAATTATGGGATTAATCGCCTCAAGTTTCAGAATGATGTATCTCACAGCGTATAAAATAACACTGGAGACAAAGGTACAGTGGATTGCGTCAGCCAAGATGGAGCTTGTCGCGTCTTCTGATGAGATAATGGCTCTGGGAAATGACCTTGATCCTGAAAATCCGGCGGTTAAACAGTTAGAGGCAAGAAGAGATAAGCTGATAATTTTGGAAAAGAAGCTTGATTTGCAGATGCAGGAATATCAAAATAGACTTAAGATGGTTGATGCAGAACTTCAATCAGCTCAGGGTGCTGTTGATGCTGCCATCAGGAGTTCCTTCTCTTACAGTTTCCAATAGGCTGATAGAATAAGTCTATGAGCGCAGCTCAAACTTATTCTTATTGTATTCAATCAACCCTTCTTTTTGGAGTTTTGACAGCTCAAAACTCATTGCGCTTCTGTCAACGTTAAGATAATCTGCTAAGTCCTGCCTGTTGAATTTGATTTCAAAACTGTTTGAATGCTTTTTCTGCGCCTCATTGGAAAGATATGTCAGAAGTTTATCTCTGATTGTTTTTTGAGAAACATTTTCGATTTTTTGGATTAATTCAATATTTTCTTTAGATAAAATTTGGAACAAATTGTTAATAAGTATCTTATGTCTTGTGCAAGCGTTTTGACACATAGAGGTGCATTTTTCATACCCGAGAATCAAAACAACTGTATCACTTACGGTTACTGCATCAATGTTTGACTCTACATTTTTAGACCCGACAAATGAAAGCGCCAGGTTATCATTTTTGCTCAGACGCGCAATTATAATGCGGCGGCCCCAATAAGAGTCTTTTTCTATATTAACATCTCCCTTTAATATCAAATAAATATTCGATATTATATCTCCCTGACGGATAATAATCTCATCTTTTTCATACTTGCGCACTCTTGCGTTAAAACATTCCAGCAGCCCTTTGAGTTCTTCATCATTCATGCCGAAAAATACAGGCGAATTTTTAATCTGATTATAATAATTTTCAAGTCTTTCCATAAATTTACCGTAAAATACTTTTTGTTGTATAAACAACAGAAATGTTGTTAAACATAGTATATAATAAAAACAGAAAGAAAACAAAGGAGATACAAAAATGACAACTCAACAAGAAGAAAACTTAATTAACTTACTGGATGGTTATGTAGAAAAAGGCGGTCATCACCTTAATGTAAACGTATTTAACAGAGACACATTACTGGACGCTCAAAAACACCCGGAAAAATATCCGCAGCTTACAGTAAGAGTTTCGGGATATGCTGTTAACTTTATAAAATTAACAAAAGAACAGCAGGACGATGTTATTTCAAGAACTTTCCACTCTTCTTTAGGATAATTGAGAAGTTTTTATGCTTCTTAACTCTATAAATAAATCGATGAGGATTCTTGTAAGAATCTCCCTCTGACCTAATAGTAGTTCATTTTGGGGCGCGAGCCCCTTTTTTATTATAATTTTACTGCGTTTTGAACTCGCCCTTCCATAAAGGCTTTAATATTTTCAATTGTTGTATTCAAAATCCTTTGAACAGCTTCTTTTGTATTATACGCAGTGTGCGGAGTAATGATAACATTATCAAGCTGAAATAGTCTGGAATTAATCACAGTGCGTTCGAGCGTGATTTTGTCAAGTCGTCCTATCGGATAATCGGTTTCTGTCATAGTCTCTTCACTCTCAAGCACATCAAGCCCCGCTCCTGCAATTTGACCGTCTTGGAGTGCTGTATAAAGTGCCTGGGTATCTATTAATTCACCCCTGCCGGTGTTAATAATAATTGCAGTATTTTTCATTTTTTTAAAACACTCTGCATTTAACATGTGATAGTTATCTTTGGTAAGCGGGGCATGAATCGATATGAAATCAGAGTTTTCCAGAAGAGTGTTAAAATCAGTGTACTCAACATTATATTTAGTTTTCATTTCTTCATTCTCAAACTTATCAAATGCCAGAATTTTCATACTAAGTCCATGTGCAATCCTTGCGAATTCAGCTCCAATTGAACCAAGACCGATAATTCCGGCAGTCTTCCCGAATAATTCTATACCAATAAGCGACTTAGGTTCAATTCTTGCATTTTTATACTCATTGTATGAATATGTAACCTTTCTTGCTGTATCCAGCAGAAGTGCAAACGCAAATTCTGCAACTGTTATATTACCGTAGTTTGGTGATGTTTCAACAGTGATATTATGAGTTTTACAATATTCTAAATCAATATGGTTAAACCCGACAGAGCGTAGTGCAATAAGTTTGAGATTTGGAAACTGTTCCAGAACTTTTTTGCTTACTCTTGATGTTGTAAAAACTGAAATAATGTCTGCGTCTTTATATTCAGGGTTTATAGGAGTGATTTCATTGAGGGGATTTGGCTCCAGAAAAAATTCGCCATTTCCTGCCTTTTTTAAAAACTCTTCTTCAAAGCTTTCAACATCAAAAAACACTGTTTTCATATTTATAAAACCCTCCTGCTTACAGAATAACAAGAGGGTTGCATAATGTTTATTCCACAACAAGGTTATCTGCAGTGAATTGCATAGAGCAAGCCTAAAACGGCTGAATTTGTGTATGTGTTGATTAAATCAATATAGTAATAATCCTGGAAAAAAGAGAATTTCCGTTTAATATATCTGATGACATTAAGTTTTACAAAAGCATTTTCAAATCCGAGACGTTTTTCTAAATTTTTGATAAAACTTGTGCATTCTGCATTTTCTTTTATAATTTTACTTTTCTTTTCTATAGCGTCAAAATTCTGGTAAAGGTTTTCTATAAGGAATAGTGAAATAAGGTTTGTAATTTCCTCAGGCATGTGTTTTAGAGCATTGAATAGTATAGTATCAATTTTAATCTTCATATCGTTTTCTTTTTTTTCAATAAAATTGAGATAATACTTGTAGTCATTAGAAATGTGCGAGTATTCATTAAGAAATTTGCTAAGCGTTGATTCTATTGAAAAGCAGTTCATAGCAAGCTTTAGCCTGTTAAGGTAAAGTATTTCTTCCAGCTCTAATTTTTCGGCAATATTTTCTGAGATAACTTTTTTCCGCAGCGCTTTTTCAATAGTTTTATTGTGCGTTTTAATCATGTCCATTTTCATACTCCTTATTCTAATACAATACACTCACATAACTTTGCTAGGTCATTATAATGTAAAACTACAAAAATTGATATTGCCTTAGTGGGCTATATGGTAGTTAAACTATTAGTCAAAAACTGGTGGTTTGACGGAATAGAAGTCGATATTAAAGTAGGCTAAACTATTATTGCTATGGACAAACTTAAGATTTTTGGCGCAAACGTAAGGCATTATAGAAAGAGGTTACACTTATCTCAAGAACAACTTGCAGAAAAGTTAAATATCAACACATCTAATATAGTAAAAGTAGAATCCGGCAAACAGTTTGTATCTGCAACTGTTCTATATAAGATGGCCGAAGTCTTGCAAGTTAGTGTGAGCGATTTGTTTCGGGAGGATACTCCGACAACCTCTTCCCAAACAGATAGCAATAAACAGAAGCTTTTAAAATACGTATCAACATTAACTGAAGATGAGGCTCAGTTTGCATTTGAATCTATAAAAATATTTCAAAAGCATTCAAAGAATTAGAGTAGGTGTAAGATTCGAATAGTGTATGCCTCGCATTTCCTATTGGGGCGAGGGGAATTTTGTCGGCCAATTTAAGAGGCTTTTCTATCACATGAACTCTATACTCCTGACGTCTAATACTCTCCCTTCCCTAGATGAGCACTAATGTCCAAATAAAAAAAACATACAACAATTGTTTTACATCTATATACCAATTTAAGCCTAGATGTAATTTG
>CALURX010000030.1 GCA_944323265.1 Candidatus Gastranaerophilales bacterium
TTGAAAGTTTAATATGAGCGGAAGTAGCTCAGTTGGTAGAGTATCTGCCTTCCAAGCAGACTGTCGCGAGTTCGAGTCTCGTCTTCCGCTAATAAAAAAGAGCCATATATTATATGGCTCTTTTTTATTAGCGGGAATGACAGTAAGGCTAGAACTCTAAGTGCGTAAGCACTTAATCGAGTTCGGCGCGAACTTGTCTAAAAATTGAATTTTGTGGAAAAGTTTAATTGAGACCTTGCAGGGGTTATGCTTGTTGAATAAATCTGGCTGGCTCCTACATTAAAATTCATACGGTCGTCTTGAAAAGGACGAATATTGAATAAAAGTTCATTTTTTCTGCTTCTGTCTAAAAAGCTTGTTGAATATATGCTCTGCAGTGAAACTTTATTATTTAGCTTATATTCAGGCGAGAACATAAATGTGCCGTTGCGATATTGTTCAAAAGATGTAAGGGCTGTGTTCTTATATGAAGTGCTTAGCGCAAATCTGTTCTTTTGATATTTTGTGTAATAGGTGTTTGTTTGGGAGTATTTGTCTGGATAAAAAACGCTGTCTGTTTTTGAGCCGAAAGAAAAATCTCCGAGTTTTTTTTCTTTTGTATATGATGTTGTCTTCGAAGAGTATAAATTATCGTTCTGCACAAAAGGAAAGGTTCTTTTTTCATATTTCAACTCATAGTCTACAGGTTTTGTTGCTCTAAGCTGACTTTCCTGTAGTTCTAATTTTGTATGGCCTTGCAGTAATACCGGTTCAAAATCATCAGCGACAGCCGGTAATAAATTAAATAAAATTATAATGATTATAAATTTATACATATATTTATATTATATCGGGTGTTTAATAAAAAATAAATATAAAAAGAAAAAAGGACGAAGACGTCCTTAAAAATGGTAAGTATATTAAAATTGTAGACTATTCTATATCTAAACTTGCGCTCTACGTCCTTGAGGAGCGCAAGATATTTTTTACAGATAATTTAGAAGACTCATCCCCATGGAAGCAGATGAAACCTGGAGACTTGCCTGATAAGCATACTGTGCCATATACCAGTCGGTAATGGCTTCTGTTAAATCAACATCCCTGATTTCACTTAAATATGCTGTTAAGTTTTCGTTATTTGTTTCCAGTGTAGATGTTGTCATCTCTAAACGGTTATAAACCCCGCCGAATTTGGTTTGTTCCTCTGTAATTTGAGTAAGAGAATTTGAAAACATATCCAAGGTTGAATTCATCATTTCATAACCTTCTTCTCTATCACCGTCAAGAACCATTTGGATAGAGTTGCTTAAGACTTTCATTGCTCCCATAACCCCGACTGCTTCTTCTGGTGCACCATCTGTTAAGTCGCCAATATCTCCTGTGTACTCAAGTCCGTTTTCGTATGTATAAATATCAGCACCTGTGTCATCAGTAGATTTTATAACACGATTTCCGTTAACATCTGTATAAACTCCGTTGCCGGGTTCAACAGCTGCTTTATAATATCCAAAAACCCGATCTCCGGTCGTATTAATTACTTCAAATACCCCATCAGCCACTTCCGTCTGACGAATATAATCAGGATTGTCATAAGGGGTTCCGTGGTATACGATATCACCGTTTTCTTCTATTGTATATGGCACTGTCTTTGTGTTAGCTCCGCCAAAAATATAATTGTCATTATATTCTGTGTTAGCCAAATCAACCATTGTCTTTATGGTTTCATCAATTTCGATTTTTAAAGCTTCCAGTGATGTATCGCTGTATGTTTGGTTATTTGCCTGCACAGCACTATCCCATGCAGAAGACAAGTAACTTGTCGCTAGAGACATTAAATCGTCTAATGTACTTAATTCGGATTTTGCCATCTCAACATTTGTTGAAAAGGTATCCATCTGACCGAGCTGTCTGCTTGTATTAAGGATATTTACTGCAGCAATAGGGTCATCTGTAATACTATTAACTTTGTGCCCTGAGGAAAGTTGATTAGTCAGCTTATAGTAGTTAAGCATACTTTGCTGCATATCCGCAACAAGCTGGGCGTATCTTCCTGATGTTGAAATTCTATCTACCATACTTAGCCTCCTAATGTCATTAATGTATCTAAACAAGCATTACAAGTGTTAAATACCTGGGCAGCAGCAGAATATGCCGTTTGATATTTAACCAGATCGACCAATTCTTCATTTAAATCAACCCCGCTGAGGTTTTGAATCTGTGTTGCAATAGAATTAACAACATCACTCTGTGTATCATATAGAGTTTGTAAACTGCTTCCTGCCGAAGCGACTTTACCTACAAGAGAGGTATAGTAATCTTCTATTGACATTCCATCCAGCCCTGCATAGCTTGTGTTTCTTGTCTCAAGCATAGCCGCAGCGTTCTGAGCATTACCGACAGCGTTTTCATCAAAGTTTGCCGGATCATCAAAATAGGCACAAGCAATATTCCAGATACCGTCTTCCGTAAATAAGTCAGAATTAAGCTGGATGTTCCCTGCGGTAATCCCTTCCCCAGTTCCGTCTGCGCCCACAAATATGAGGTTATCTTCATTTGTTGCCATAAGTTTGCCTGTATCATCAGGGTTTATACAGTAAGCGCCGTCCCTTGTGTTCAAATCATTGAAAATATCTGCAATTGCTTGAGCCAGAGTGTTTAAGCTGTTCATTACAGTTCCGGCGTTAGTTTCGCCATCACCGTTATCGGTTGCGGAATGTAGAAGCCCGCCTAATGTTCCTTCTGTTATAATTGAATTGGCGTTTGCAACTACGACCTTATTGTTTTCTTGAGGATTAACAATGCTTATTACTGCATTTTCTCCATCCCAATCATCAGGATATATTATTCCGTTTTTGTCGCAATATGATTGGGCAGTTTCTATTTGGAGTTCGCCTGTAACTTTAGAACCTTTAACCATAGCTACGCCATCTATGTATAGATTTACAGTACCGTTTTCTTTTTCTTCAATATCAAAATTAACGAACTCTGCAATATCATTCAATATCATATCGCGTTTATCAAGAAGGTTATTAGCATCAAGTGTTCCGGTTTGAGTTACTTGCAGGGCTCGATTGATGTCCGCAAGTTCTGTTAACTTGTCGTTTAAGGCTTCATATTGTACATAAATCTTAGAGTTCTCAAGGGCTTCCTGAGATACACCATCACCGAGAGCTTTGGTTGTAAGTTCTTCAAGCTCTATGCTCTTAGTATTTAAAACAGAGGTTAATGTCTTAGCTGTTTCCAGGAAGTTTGTTCTGGCGGTAGAGCTCGCCGGATATTCATTAAGATTATTTAATGCTTCATAAAAGTCACTCAAAGCCGCATCTACACCTGTGCTTTCCAAATCATCAAGAATGCCTGCTAAATCGTCAAGGTTTGCAAGCTGCTGATCCAGCATATTTTGTTTAGAGAGCTGATCTCTGTAATAGTTGTTTAGATAGGTATCATTATAGCGCATTACATTGGCTATCATAACGCCGCCGTTTGCGTTTATCTGATTCCTAACGTTGTTTCCTATCGCACCTGCGATGTTTCGGGTTGCAAGATTAACTTTTTGTTTTGAATACCCTTCGGTGTTCATATTTGCAACGTTGTGTGAAACTACACTGATTGCCTTTTCGTTTACGGAAAGGGCGTTTGCTGTCATGTTGAGTGATGATAATAAGCTAACCATTTTTTACCTCATTTTTTTCTGCTGCGTTTCAGACATAGACAATGCGCGCTAGACTTCTTCGCTTATTGTCCACATATCAATATCATGTGTGTCTGTTTTTCCTGCTCCGTTGTAGTTACTTCCTTGAGGAGCAAAGGCATTAATAATTGTTTCCAACATCTTGTTAGACATTACTATGCCATGCTTTAATAGTTCCACATTTTGATTATTTAATAACACTAATTCCGGAATAATTTTACAAATCTTAACCTTTTGTTCTTTTAATCGTTCTGTGAAATTCGGCGCTTCCCGCTCTGCGAGCTCGATAAGGGCTGACATGTTCCCATCCTGGCCGAGGAGTTTTTCTGCAAGGTCTTTTCTTGAATTGTTAAGTTTTATTATTTTATTATTCAATGCAAGAATTTGATTATCCAGAACTCCCAAATCGTCGGGCTTAGCTTTTTTCAAAGTCTCTTTTTTCTCTTCAAAGAGGCTTTTAAGCTCTGTATATGCATCGATTATCTTATCAAGAATTTCTATTAAGTTTTGAAATAGTTTTTTATCCATATTTTGTCCTTTTTGTTACGTGAAGGGTGAAGCGTACCTTTTGAGATTTTTTTATATTGCTCGCTTCACATCTCACCTTTCACGCTTCACGCATTAGAACAGATATTTGATAAATCTGTTGAATATACCTTCGTTCTGGTTTCTGGAGATTGTGCCTCTGCCGGAGAGAGCAAACTGCAGGTTAGAAACATTGTATGAATATATTTCACCGTTCGCATTCAACCACCTTGGGTCAACAACACCTGTTACAATAAAGTCCATTCTTTCATTCCCGTTAACAAGAGTTTTCTTACCTTGAACAGCAAGGTTACCGTTTGGAAGCTGCTGCACAACCTGTACGGCAATCTGGTCGCCGAACGTAAGTGTTCTTCCGCCGGTTGCGGAGTTAGATACTTCATTTGTCCCGCCAAATCCGTCAGAATCTTTGAGAGACAGACCAAACCAGCGGTTAAAGAATGATGTAAAAGTATCCACTGTGTTGGAAGATTTTTCGGATGTATAAGTTAAGTTATCATTAACAGTAATATTTTCTTCCATAATAATAGAGATTAAGTCGCCTATCTGGTGCGCTTGAACCCCGCCGAACAATGAACGCGGCACACCTGCATAATGTTGTGTTGCGCCCAGTGTAAACAGAGATTCTGCCTGAACACTAACACTCATTGTCATTATAAGCACAGCTAATACTGTCATTAATTTTTTCATAACTTACCTCTTATTGTAATGATAGGTGAAGGAATTATAAAAACTCTCTTCACTCTTTACCTCTTCCCATTTAGCAGAGAAATTCCGCTATAACACTTCTACCATATAGTAAACCGTACTTGATGTCATCATCCGAAATATTGAATTCTCCTACAGTTTTTGCGCATTCTCTTACTTCGTTTACATCAATTCTGTCAAGCAAAGTTTGGGTTGAGGAGGTGTTAACCCCTCTTGAAACTTCTATATCTTCAGCTTCAGGCTTTTGGAGATTCTGGTTTGATTTAAATGCGTTTAATGCGCTGAACTGTTGTACTGAATTGGTTTCTATTCTTGGTAACATTTATGTCCTTTCTGTTGCGTGAGGAGTGAAGTGTGAGGGGTGAAGGGTGCTTTTATTATTGTTTATTTGTATTAACTTTTATATTGCTCGCATCACGCCTCACTCTTCACGCTTCACTAACTCCCCACATACCTTTCCATTTGTCTGTAAATCTGATCTGCAAATCCGAATGAAGTTCTCGGATTGTTTGCAATATCACGTCCCATTTGCTGATATACAATTGACTTAAAAGTATCAACGTATTGAGTTTCTTTGCCGAACAGCCCGCCTTCTCTATCTACGGTTTTATCCATTTCCGATAACATTTTGGTTATAAAAATAGATTCAAATTCTGTTGCGGCTTTTCTTAACTGTTCTTTAGAATCGCCTGATTCCTTGATTCGGTTATATAGAACCTGATCCGAATTAACGGTCTGGGCATTTTGCAGCCCGCTTTTTATTAAATCTATTGTAGGTGTTGAAAAATCCATTTATATCCTTTCTGTTGCGTGAGGAGTGAAGTGTGAGGGGTGAAGGGTGCTTTTATTATTGTTTATTTGTATTAACTTTTATATTGCTCGCATCACGCTTCACGCGTCACCCTTCACTAAATAATCACCAGCTCGGCTTGCAAGCTTCCTGATTTTTTAAGCGCCTGAAGAATTGAGATTAAGTCAATAGGCGCAACTCCTATTGCATTTAATGCTCTAACAAGGTCGTTAAGATTACTGTTAGCAGGCATTGTTACGAGACTTCCCGGAGTTTTGTTAATCTCAATATCTGCGTTTTGGAATCCAACTGTTGCACCGTTTGCAAACGCATTCGGCTGTGAAACCTCGTTTGTGGCAGAAACAGTTACAGTGATATTTCCGTGCGCTACAGCTGCCGGAAGAAGCTTAACATCAGCTCCTATTACAACCGTACCCGTCCTTTCATTAACGACAACTTTTGCAGATTCCATTGTCGGAGCAACTTCCAGATTCTCTATGATAGAGAGGAAAGACACCCTGTCGTTAATAAATTTTGCAGGAATTTCAACTCTTACAGAGCTTCCGTCAATTGCCTGAGCCGGTGCTACCTGAGAAATCGTTTTTGCGATTCTTGAGACAAGAGTATAATCGGAACGGTCTATTGAAAGTGTGATGGAATTTTCATCACCTATTTCCGTATAAATATCACGTTCGATTATTGCACCGCCTGGGATTCTGCCTGTGGTAGTAATTGCAGTTCTTGCAGATGAGCCGCCTGCAGACTTATTTATACCGCCGACAGAAAGAGGTCCTTGGGCTACTGCAACAGCTTCACCGTTAGGAGCTTTTAGAATTGTCTGTACAAGTACACCGCCTTCAAGGCTTTTTGAGTCAGCGATTGCTGATACGGTGCAATCAATTTTATCTCCGTTCTTTGCAAACGGAGGAACTGTAGCCGTAACGATTACGGCAGCAGAAGCACCTTTTTGGATGTAGTTTTCCTGCTCAATTACAGTACCTAAGTTTCTCAATAACATTTGGTTTGTAATCTGGGTTGAACGAGAGTTGTCACCGGTACCCGGAAGACCTACGACTACACCGTATCCGACAAGCTGGTTTTCACGAACCCCTTTGATGTGGGTTAAATCCATAATCCTTACGGTTGCATTAATAGCTCTTGCAGGAAGCAATCCTGTAAACAATACCATCATTATTAATAAACTTGATACAATTTTTCTCATAATACTTACCTTTCGGTCAAATTTTAAATATTGACCAGCACCTTATTTTCCCCGATAACCTTTCCGTTATAAACTTTTTTGTAATTTTTGTTCTCAACGTTTATATAATCCCCGCACATTCCGTCAGCCATTGCGGTTCCGTCAATAGTAATCATAACGGCTCCGTTTGATACGAAGAAAATCCTTACCTCACCGTTTCTTAAAACATCCGGGCGCATTTTTACAAATCTTTTATCAATAATTTCGCCCTTCTGGAATGCTTTTTTAGCGCTCATTTCTTTGTTTAAAACAGATTCGCCCAAAACGTAATCCAAGTTCATAGATACATCCATTTTTTTTATGCCGACGCAATCCCTGGTGAGCGCCTGCTCTCTGTTGATGTAATCATTTGCAACAAGCACATCTTTATAAATTATCGTCTGCACCGGAAGATTGAGAGTTTTTATAAACGCATTGTTTACATAAACATCCACCCTTTTTATATCTCTTGGAACAACTTTATCAGCGCCTGATACAATCTTGTAAGAGATATTTCCGTCCGGAAGCTGCAGCTGGGCAAACTGGGTTGCCGAAACTTTTACTTCAACATCCCCATCTGTAATCTTTTTGTAGCTATCTTCAAGGATTTTCGCAACAGAAGCTTTAACATCAGCAGAAGATACTGTCTGGGCATTTGCACCCAGAGAGCCTATCATTAATATTAATGCTGTTACTAAAAATCTTTTCAATTTACTTTTCCTGCTTCTCCCTCTCCTTGGGGAGAGGGTTGGGGTGAGGGGTTGTTCCCACCCTTCTATTTGTTCAACCTGTTTTTCTTCTCAGCCATCCGGCCACTTCACTATGACATATTATTTGTCAGCTGCAGAATATTGCTTGAAGAGTTAATTATTTTTGAGTTAGATTCAAACGCACGTTCTGCCTTAATCAGCCCCACGAGTTCGTCAACAATCTGGACGTTAGAACCTTCAAGCATACCTTGTTGAATCAAGCCTAAACCGTTTTGCCCCGGGGTATCCTGCACAGGGTTTCCGGAAGCCTGAGTTTCTTTGTAAAGGTTATGGCCGATTGATAACAAACCTGATGGGTTTTGGAATTTAACCAGCTGGAGCGAACCTACAATTGACTGTTGTGTCTGTCCCGGAAGTGTTACAGAAATGTTACCGTCCTGAGTAATCGTAATTTCCGTAGCGTCACGAGGGATTGAAACAGAAGGCTGAATCAAAAGACCGTCGTTTGTACATAACTGTCCCAGAGAATCAACCTGAAGGCAGCCGTCTCTTGTATATGCAAGAGAACCATCTTCTTTCATAACCTGCAGGAAGCCTTCGCCTTCAATTTCAATATCAAGCTGTCTGCCGGTTGAGATTGCAATACCCTGTGTAAACACCCTTGTTGTTGCAGCGGTTTTTACACCAAGCCCGATTTCAATACCGACAGGCTGATATGTACCCTGATTCATTAAGGCGCCGGGAGTTCTTGCCGCTTGAGACAATAAGTCCTGAAATTCTATTCTTGACTTTTTGAACGCCGTGGTATTAACGTTTGCTACGTTGTTTGCAATAACATCAAGATAGTTTTGCTGTGCTATCATACCTGTTGCTGCTGTAGTTAGTGCTCTTAACATTGTTTATTATCCTCGTTTTATTTCTTTTATTTCCGTGATGGGTGAGGTGTGAAAGGTGAAGCGTTCATTTTAAAATATTTTATTGTTCATATTTAACTTTATATTGTACGCTTCACTCCTCACGCTTCACCTATGTTCTTATTCGTCCTACTGACACTGCTGTCGTAAGCATTTCACTGTTTGTGCTTACTACGCGTGTTAAGCTTTCATAATTTCTGGATGTCTGGATTGTATTAATCATTTCTTTGATTACATTAGAATTTGAAAGCTCCAGCATTCCCTGCTGTATTGAAAACTTTTCCGATCTAAGCTCCGGATTGTTTATAGGATCTCTCGGAACAAATTTTGTATCACCGATTTCAAACAAATCATCTTTGTCTGAAAAATCCCAGATTCCGATTGTTTGAAGCGGAATCTTCTGGTTGTATGAATTTATTTCTATATTACCGTTTTCTGCAATAATTATATCTTTTCTGTCTCTGAAAGCTGTTTCATCATCCATATCTTCAGGCAGCATTCTTATTCTTCGATTGTTTACGTCAAGAACGAACTCGCCTTCTTTTGTTTTAAGCCAATAGCCTCTGTCAACAACAAAAGAACCGTTTCTTGTGTATGAAATATTGCCGTCAACATCCTGAATCTTAAAGAACCCATCGCCTTCAATTGCAACATCATAAGGGTTAGAGGTCTTTGTCAAAGCGCCTTGAGAGAAATCGTGCGTGTATTGCATCGATTCGCTGCCGCAGCTTATTGAACCTAAATATCTGCTGGAATCGTTCCTTAAGATTGAGCCTTTTTGAGAATATACTGCGGATTGCATTACGTCTTTGAATCTTAGGGAGCCTTTTTTGTACCCGATAGTATTAACGTTTGCAAGGTTGTTTGCAGTGTTATCATTCATATCCATAAGAGCAAGCATGCCGTTTGCAGCTGATTCAAAACTTCTAACAATCATCAGTTTCTACCTCCATTTACCGCATCATTTACCCTGCCATTTACCCCCTCTTTCATTTTGTCATAATTACTCAAAACGCTTTTTACGTAATTCTGGGTTTCCATATAAGGAGGAATTCCGCCGTATTTTTTAACCGCGTTCGGCCCTGCATTATACGCCGCAAGAGCAAGCGACTTGTTATTATCGAACCTGTCCATCAGCCCTTTTAAATATTTTGTTCCGCCTTCAATATTCTGCTCTGCATCATAAGCGTTTGTAACGCCCAAACCCTGTGCAGTAGAAGGCATCAATTGCATTAACCCCATTGCACCGCATTTTGATGTCGCATTCGGATTGAAACCTGATTCCTGCTTAATTACAGCTTTTACAAAGTCAGAATCAAGACCGTTTTTGTCGGCATATTTTTCTATCAATTCATTAATTTCACTTCTGGAGGTTGTATCTTTTTTATTGGAAATTGAAGAATCAAGGATTCTCTGGAAATCGCTGTCCGGCGCAGCTCCATACGACATTAAGGATTGAAATCTGTTTTCAATCGCATTAATACGCTGTAAAGTTATATCCAAGCTCGTAAGATTCATCTTACGTCACCTCTCCAATATATTTTTATACTACCTACCAAGTCTACACTAGTAGTGTATTATATATTTAATAGGGTAACATCAACCCTTAGATTAAATTTTTTCTAAAAATTTAGACCAGATGGTCTAGAAAAAAATCTTGATGTATAATTTTGATATGTCAGACAAAATTACGATTAAGGGTGCGAGAGAACATAACCTAAAAAACGTATCATTAGAAATCCCCAAAAACGAGCTTGTCGTATTCACCGGGGTTTCAGGTTCGGGCAAAAGCTCTCTTGCGTTTGATACAATTTTTGCGGAAGGCCAGAGGCGTTATATAGAAAGCCTCTCGACATACGCACGCCAATTTTTAGGTCAGATGGATAAGCCGGATGTAGACTATATTGACGGACTTACACCGGCAATTTCTATTGACCAGAAATCAACAAGCAACAACCCGCGCTCAACAGTCGGGACTGTTACGGAAATATACGATTATCTAAGACTTTTATACGCAAGAGTGGGAACTCCATACTGTCCGAAATGCGGAAAACCAATCAAGCCACAGACTATTGATGAGATTGTAAACAGTATCCTTAAGCTTGAGACAGGTACCAAAATTCAAATCCTTGCTCCTATTGCGAAGGGTAAAAAAGGCGAGTTTCAGTCTTTGTTTGAAGAATTGAGACAAGAAGGTTTTGTGAGGGTAAAAGTTGACGGCGAAGTTTATAATCTTGATGAGGATGAGATTAAGCTTGCAAAAACAAAAGCGCATACGATTTCAGTCGTAATAGACAGGGTTGTCGTAAAGCCGGAAGCCCGCTCAAGAATCGCAGACAGCGTTCAGATTGCGCTAAAAAAAGCGGATGGGGTTACGAATATTGATATCATAGGCGGGGGTAAATGTATATCGAACGAAGGCGGGACTTCAAATAATAAGTCAGAAAGTGAAGAAATTATATACAGCGAAAAACTTGCCTGCCCTGACTGTAACCTGAGCTTTGAAGAACTTACCCCGCGTATATTTTCATTCAATGCGCCCTATGGAGCCTGCGACAAGTGCGGAGGGCTGGGGGTTGATTTTAAAATCGATCCTGATTTGGTTGTTCCGGACAGAAACAAAAGTATTAATGAAGGGGCAATTTATCCCTGGAGTAAATCATCTACAGGGTATTATGAAGATGTTTTGAAGGCTGTACAGAGTGCTTACAACATTGATTATGATATCCCATTCAAGAATCTGCCTGTTGAACATCAAAATATTATTTTATACGGTTCTGATGAGCGGATTCCCATGCGGATTAAGGAATTTGGGGGACACAGGTACAAAAACTCTCTTCAAAAATACATCGGCGTAATCCCATTTTTGATGAAACACTACAATGTTGACAGTGAATACTGGAAAGCCGAGATTGAAAAATATATGGTGACAACTCCGTGCGAAAAATGCGGAGGGGCAAGGCTTAAACCTTTTCCGCTGGCTGTCAGAATCAACGGCAAAAATATTTACGAATTTTGCCTTATGCCTGTTGATAAGGCGTACGAGTTTGTAACGGATTTGTACCTTACATTGAGCGATTTTCAGATGAAAATCGGGAAACAAATCCTTGATGAGGTGCGCGCAAGGCTTAAGTTTTTATGCGATGTGGGTTTGAATTATCTGAACCTTGCGCGCACCTCCGGAACCTTATCCGGCGGCGAAGCACAGAGAATCAGGCTTGCAACTCAAATTGGAAGCGGATTGTCAGGCGTTTTATACGTACTTGATGAACCTTCAATCGGTTTACACCAGAGAGATAACGACAGATTGATTAAAACTCTTTTGAAACTCCGCAATATGGGTAACTCGCTTATTGTAGTAGAACACGATGAGGAGACAATAAGAAATGCGGATTATATCGTCGATATCGGGCCTAATGCTGGAGTAAACGGCGGAAATATTATTGTACAGGGCTCTGTTGAAGATATTATTAATTCAAAAGAATCTATCACAGGAAAATATCTGAGCGGAGAGTATTATATTCCGATTCCGGAGAGGATTCGCCCTGGTAATGGAAACTTCCTGCAGATTAGAAACGCCTTCAAAAACAATTTGAAAAACATAGACCTTGATATTCCGCTCGGCAAAATTGTTGTTCTTACAGGTGTTTCAGGCTCAGGAAAATCAACCTTAATGCAAGAATTGATTTATGAGTATGCAGTACATAAACTCAGAAAAAACAGGCCAAAACCTCAAGGTGTTGATGAGATTTTAGGGTTTGAACACTTGGATAAGATTATTGATATAGACCAGTCTCCGATTGGCAGAACACCGCGTTCCAACCCTGCAACCTATACGGACGTATTTACACCGATTAGAGAATTATACGCGAAAACTAACGAAGCCAAAATGCGCGGGTATAAGCCCGGAAGATTCAGCTTTAATGTTAAAGGGGGCAGGTGCGAGGCTTGCGCAGGCGACGGCGTTTTGAAAATTGAAATGAATTTCTTATCCGATGTTTACGTAAAATGCGATGTATGTAAGGGAAAGCGTTACAACAACGAGACTTTGGAAGTAAAATACAAGGGTAAAACCATTTCTGACGTTTTGGAGATGAGTGTAAAAGAGGCTTATGAGTTTTTTGAGAATATTCCTCAGATTGCAAACAAGCTAAAAACGCTCAATGACGTAGGTCTGGATTACATAAAACTCGGTCAGAGTGCAACAACCCTATCAGGCGGCGAAGCACAGAGAATTAAGCTTGCTTCGGAGCTTAACAAACGCGCAACCGGCAAGACTTTATATCTGCTCGATGAACCTTCTGTGGGTCTCCATTGGCACGATTTGGATAAACTGATTAAGATAATACAGCAGCTTGCAGACAACGGCAACACAATTTTAATAATCGAACATAATTTGGACTTAATCAAAGTGGCTGATTATATAATAGATTTGGGCCCGGAAGGCGGAAACGCAGGCGGTGAAGTCGTAGCCTGCGGAACGCCGAGAGAGGTTGCGGATAATCCGAAATCATATACAGGACAATATCTTAAAGCTTTTTTTGAATAACAGGCTCATTTATTATAAAAATTGTGCTATAATCTGTGTATGAATATTAACCCGATTAACAGAATTAACACAGCAAATATTAATATGAAAAATAATCCGCAGGAAGATGTTAAGCCTGCTTTGTGTTCTGATGAGAATAAGTTAGTAAAGGAGCTTGATAAGATGAGTATGATTAATAATGTTAATATTGGTAAAAAAGATTATGAGCTTAATCTTTCAAAAGAAGAGCTTGAAAAACGTACACATAAAGATTATTTGACGACGAAAAAAATGCTTGATGTTGATGCTCCTGAATATTTAGAGCTTGCAGAAGGCGATAAAGAAGCTCTTAAACATCTTGTGAAGGCTGCATCTGTTTTAGATAAGGTTAATATGCAGCTTGATAACCCGAACAATTTATCTTTTAAAGAATATTTGGAAAAAGAGATTGAAAAGGGGAATGAGAATGCAAGGCTTACCAAAATTCTTTTTGATGCGCAAAAAGGTGTCTGCTCTCTTGATAGAGAAAGCAATATGATAGAACTTGCAAAAGGTGTTTCCGAACGTCCCGGAAAAGGTGTTTATCCGCAGGATTTAAGCAAAGAAGAATTTCATAATATTTTGATAAATATGCTTAAGGATGGAAAAGTTGATGATGTTGCAAAGATACTGAACCAGAGAAGCGTAGTGGAAAGGGTTGGGAACGAACTTGTTGCAACAGATTATGTTGATAAGTTTAAGGAAGAATTCTCTTATATGGCTTCTGAACTCGAAAAGGCTGCAGAAGTTTCTACAAACAAGGATTTTAACGAATTTTTGATATTGCAGGCAAAGGCTTTAAGGACTGCAGATCCTATGCTTGACGCTTATGCTGACAAGAAGTGGGCAACTCTGCAGGATACTCCTTTGGAGTTTACTATCACAAGAGAAAATTATTCAGATGAGTTAACAGAGACTGTTGTTGAAAATCCGGAGCTTAAAAAACTCCTTGATGAAAATGGAATAGTTCCTGTTGCTAAGGATTTTCTCGGCGGAAGAGTCGGAATTGTTAACAAAAAAGGAACGGACGCCATATTAGGGGTAAAAAATTACTTACCGCTAATGGCACAAAATATGCCGTTTAAAGATGATTACATTCAAAATATTTCTCCTGATAAAGAGTCAAAACAAACAATGGTAGATGTTGATTTGGTTGCAATAACCGGCGATGTAGGTGAATTCCGTGCGGGAATCACATTGGCGGAGAATCTTCCGAACGATGATAAACTCTCAATCAAGGAGCTGGACGGCGGAAGAAGAAATGTTTATCACAGGCAAATAAGATTAATTACGTCTGATGATGCAAAAGAAAAAATGAGAAAAAGACTGGATGCGACACTGAATCCGGAATTGCATAAATATTATAATGATGAAGCAGATCACTGGTTTACTGTAGGACATGAAAACGGACACTCGCTCGGACCTAAATCGGGTACAGAGGGGTTAGGCAAGTATAAATCTATAATTGAAGAGAATAAGGCTGATATGATATCTCTTGCAATGCTCGATGTACTGACTGAGGCCGGCATGTATACACCGGAACAAAGAAATCAAATTATTGTAACTTATGCTGCTGATAATATGATGACTTCAAAGCCGACATTAAGCCAGGCTCATAGGGTTCGTTCGGTTATGCAGAATTACTACTTTATAAAAGAAGGGGCTATTGAGATCTCAAAAGATGGGGTTTTGAATGTAAATATTGATAAAATGGTGCCGACTGCAAGAAAGATGCTTGAAGAAATTATTCAAGTTCAGATGAAGGGTGATTTTTCAAAGGGCGAAAAGTATGTAATGGATAACTTTGTCTGGACGCCTGAGATGGAGAAAATGGCAGAAAATATTAAAAAAGTTTCTAAAACTCTTAACGGAAGAGTTGAATCTCCGCTTGCGGATAAGTTGTTGAGTGAATAAAAATCATTAAGCTTTGTAAATGCAAAAACCCCCTGATAGCAAAATTTATTTTCAGGGGATTTTGTATAGCTAAATAAAAAATAAAGGGATTAAGATGAAAATATTACCGATTATTCAGCAGAAATATAATTTTAAGGCAGAAACACTTAATGATAACACTCAAATAGAGACACCAAAGCAGACAGTTTCGAGTTCAAAAGATATTTTTCTTGGGGCAGGGTTGCTTGCCTCTTTAGCAATTGCAGGTGTTGCTTTATACAAAAATAAAAATATGAAACAGGAATTAAACTCTCTGAAAGATAATCTTACAAAATCAGAAAAACTGTTGAGGAGATGAAGTCAAAACTGAAAGAGGCTGAGAAGAAAATACCGCAGGTCGAGGAAAAGAAAGAGGCGGTAAAACCTCAAAAAAAGAAAAGAATAATAATGACAGCAGAATAAACAGTTTAATTATCGAAAATAACAGATTACGCAAAGCGCTTGAACAGACGGTAAAAAAAGCGGAAGAGACTATAAATGGGGTTATAAAAGAAGCAAATGATGTGATAAAATCTCAACAGGGTAAGCGTAAGAGCCAAGGAAAACAAAAAGAAGATTCTTCCATAAGAAAACGAGCATTGTTTAACAAGGAAAATGTGATTGTCATCGCCCCATCAAAACGACACAAACATGTTCAAGGAGAAAATGTTATTGATATCCGTGAGTTAGCAGAGCAGTCAAAAGATGTAACGAAGGAGTCAGGGTTTGGTTTAAGAACTATTTTTAGAAATATTCAGCAGAAATATTATGAAATACTTGTAAATTATAGGGCAAAACAGGCTCAAAAACTAAAAAATCAAGACATAAAAGAGTTTGACAAAAAATACAGACAAGCTGTTGAAGCAAGCGATGCTAGGAATGCTGAATGGTTAAATGAACAACATAAGCTTAAAGAGGCAGAGTACGCCAAGTTGTTTGACGAAGCTGATATTCGCGAAGGCGAACGCATATTGGACGCAGAAGCTGCTTCAAGGCAGGCATATATTAAAGCTAGCGATACCAGAAACGCCGAGTGGTTAAACGAACAGCGCAAAGTTAAGGAAGCAGATTACGCCAAGCTGTTTGACGAAGCTGATATTCGCGAGGGCGAACGCATATTAGATGCAGAAGCTGCTTCAGAGCAGGCATATATAAAAGCTAGCGATACCAGAAACGCCGAGTGGTTAAACGAACAGCGCAAAGTTAAGGAAGCAGATTACGCCAAGCTGTTTGACGAAGCTGATATTCGCGAGGGCGAACGCATATTAGATGCAGAAGCTGTTTCAGAGCAGGCATATATAAAAGCTAGCAACGCACATAACAAAGAGTGGACTAAAGAGCAGCATGATTTAAAGGAAAAAGGCTGCAATAAGTTATTTGAAAAGCTCCCAGAAGATAGTAAAACTGAAGAATCCCAGAATATAGAACAATTTAATGAAGAAATGCGCAGATATTTACAAGATAACGGTTTGGGCTTAGTAAAATCCAATAAATTAGGAAAAGATATGCCGCCGTCGTATAGAAAAACAGGTGCTATGATTCCAGATTCAATAGAAAAATTAAAATTTATCTTTAAAAAACTAAGAAATCGGAACCATGTATTACGCCAAAAAAATCACATAATATATAAAAGGATGCAAAAAGGTTGCTGGGATAAAGATGCTGCGTTAAAAACCAGATTGTTAGTATATCCTGAAGAAGTTCAGAAAAAAATGCACGAAAAACGCTATCATCAAATGTCCGGCTGGACGGATGCACAGTGGGATGAGGCAAAAATAACAAGAAAAGATTTTATGGAAAATAAGGGTAAATATATTCTTGAAGAATTAGGATTGGATTAAATTGATTTCGTCCAGCTTCTGGTAAATTGCTGAATTTAGAAGATAGATGAAATCTATATTAATATTTAAATCCGGAAGGTTAGATGAAAATCCCAGATTATAGACATTTCCATTCGATATAATCAGTTTAGAGATTAAAAATCCGATAAATTTAATCTTTTCTCCAACAAGGAGTGAGCATAGTCTGTTTGAGTATTCCTGAATTAAAATATTATCAGAAAAGCTCAAAAGGTTTTTGCCGTCAAATAGAGACACCAGGCTTATAGAATCTCCTTCAATAAATTCTTCAAGAAATATCGATTTTGCAAGTTCTTCTGATTGTCTGGTGATTTTTTCTCTTATTTCAATAATTTCATCCAGTGAGTTTCCTGTTTCACAAAATCCGTCAGCTCTCACAACAACAGGAAATTTTACAGGATATGCAAGTTTTTTTGGAGTTAGTATGTTGTACTTATGGAGCAGCTCTCGTGCGAATTTGTTAGATAAAATAAGTTTATCGCCTTGCGTATTTAATGCAAAACAGTTAACAAGATTTCTTCTTAAAACATCTGCAATTCCTTGCAAAATCCACTTTTCGTTTTCTGCTATAACCATATCAACTTTTAGCGCTCTGCACTTTTGGGCAAGTTCTTGGAATGTATTAAATCTTACACTGACAGCTCCTGAAATATCCTCTTCCGATGTAATATAGAGCTTATTCAGGAATTTAGATTTAATGAGCAAAGGCAGTGTTTTTCCCTCGCCTGCAATTAGGATGTTCAGCTTTCGATTTTCAACACCCACTGCAATTCCCTCCTGAGCAGCCGTTACATTTGGATTGACTTTTTATAAGAGTTTTTATGTCAATCACTTCATTTTTTAAGATTTTTTCTATAATCAAAGGATATAATGTTTGTTCCAGATACAAGAGTTCCTGCTCAACGTCGTCAAAATGTGCCTCATTTGGTATAAATACAGGGTACTGGGCTATAATTCTATGGGGATTCGTGTAATAAAAAGTTAATCCGGTAACCTTTACTCCTGCAATAATGGCCTGTTTTACAGGCTCATTAGTAAAAAATGCTGGAAGCAGCGAATGGTGAACTTTTAAAATGTTCAAAGAGCCCGAATAACCGAAATTAACATCAACTATCAAATCAAATGTTTTTAACTCATCAGAATCTTTATCAAAACAAACAATTTCGCAGTTTTCTTTTAGTCGTCCGATGATTGCGTCTATTGTCGGTGTGTAATTAGAATAAAGGATTGCCAGTTTCTTCATGGCACTATTTTAGCACGAGCTGTTTGTACATCTCAAGATATTTCTTAGCACTCTCTTTCCAGCTGAAATCAGCTGTCATAGCGCTCTTGCGCATAGCATTTAAGGTGTATTTATCTTTATAAACGTACATCGCGGTTAAAATAGCATCTTTCATCGCCCAGCCGTCATAACCCCAGAATTTGAATCCGGTTGAGTTGTCGAGCGGATATCCTGTCACGGTATCTTCAAGCCCGCCGGTTGCTCTTACTATCGGAAGTGAGCCAAAGTGCATAGCAATCAATTGAGAAAGACCGCAAGGCTCGAATCTGGATGGCATCAAGAAAAAGTCGCTTCCTGCATAGATTAAGTTTGCTAAATCGCCTCTGTAGCCGACGTAGGCTCTAATATTCGGCGTGTTGTTAGAAAGCCAGATGAACAAATTCTCGTAGGATTTGTCTCCGGAGCCTAAAAATACAAAATCCGCATCAAGGTGCTGCAAATCTCCTTCAACCTGACGGATTAAGTCCAGCCCCTTTTGTTCTACAAGACGAGAAATCAAAGCTATCAGAGGTCTTGACGGATTATACTTGAGCCCGAATTCTTCTAAAACTTTCTTTTTATTTGCTTCTTTGTTTTCTACAGAATTTACATCATAATTTTTTACAAGTGTTTTATCCGTTTTCGGGTTGAATACATCGTAGTCTATTCCGTTCACGATTCCGACGAGTTTATCAGTGTGGCCTCTCAGCGTATAATCCATGCCTTCGCCGTACTCGCCTGTCAGAATCTCTCTTGCGTAGTTTGGAGATACGGCAACAATTCTATCCGAATAATTGATTGCACCTTTCATCCAGTTAACACGGCCGTAGTGTTCGCAGCCCCATTCATTGAATACGATATCTTTGCGCATATTGGCAAAATCAAGAATATCTTCAAACCAAACTCCTTGATAAGCAAGATTATGAATCTCAAAAACATTTTTAGTCTTAGACCAAAATTCATCAAATTTGTAATTTGCCTTGATATAAAGAGGTATCATAGCTGTGTGCCAATCATTGGAGTGAATGATATCCGCTCTAAAATTGAGCTGTTTTGCGTATTCCAATGTAGCAAGAGAAAAAGCTATATATCTTTCGTGTTCATATCTGGGATCAAGCCAGCGGGGATAAACCTCTTGAAAACAAGAAAAATACCAATCATTCTGAACAAAAAACACATTTATATCAGTTCCCGGAAGCTTTGCGATATGAAGCTTAAACCTCTGCGGCGAAGAACCGAAGGTAATCCACATCTCGGAGTTTTCAAGCTCTTTTAGTCCCCATCTGTTGTAATCAATACATCCGTGGAGCGGAGTAAAAATAGCAATCTCTGCATCTTTTTCCAATGCTTTCGGCAAACTTCCCATAACATCTGATAAACCGCCTGCCTTAGAAAACGGAGAAACTTCCGCAGCTGCATACAATATTTTCATAATTTTATACTCCTACTCTCTCTTTTTGATTTGTGATATTCGGATTATAGAACGTAATAGGGCGAAAATCAAGAGGGTTAAAACGCAAGCAGGATTCCGTATGCAGAAAAGCGAGGATTGTTCTTTTCGTTCGGGTTATTTTTTATATAATTCTTAAGAATCTTTCTTGCTTCCAGATACTTTTTCTGTCTTATATAAATGTTGGCGTAATTAATCGCATAATCAATATTTTTAGGAGCTTTTTGAGTTAAATACTTATACTCCTCTGCAGCTTTTTCCGGCTTGTTCTGGTTTACATAAATTTCTGCAAGTAAAAAATGCATTTCATCACCATCTCTGATTGCAAGCGCTTTATTGATGTATTCTTCCGCCATTTCATTATGATTTATGTAGTAATAAGATACCGCAAGGTCATAATAGATTATACATTTAATCTCTTCTGAATCAGCCAGTCTTAAAGCTTTTTCAAGGCACCGTATGGCTTCCGGATAACGTTTTTCTGCAACATAACTTTCTGCCAAATCTATGTATCCGCTTGGAAGGCCGGGAGCTTGGCGTATATAGTTCTTTGCTTCTTTGGCTTTGGATTTGTTAACTTCTTTTGCATCTCCAAGAACAAGGTATGGAATATACTCTCCTTCAAGCTCTTTTGAATTTGTAATATCAGGCTCAATTTTATAAAGAAGAGCAAGTGTATTTACATCAGCCTCCGTAAGCCTTTCTCTGGAATCATTGATGACGGTATTGCTGTCTTTTGCAAGATACATTATGTTATCTTTTTCGTAACTGTGTCCCATAAATCCAAGCGCGTGAAATATTTCATGCAGCGCTGTATTATAAATCTGATTTTTTGAAAAGTAATTACCGGCAGGATCTTGAAGATAAAATTTTATACTCATATTTTTCAGCTTAGTTAGATGAGTTGCCGGAACTGTATATGCAACAACATATTTTTTCCCATATTCCAAATCTTCTGTCTTATGTTGTTGAAAGTCTATCAGTATGTTTGCATTTTGTGCATTAATCCTAGAAAATAAAATCTTATGTGAACTAGCCCTTTCCCACTCCTGAAAAGCCGAATCAATCTCTTGCATAAATTCATCCGGTACGCCATTGGTATTGAGGTATGTGTAAGTGATTGGGAGTTTACCCCATCTTAAAATTTTCTGATTAAAAGGAGCCTGTTTTATATAATTCAATGGGTATTTTCGGTGTATTTCTCTCATTAAATCATATAGAAAAATTTTTGCTTTATATGATGCATTGTCTTGGACCTTATCCTCTGCAATCTCTGCAAGTTTCCTCTGACCGTCCGTAGTAAGCGGTGAGTTGATTATTGAGTTAACATAAGCTTCTCTCTGTTTTGAATTTTGGTTCCCCAGAGAAAAAGAATGCTCGTAATATTCCTGAGCCTTTTTTATGTTGTTCTGTTTGTAATAATAGTCTCCGAGGCCGGCATAAATCGAATCAGCATTATTCTTGAAATAAAAAGCGCCGCACAGTGCAACAATAAGTAAAGAATAAAAAAATATTTTACCCTTCATTAACGCTGCCTTCTTCTGATATTGGCTCGTCATCTTTAACACCCTTATCTATGTTCAATGTCTTAACAAGCGTTCTGACATCACCTTTGAGCTTAAAATACTCGGCAAATTTAGGCGTTGTTTTAATATTAAATGAACGGCCGTTTTTATCCTTGTGTCTCGAGATTAATCCTTTTTCAAGAAGCTCCTGAACATGTTCATACGCATTTGATCCTCTCAATTCTTTCAGCAAAGATTGTCTGATAGGCTCTTTTAGCGCGATTACCGTCAAGGTTTTCAATACAGGCGGTTTTAATTCTACAGGACAGAGTTTTTCTACAATATCCAGATGCTCTTGCTTAACCTGTAGAATATATCCGTTTTCGTCGTCAATTTCCAGAGCGCCCTCTCTTGATGCGTAATCCATTATTAGCTCTAACAAAGCTTCCTCGACCTTTTCAGGCTCTTCTTCCAGTATTTGTGCTATGTCATTTATTTGAAGCACTTTTGCGGTTACAAACAGAACCGCCTCAATTCTTGATTTTAGCTGTTCCATCCGACTGCCTCTTTGTCTTCTATAACACTTTGCGCGTTATCTAACCTTGTGTCTAACTCTTCAGAAGGATTGTCATCTTCTGTATTTTGAGGACGTCTTACAACGTACAAATCAGAATAAAATTCCTCCTGAACCAAATCATAATCGCTTTCTGCTGTAAGGAATAAAAGCGAAATATACGCATTTATCTTATCCATTCCAAGAAGAGTTAATTCGTTCAACTCGATTCTGTCCTGACGGCTTAAAATCTCGGAAAGGTTTGCCTTAAGCCTCTGAACTCCGTCTTCGATATACTCATCATGCGCAAGATTAATAATATCATCAGGAGAAAGCCGTGCATAATTCTGCACTCTGCGTTTTGCTCTCTCGTGTGCATTCTTTAGAGACTGTTTCTTATCAAGCATTTCATAAAATTCCAACTGTCTGATTAAGTCTCTCAAGGTAACAACCCTGTTATGGTTAAGTCTTACGCTTGTTCTTCTCTGCAAAACTTCATCAATTGAGATTACGTTGTTTGTCGGAATATATTCTTCCTGATAGTCAAGCGGCATCTCATCGTCATAGTTAAAATCTTCTTCATGCTGAGGTTCAAAATCCAAAACATCCAAACCTTCAAGGACGTTAGATTTAAGCTTCAACAGAATGGCTGCAAACAAAAGAGTTCTGCCTGTGAGACGCAGATTCTGTGCTTTAGACTGAAATAAGTGCATTAAATACTTGTCAGTAACTTCCACGATATCGACATTCCAAGGATCAATTTTCCCCTGCTTTGCCATATTTACAAGTATTTCAATACCGTCCACTTCTGCTTCGTGAACGATTTCCTGTTGTAAATTCGTACTATCTATATTATTTACTGCCATATCTATATTCTAATTTATACCCTTAATCTTTTTATCCTCTGTTTTTATGAATCCTATTTTAGCAGGTTTAGTCCTGTCCATCAGTAAATCTATGGCCTGATAAATTTCTTTCATATCCTCTTTGTTATCTTGACAATGTTCTATAAAGTAATGTTCAAGCTCCGAAACTCGTCTTGCCAAATCTTTATTTTCCAATGCAAATTGCCTTAATTTTACAAAGGTATCAATAATTTGTATGTTTACTTGTATTGCTCGTTCCGAATTTAAAACACTGGATAGCATAGCAACTCCCTGCTCCGTGAATACATAGGGTGTATAGCGCCTGCCGCCATGCTGTTTGCTTGAGGTCGCAATTTGCGACCTCAAGTCTTCAAACTCTTTTTCTGATAATTGAAACATATAATGTTTTGGAAAGCGTGTAATATTTCGCTTAACGGCTTCATTTAGTCTCTTTGTCGGAACTTCATACAATTTAGCGAGGTCGCTGTCAAGCATAACCTTTACGCCTCTAATCTCATATATTAAATTCTGTATTCGTACTATTTTATCCACTTAATCCCTCAGCTTAACCCCTGTAACTTTGGATATACCCTTTTCTTTTTGTGTAACCCCGATAGTTCTGTTTGCGGATTCTATCATTGGTTTTCTGTGGCTTACGACGATAAA
>CALURX010000031.1 GCA_944323265.1 Candidatus Gastranaerophilales bacterium
AACTATACATCTAATAATACTGTTAACGGTGCTCAAACACCTATTCCGCAGGATAATCAATATGAGAATTGGAGTGAATAATGCGCGACAGTTTTAACGAAATTAACATAACACCGCTTACAGATATCTTTTTGGTATTGCTGATTATAATGATGGTAATAGCACCTCTTTTAGACCAGCAGGGTTTGAATCTTGCAGTTCCGGAGGTTGTAAATCAGGAGCAGATTGTAAAAGATTCTAAGATTATGAATTTTAGTGTAACTTCTGACAATAAATATTTTTTTAATGACCAAGAAATTGCAGCTGCAGACTTGGAAACAACAGTATCTCAGCATGCAAAAGACTATCCGGACGGTCTTTTGATTCAGGTTAATGATAACGCAGAGCACGGTGCTGTCGTAAAACTCATGGATAGCGCAAGGAATGTTGGAGTTACAAGTATCTCGCTATCCAGATAAGAAGATAAACAGGATGAAAAAGATTTATGTTATTTGAACCTTTTGTATGGATGTTTAAATATAAGCTTTTTAAAAAACATTATTTATACTTGTTTTTATTTACTCTTATCTGTTTATTTATGGCTTTTATTATACCCTATTTGCTAGTAAAATTTATTAATATATTTGGGATTCAGTATTATATAACAATTCTATCAGTTGTTTTAGTTTTAATTCCTTTATTAATACTGCAAGGATACTTCTGGGAACTTACAGAAGCATTTATAGAACGCGATATTGATATTAAATCGGCAAATATATATAATGGCAGAATAAAGGAAATTTTTATTATAGAATTCCCGGAAATTCGTGCATTTAAGCTCATTTGGCGAGGGATTGCATCAATTGTTGCAACATTTCTATTATCGCTTCCTTTCTGGTTTATGATATATTCCGGTAATGTAACAAAGCTTACTTTAGTAAATCAGCTTATATGTTATGTTTTCTGGTGTTTATTCGTTCCTGCTCTTTTGTGGAATTACGCACACAGGGATTCCGTGGTTGCGGTATGGAATCTTAGAAAGGCTATATATTTGATGGGGAATTATCCTTTTAGATATATATGGAAAGTTCTGTTGATAGTCGTAAACTTTGCAGTAGATTATTATGCTTTAACTTATCTTATAAAAATATTTGGCTTATTTTCTCCAGAGATGTCTGTTGTTTATATTCTTAAATTAGCAAGTGTTATTTTATTAGCTACCATAAAATACCTGTACGATATTTATGTGTGCGCATACCTTTTAGGCACTCTTGCACCTGTTGATGAACATTAATTAATCAATTTGAGACAGATATCGTCAAAAATATTAATAGGGCGTATACCTAACTTTGCCTGACGCTTTGCATCTTCAAGAATTTCAATATGCTTTATGAGTTCTACATTGCGAGGATTTGTTTTTAGCAGGGTGAGGATGTAGTTTTGGATACTATCAAGTATCACGTTAACAGGCGTTTCTTTAGATAAATCCTGTAGCTTCTGTGATATATTAAACACATCTTTTCTGTTAAATTCAAAATAATTCGTAAATATACCGTCAATGGCAGAGTAATCATAAGTGACAGTCTCTTTGGACGGCACAAAGAAACATTGTGAGCGTGATATTATTGTTGGAAGTACATCATCAATGTATCTGGTTAAGAAAATAAATGTTATGTTAGGCTGCGGCTCTTCGATTATTTTTAGCAAAGAATTTGAGGTTTCCGCCTGAAAATTAAGTGGATTTAAGCCGGATATATTACCGTCATCGTCTCTGTCGCAGAAAATAAATACTCTATGAAATTCAGAGGCCGATACAAGCATCTCTTTTATCATAAGCGACTGCTTGATTGAGATTACTGTTTTTGAATCATCGTCATCTGGCTTATTATCTAGTCTTGATATAGTAAGCACCGCAGGATGTGTTCCTTCTCTTATCCATTTACAATTGAGGCATTCACAAGTATCAGAGCGGTCGTTTTTGCAGTTTAGAAGTCTTGCGATTTCCGTTGCCAAAATATACTGAGACTTCAAATCATTGCCATAAAATAATAAACTTTGGGGCAGAGCCCTATTGGAGGCTGTAAGAGCCTGTGTGAAATAATTCGTTAAAAAAGGGTATTTATCTGATAATTGCACACTCAACCTCCGAAATTATGTCAAGAACTTCTGCGGATTTAATCCTGTATTCTACATCAAAAAGATTTTCTTTAAGCTTAATTAGGTCTGCAGCCTTTGTATTTTTAAGCTTTGCAATGGTCTGCTTTACCACGAATTCATGCTGGCCTGTAAGCTTTGAAAGCTCAAATGTAGACATAGAAGAGTTTATTTTTAAAAGTATCCATTTTCTTAACATAGTCTGAATTGCAGATAAAAGCTCAAGCGGATGTTTCTTATCCAGAAGTTTTTTAAATTCTAATAATGCTCTATCTTTTTCCCCTTTCATTATTAACTCTGTAAAATTAAATAAATCCTGGTGGGAAATACATATATCCTCTACCATCTTTTTAGTAACAACATTCCCCGGATAAGCAACAAGTTTGAGCTTGTCGAGCTCTGTATTAAAATCCCTTAGATTATTTCCAAGCTGTTCAATCATTAAGGAGAGGGCATCGTTGTTCAGAGAAATTTCTTTTGTTTTTGCGTGTTTTTTTACCCAGTTTGCAATATCATCCGTTTTATACGTCTTAAATGTAGGAAATTCCTGAGCGTTATATTTTGATATAATTTTGTAAAGTTTCCTTCTTGAATCTAATTTTTTGTTTTCATTCCTTGGAAGTTTCACTACAAAGACTATATTTAGCTGCTCCGGATTATTTTTAAGAGCATCTTCAATATCTTCCAGTTCCTTATCATCGAAAAAGTTCTTATTTGATAAAAAATAATCCTCAGCATTAATAATAACAAGCATTTCTCCGAACATCATCGGAGGTGTTCTAAGTGCGTTTATTAACGTTGAATAATCCGGACTGTCAAGCGTTTGAAAGCTCATTGAAATAAAGTCAGGATTAAGCTTAGAGCGCATTTTTTCAATTTCGAGCTCTATATTATAATCTTCATCCCCATAAAAAAAGTAAACTGCCATATATCAATTATACTATAAATGAGATTTAGCAGCTAAAAATCTTGCAAGCCCCTCCCCCATAGAAAAACAGGACGGTATAATTCTTAATGCAGCCTGTGCTTCAAAATCAGCAGAAAGACATCTGCCAATAACAAAAAGATTGTCCCTGACTATTAGCGCCTCTAAGGGAAGCTGGTATTCTTGATACACCTTTTCTAATACAGACGAATCTTTGTCTTTAGAATGTATATCAATTGGATAATTTGATATAACAACAGGATTTTCAAACTTTTTGCCGCTCCTAAGATCATCTGCTGTATAAACATACTTTCCTTTAATTCTGGTTGAGACCCTTACTCCTATTGAGTTTGCAATAGATGAAATATATGAATTTTCAAAGCCCTTTAAATACTTCTTACAAAACTCTGATAGCCTTAAAATACTTGCCCTAGCTTGCATATAGACCTCTGTACCAGAGGAGTAATTTAATAATCGGGGGGCGTTAAATGCAATAGAATCTCTGGTTCCAGCGACAGAAAACAGCTGAAAATAGTTAGTATCCTCTTCTAAAAGCATCCCCTGTTCTACAGCCTCCTTAAATAAAGGTGCTAAGGCCCATTTTGTACCCTTATCCCACGTGTAGGCAGTAGAAAGATATGTATTACCGTCTACACAGCAGGATGTAGTAACATTTCTGTCCTTATCAAACTCCATTATCCAATCTGAAAAGGTATTTATATCAATTCCGCTCATTATAAATCTTAAATTAACAGGCTGGTTTTCATTTTTTTTATTTAATTTTTCGCAATTTAATTTTTCACAAATTTTTGCATCACCGGTTGCATCTACAAGATATTTCGTTTCGATAGGGAGTAATAACGTATTATTCAAGCAACCATGATTATCACTCTCTATCGTTACGGTATATGACGATAACTTTTCTTCAATATCTTTCACACATGATTCTAATAAGACATTTACTCCAGCCTCCATCATCATAGAATCCAGCGTAATTTTTGTGAGCTCTGGATTAAACCAGCCTCTGTTACCGTCTTCGTAAGTTATTGCACCGCCCATTTTTTCTAATTTATTATATAGGGTGTCAAAAAATTCTGTATTTATTGCATTCTCAGAAGTTTTCATCGCTGGAATAACCAAGGCCGAAGTAATTGAGCCGCCTAAATATGAGTTTTTTTCAATAAGCAGGGTTTTTAGGCCTAATTTAGCTGCAATATAGGCACATGATGAACCTGCAGTACCGCCGCCAACAATTGTTATATCAAACTTCTCCATCATCAGCACTCCTTAAAGTCCTTAATTTCATATATTTTGATGAGCTCATTAAATTACTATGCCTGAACTCATATTCTCTAAAATCTATAATTTCACGGTTTGAAAAGCTCAGATTTGGATCATGATATGGAATTCCTGCTTTTGTTCCGCACAAACCTAATTCATAAGAGGTTAATGGGTGTTTTATTTTTGATTTATCTTTGGATGCAATTGTTCCAATAAACTTTTTAGCCTTTTCATTATAAATTTTCCCGACGTAGAAGTTATTTTCAAGCAGCGTATTTCTTACAAGTACCGAATTAGAGTATGTTAGAAGAACCCCGCTTGGAGTAATACGTTTATATAATTCAGCAATAAATTCTGTAGTCCAAAGTTGTGGAGCCTTTGTGTAAGTAAAAGCGTCAAGAAATATTAAGTCATATTGAGTGTTTAGCTCTAAAATACTCTTTCGAGCATCATTTACGTAGAAATTGAGCTTAAACAGGCTCTCAGTAGCCTTAAAATCGATATTTTTATATCGTCTCGATAAGTATTGATAATATATATTATGTAAAAAGGCGGATAAAATACCTAAAGAGGATGTTTTATACCCCCATTTTTGATTAAAACGAGCATATTTTATCAGAGATTTATCAAAAAACTTTCGATTTTGTTTCTCTCGAAGAATTTCTTCGAGATTTTTATCGAGATACTCATCTACATATTTTTCTGATAAAGAATTTATTAGAATATAATTTACAAGTCCATTAACTCTATATTCTTTATCCAGATACATAGTCTTAAATTTTAAGTCAAGAAGTTCCCTTATTTCTTTCCGATTCTTAGGTGCGAATTTTGATATAAAAGCTGCGAACAAATCTCTTAGCTTATAATAAATTCCCAAGCAGTCGAAAACTTCCGGCACGAACATCGAATAAATTTCATAAGGTGTTTTTACAGTCTTGAAAAGAGGTGATAATTTTACGAGCTCTTCATTTATATCAAGACAATCTATTTTAATATGAGCGGGCTCAATATTTTTATCATTCTCTAACGTATCGATATATGCCAATAATCTTTCGCTTATTGGTTTAATGTTATAAGTACATACCGAAACGATATTTAAAACTTTTATAAATATTTTTTTTAAAAAATTTTTTCTTAAAATTTTATTTTTATTAATTATAAAACTCATTAAAGCTTTAGTATTGTATCCTATTCCATAACATACATCTAAAACTTTTACATTTTGATTATTATTAAGATATTCTTCGATTCCAGATGGTATAACGAACTTTTCCCAAGCTTCAGTCAAGGCGCCGAATTTGGAGTGAAAGACATCCTTATCAGCGTATGAATAAAGCCCTATAGACCCATCCTCCGTAAAATATGGTTCATAATCCCTCATAAGCATTATTTTATCAGGGTTTTAGCGTTAATGCAATAGTTTTTAAATAATATATAACGTAACGAAATACATATTGAGTTACGTTAATATTTTTATATTACCATATAACTCAGTATTTGTGCAATAAGGAATACATCTATTAATTCTTGTTCATTTTCTCTTCTTTTTAGCAAAAAAAAGAAGAGAAAACGGAACCCAAAGAGAAGAAAAAAGCTGCTGCTTTCTACATTTTCGCTGCCGCTCAAATGTGGTTTGTTATTGGGCTTCGCCCAATCTTTGACGCACGCTATGGTTCGCTTCGCTCACACGCGTGCGGGGGTAAATATACTTTATTTGAGAAGTGACAATTCCATCCCAAAAGCGCCAAGCCTGTAGGCCTTATCCCAACAGGGAAAGAATGGCTACGTGCGTAGCACATGTAACAGAATATGTATTATGTTACGTTAAATACTATTCAAAAGATGGAGGAATATATGGGTAAAAGAGGATTCACGTTATCAGAACTATTAATTGTTTTGGCAGTTACAGGTATAGTCGCGGCAATTATACTTCCAGTAATAGATGGTTTAATGCCCGATAAAACTAAAATAAATTATTTGAAAGCTTATGACGAGCTAGGCAGTAATATTAAATCACTGGTTACAGATACCTCATTGTTTCCAATTTTACTCAAAGAAGGCACAACAGATATTGATGTAAGCCAGTATCCACTTATAAACAATACCCAACCATTAAGAGCTCCTTTTAAAGACGACACTAAATACTCCGGAGAGAAAAAGCTTTGCAATATCATAGCTTACACCTTTGGGGCAGATTCCTGCCGCAACACATCCTATCCAGACAAATCATCTTTTACCACCTCCAACGGTATTGAGTGGTGGATAAGCCAAACAAAGAGAGAGATTGACCCCGACAACAATACAATATTATATCAGACAGATATATATGTTGATGTTGATTCTTCGAAAAAATCCTCAAATTGTATGTATGGCGAGAGCAATTGCAAGAATCCTGACCGTTTTAAATTTCTTCTTGCAGCGGATGGACGCTTAGTACCAGCCGATCCTGTAGGTATACATTATATCAACACGAGGAAGAATCTACTCAAGAAAAAATTTGAGGCAGAAGGAGAAGTTCTAGCGAGTCTGGATAATATTGATTTTAACGAACTTCCTTCATCCGGAGGGAATGGAACGGTGCTGCCGAACACAACTCCTGATAATTCTACTGGAAAGAACACGGCAGATTCGGAGGAACAGCTTCCAGATGAGGCGCAAAACTGTGATACAGATTTTGCGTTGTGCAGATGTGGCAGTACTTATAAAGGAAGGATTATTAATTGTTATACTATATCAACTCATCGCAGTACATATACTTATTCGCCGAGCTTTCAAGAGAGATTTAAATATAGATATAATACTAACTCGCTAATAATTCATAAAATTGGAGATTATACTATAGAGTACCACCAACCAGTTGATATTATTTTTCAATTTCCATTGAAAAGGAACTTTTATACGCCAGGTCTACTATATGAACGATTTGATAAATTTGTCTATTCGTTGGATCCTTTTTTTTCTCCGGCTGGTGAAAATATTGAATATGAGAATGGTGAGAGCTTATTAGAACATATCAACGATTGGGCGATGAAACGATTCATGGGAGCCGATAGTCCAATGTTTGGAATTGGATCTTATATGCCAGTATATTACGTGTTGCCGGCCGGAAGAACGAACTATAGGGCACCCGATATTTTGCCCGAATTTATTCAAAATCTTACTGTTGAGGACATGCAAAGCCTCAGACAAACTGTAGATTATAAGGAAAAGACTTTAGAAGTTCTAAATAGCACTTCTTTTTATAATTACGAAGATGACATGTATTTTAACCATATAAGCTCTGGAAATGTTGACAGAGACTATATCTATTTTGACAAGGCTAGACTTTCAAATGAAAATACTCGTGCAGGATACAAAATAATAATTGACTATAATATAGAGCAATCTGAAAGAGAAAAATTCCCTTTTGAAAGGGAAGAATTGAACGCAATAAATCAATTTATAGAAAAGAATATTGATAAATTTATAGAATATAAATAAATTTTGAATTTCAATACTTTAAGTTAAAACATTGCTGAACACAAACAATAGGAAACAAGATAAAATAAAATAAAATAAAATAAAATAAAAGTCAGGATTTAATCCTGACTTTTTATTTACTATACACGATAAAAGTGGTATTATAAACTTATGTTAAACATATACATAACATCATCAAACCGTAAAGATGGTAAAACATTCCTTACAGCAGGTATTGCAGGCACTATGCAAAGCCTCGGTTATGCAACACGTGTTTATAAGCCAATACAAACTGCAGGAATTGAACATAATGGCTTTATGCAGTCTCCAGACTTAACTTTCGTAAAATCAATAGATCCATATATTGAAACACATTTTTCATACTTATTTAAATCAAATGCAGAACCGCTAATTGCTTCTGAGCTTGATAATGAACCTATTGATATTGATTTAATTTCAAATGAATATGCAAGGATTGCGGGGCTTTCTGATTGCACTATCCTTGATGGTGACAGCGGGATTTTAAGCCCTCTCGCACCTGGTGTTCAAACTACAGACTTAATCAGGAAATTGCAAATTCCTCTGCTGTTTGTTGTAACCCCAAGAGAAGATTCTATAAATGATACACTTTTATCAATTTATACGGCTCAGGAAAAGGGGTTGGATATAAGAGGTGTTGTTATAAATAATATAACTGAAGATTGCCCTAAATCACTTCTTACAGCCATACCTAGAGTTATAGAAGAATACACCAGTATAAAAATTTTAGGACTAATACCTCATCTGGAGGATAAATTTACGCCGGACGATCTGATTTCGGCCATAATTAACGGCATTGATATTGAAAGCGTTTTCAGAGTAAAAATTGAAAAATTGGATTTAGGTTGATGATTATAACTGCCGGAATTTATAAAGGGCGGAAGATTACAGCACCTGATGAAAAGATTACACGCCCGACATTATCAAAAGTAAGGATGGGAGTTTTTAATACTTTATATTCTATCCTTGGGGATTTTGATGAGAGAAGTTTTCTGGATGTATTCGGAGGCTCCGGGATAATGGGGCTTGAAGCTTTATCCCGAGGATTCCAAGAAGCTGTTGTCTTTGAAAAAAATCCGAAAGCCGCGGAGATTATAAAAAAGAATTATCAAACATTAAAATTGAAGCCTGATTTATTTATAGGGGACAGTTTGAAGCTGCTTGCTAAAACAGATAAAATTTTCGATGTTGTTTATATTGACCCACCATATATGAGCGGAATATATGAAAAAACTCTGGAGCTTGTAAGAGGAAAAATTATTGTTGCAGAACATTCTGAAGAAATTAGCTTTGACAGCTTCAATATTTTAAAACAAAAAAACTATGGCGGGAAAATGGTCACATTCTTAAATTTCGACTTGTAAATAGTATTTCGTTTATACTATAATATTCTAAGGAATTGGAGAGGTTATGAGATATCATTTTATAGCAATCGGCGGAATAGGAATGAGCGGTCTAGCAAAATATTTGCTTGAAGACGGACATGAAGTATCGGGTTCGGATATTGTTGAGAGCAAGTATGTAGACCAATTCAGAAATTTAGGTGCAAAAGTTTATATTGGACATAGGGCTGAAAATGTTCCTGTGGATGCCATTGTTATTAAGAGTTCTGCAATCAGAGAGGAGAATCCTGAACTTATTAGAGCAAAAGAGCTTGGGTTAAAAATATACCACCGCTCTGATTTACTTGAGGAAATTGCAAAGTCTGCACAGGATTCCGGGAAATGCTTTATTGGGTTTTCAGGAACTCATGGCAAGACTACAACAAGCGGTTTAGCATCGTTTGTGTTGGAAAAAGGCGGAGTCAAACCTTCGTTTGTTGACGGCGGAATAATTCCTGAGCTTAATACCAATGCGCAGCACAAAGACGGAAACTACTTTATTGCAGAGCTGGATGAAAGCGATGGAACTATTACGAAGTATTATCCTGACATTCTTGTAATAAACAACTTGGAAGAAGACCATCTTGATTATTATAAAAACGGAATTATTGATTTAGTTAAGACTTTTGATAAAGCTATTTCACAAGCTAAGAAAGTTATTGTTAATAATAACGATGAGGGAATAAGATTTTTAACAGGAAATTTTATAACATTCGGGCTTCATGCAGCTGATTATATGGCAAAGAATGTGCAATATTCAAGCCATAGTACAAGTTTTGACGTTTATCATAAAGACCGGCTGCTTGCTAATATAAAAATTCAGCTTGCAGGTGTGCATAATGTCTATAATACGCTTGCAGTAATCGCGGCTCTAAATGAGGGTGGAGTAGATATTAAAAGTATTGCTGAGTATTTTTATGAATTTACCGGCATGGGACGCAGATTCCAGAAAATAACCGAGTTTTGCGGAGTTCAGGTATATGATGATTATGCGCATCACCCGACAGAAATTAAGGCTACACTTGAGGCAGCTGCGTCAAAGTTTGGGAAAGAAAATGTTGTTGCAGTATTCCAGCCGCACAGATACACCAGATTTAAATCATTGTGGAATGAATTTAAAAATGCGCTAAAAGACGCCGGACGAGTTATTGTAACTGATGTATACGCTGCATCCGAAGACCAAATTGAGGGTGTTACAAGCGAAAAATTCGCACAAGAAGCTAATTATGAATATTTATCAGGCGGAATCGAGGAAGTTGCCGCAAAACTCCTTCCTACGCTTAAAGATGGGGATGTGGTAATAGGGCTTGGTGCAGGTACAATAACAGCATTGGGTAAAAATTTAGAGAAAGCAGGTTGTGTTGCAAGTTAAAGAGAATTTTGAAATTAAGCCGTTAACTACGTATAAAATCGGCGGTGTTGTAAAAAAAGTATACTTTCCGGAAACCCTCGAAGAGTTTACGGAAGTGTTGCGAGAACTTGATAATTATATAGTTCTCGGAAGCTGCTCTGATGTATTATTTTCATCAAACGGATACAGCGGAAATCTTGTTGTTACAACTGAAATGAAAAATTTTGAGATAAGGGGAACAAAAGTTATTGCAGAATGCGGAGTTAAAGATCCTTTGATTTCACAAAAGGTTGCAGAAGTTTCATTAAGCGGATTGGAGTTCTTAATCGGACTTCCAGGAACTATAGGCGGTGCTGTTTATATGAACGCCGGTGCACATGGACAATGTATTGCAGACACTCTGGTTTCTTGCTGTCTTTTTGATAGAGAAACTAAAGAAGTTGTTTATATGCAAAATTCAGAGATGGATTTCTCTTACAGACATTCATTACTTCATAATGGCCGCTACATTTTGTTGTCAGCCGAGTTTGAACTTAAAAAGGCTTCACAAGAAGATATAAAAGAATTGATGGATAGAAACCTGACTTTTAGGAAAACAATCCAGCCCTCCCTTGCAAAGCCGAATGCGGGAAGCGTATTCAAGAACCCTGAAAATGATTCTGCAGGAAGGCTTTTGGATAAAGCCGGGGTTAAGAGTTTTGAAACTCCGACTGTTAAGGTTTGGGATAAGCATGCAAACTTTATTATAAACAAGGGCGGTGCAACTTCAGAAGATATTTTGGAGATGATGGTAAAAATGTATGAGGCTGTAAAGCAGACTTATACTATCGAATTAAGGCCTGAAATTATATTTATAGGCGATAAGACTAAAAAAGAGGAAGAATTATGCAATATACTATACAGAACAAAGACGCAAAAATAGCTGTACTGTGCGGCGGAATGTCATCAGAACGAGAAATCTCGCTTAGATCAGGTAAAAACTGTCTTGGTGCGCTTCATAGACTAGGATATAAAAATGCGGAAATTGTTGATGTTACGGAAAACGTAATGAATGATCTCAAGGGATTTGAATACGCTTATAATACGCTGCATGGTAAATACGGCGAGGATGGTTGTATTCAAGGTGTTTTAGAAATTATGAAAATACCTTATACAGGATGTGGTGTTATGGCAAGTGCGATTTGTATGAATAAAGAGTACACAAAACGTGTATTAAAGAATACAAATGTTAATTTGATAAAATCTGCTTATGTACTTCCAAATGAAGATCCTGTTAAAAAAGTTCAGGATTTAGAATACCCTCTTATGGTTAAGCCTGTCTCAGAAGGTTCAAGCTATGGTATGACGAAGGTTATTTGTGACGGCGAACTTTATGATGCGGTTACAAAAGCCAGAAAGTATAATAAAGAAGTTCTGGTAGAAGAATTTATCGATGGGTTCTTTGTAACTGTAGGAGTTTTAGAAAAGGATGGCAAAGCTTTTGCGACAGAGATTCTTGAAATTAGAACGAAAACCGAATGGTATGATTTCGATGCAAAATATACAAAAGGGTTATCAGAATTCATTGTTCCTGCAACAGGTTTGAGCAAAGAAGCGTCTGAGATTACCAAACAGATGGCAGTTGAAGCTCACAAGGCTTGCGGATGTTCAGGTGTTTCAAGAGTTGATTTTATGGTAAAAGATGATAAGCCGTATTTTCTGGAGATTAATACAAATCCCGGAATGACTGATACAAGCGATTTGCCGGCACAGGCTAAAGCTGGCGGTATAGATTATGACAATTTGGTTTTAATGATACTTAACAGCGTAGGACTTAATAAATAATGTCTAAAGAGGAACATCCCAGATACCATCAGAATAGGCGTTTGCAGCAAGCAAAGATGCAGAGACAGATTCGGCGCTCTCAAAGGCGTTTAAATCAACTCCGTGCATTGTGGAAATTTTCACTGGTTATTCTAATGATTGCTCTGGGATTATTTATTCTGAAAAATCCTCAATGGCGTTTACATAAAAATGCTTTCGACAGCTTGAACAGTCCGGCATTAGAGATTGTTAATAACAGAATTGTTCCTGCGCAGAAAATATTAGCGGCTTTAAGACGCAACCAAGTATCTACAAGACCGATATTTCTTGTTGAAACAGAGAACTTGAAAAAAAGCATTATGCAGTTAGAGCCGGTTCAGAATGTTTATATCAGACGCTTCTGGTGTCCTGCAAGACTGCAAATAATTATAGTAGAGAGAACTCCTGTAATCACAATAGCTCCGGATATTGATGTTCCGCCAATAGCGTTTTTCTCTGCAGACGGCAAATTAATAGGACGTGAGTATATGCCGCTTGCAGAGGATTTTAAGACTTATCGAGTTATTACTTACGGAAGCGGTGATGATTATAGAAACTGGAATCAGGCTAAAGTTAATCAGTTTAGAAAGCTCGCAGCAACAGTTGAGATGGATTCAGGAGAAAGTGTTGAATACATTGATTACAGGAACCCAAAAGATGTTTATGTAAAGATTCCGACGGTTAATATCAGGCTTGGAAGCTTTAATGCAGGGACTTTTGATAAAATTCACAGGATTCCTTCTCTTCTTCCACAGGTTAAAATGCTTAATAAAAAGGTTAAGTATATTGACCTTCGCTGGGATACTAATTATATTAAGCTGGATGAGTAAATGCCTTCAAGTGTTTATATTCACATACCTTTTTGTAAATCCAAGTGTAAATACTGCTCTTTCGTATCATTTTGCAGACCTGAAATGATTCCGAAATACATTAGTGCTTTGGAGCGCGAAATTGTTGACAATTATAAAGACGAAAGCCTTAAAACGCTCTATTTTGGAGGTGGGACTCCATCTCTTTTAAGCGCAGACGATTTGGGTAAAATCGTGAATAAATTTAAACTGGAATGCGGATGTGAAGTTACTTTAGAGGTTAATCCCGATGATGTAACTGAAAATTATTTAAAATCGATTAGGGAAGTAGGTGTAAATAGGCTGAGTATAGGCTCACAGACTTTTGATGATGAAATCTTGAAGCTTATCGGGCGCAGGCATGGCAGCGAGGAGATTAAAAAGGCCGTTAATATGGCAAAAGAGGCAGGATTCAAGAATATAAGCGTAGATTTGATATACGGACTTCCAAAGCAAACTCTTGATGGCGTAAAGCGCGATTTAGAGAAGTTTTTGGCTCTAGATATTCAACACGTATCAACCTATGGACTGAAAATTGAAGAAGGTTCATATTTCTATGAACATAATCCGCCTAATCTTCCTGAAGAGGATTTGCAGGCTGATATGTACGAGTTTATAAATAATTTTCTGGAAAGCAGCGAGTTTCACAGATATGAGGTTAGTAATTTTGCAAAAGCAGGATTTGAGTCAAAACATAATCTCAATTATTGGAACAATTCTGAATACTATGGGTTTGGCGCTGCAGCGCACGGATATGTTGACGGAGTAAGGTATTCAAATAAATGTTCGCTTGAAGAATACCTCAAATTCCCAATGGAATATAGTCACAGGCTTACAAATAAAGAAAAGCTGGAAGAAGAAATCTTTTTAGGTTTTAGAAAAACAGAGGGAATAAATACGGCCAAGATTAAAGAGAAATTCGGGGTTGATTTTGAACAAAAGTATGCAGATGTTTTAAAAAAATACGCAAAGTATTTTGAAAAAACTCAAAGCGGATACGCGCTGAATTTGCAAGGAGTATTAATAAGCAACATTATTCTGGCTGATTTTTTGTAATTATTCTATATACTTTCCGTCAAAAAGATCAAGAATCATTTTCTCCTGATCAGATTCAAGCCGAACATTCTCTTTTGGCTTTGTTTCAGGCTGCTCGCCGGTATCCTCATTTAAACTGTCTTCTTCCTCAGGTTCTTCAATTATATCCGGCTCCTTAGGCTCGACTTTAGGTTCCGGAGCTTTAACTACTGAAGGGGCTGTTTTTTTTTTCTCTTCTTCCTCTTCGGCTTTTGGTGCCGACTGCGCAGCTTTAGGAGATACAGCAGTATCACCGCTTCCCGGCAGACGGATTAAAACCGCAGTGTTTGCTTGGTTAAACATTGTGTTTGCAGCATCAATAATCATTTGTTTTTTATTTGTATCATTTATTTGTGATACAAGTTTTTCGTTCTTAAACGTAATTATAACTCCATCCGGCGCAATCTTTACGGGTGTTGCAAGATTAAGAAGCGCTTTTGTTGCTGGACTTTTGATATTTGTAAGCAGCATTTGCCATAATGAGTGAATATCATTCCCATCAGGCTTCTTAGACATTGGAGGCGGTGTAAATATTTCTTCCCTTGCTTCCGTTTGACTTGGTTCCGGCCGCGAGACAGGTTCTGCAGTTTTCTCAACCGCGGCTGCTTTAGGCTGTGATGATGGCGGCAGCGGACGGCTAACCACCTGCGGTGCAGAAAGCTGAATTCCTCCGCTTTCAAGAGCCTTTACACGATTTTGTAAATCAAGTAAAGTTGTATTTTCACTCATATTCGCCAGATCTATCATCCCTACTTCCAGCCATAAGTGCTGATTAGAAGCAAGTTTTACCTCTTTTATATAATAAGTAATCCGCTCCAGCAAGAAAACTATCTGCTGTGTTTCAAGCAAGTCTTTTTGTTTTGAAAGCTCTTCAAGTTGAGGCTCATTCAGACCTGTAAGTTCAACAAGAAGCTCTTTTCGGCAGTTTTTTACTATAAGCAGGTTCTTAAAATACTCAGACAGGTTTGTTAGAATTTGCAGAGGTTCATTTCCGGAATTGTAAATATCGTTCAGGATTTCAATTGCTTCATTTGGCGCAGAATTGATAATCTTTTCACTCAACTTATGCAAAACATCAAATGAAATTCTTCCCAGAACCGCATTAACGTCATCCACAGTGATTTGCTTAGAAGCGCCAAGCAAGCTTAACTGATCAAGAAGTGATATACTGTCTCTCATTCCGCCTGCGGAGTTTTTTGCAATAGCAAAGAGAGCATCATCGGAAATATTAATTTTTTCCTCATCAGAAATATAACGCAGATGTTTTACAATATCGTCTGTCGTTATACGTCTGAAATCAAATCTCTGGCATCGGCTTTTGATAGTGTCTAAAACTTTATGAACTTCTGTTGTTGCAAGTATAAAAATTACATTTTCAGGCGGCTCTTCAAGCGTTTTTAAAAGAGCATTAAATGCGTGGTTTGTAAGCATGTGAACTTCGTCAATAATATAAATTTTGTACTTGCCATGAACCGGAACGTATTGGATTTTTTCAAGAATACTCTGAGTATCCTCGACTTTTCTGTTACTTGCGGCATCTATTTCTATTACATCAATAGGAACGGTGTTTGTGATATCAACACAGCTTTCGCACACACCGCAAGGATGAATTGTCGGTCCGTTCTTACAGTTAAGCGACTTTGCTAAAATTCTTGCAGTAGAAGTCTTTCCGGTTCCTCTTGGCCCGGTAAAAAGAAAAGCATGAGCAATTTTTCCAAGCTCTATAGCACTTGTAAGAGCCTTTTTTATATGCTCTTGTCCGACAAGTGTGTCCAGTGTCTGAGGACGATATTTTCTGTATAATGGTACATAATTCCCGCTCATATAAATAGTCTAGCATAAAATTGATTACAATAAAATTTTATATTAAAATGAGCGTATGAAAAGAGGGTTAATTTTATTACTGTCGTTTATTTTAAGCATGTCAACTGTTTTTGCCTATGATCTTATTTGGCCAAAACAAAAAGAGACTGTAACGGACAAGGACTACGCCCTTTTTGTCGGAAGAGCGAGGAATGCGGAAAGCATAGTCATAAACGACAAAAGAATTTATACCGCTCCCAATGGTGCCTTTGCCCACACTGTGAAACTAAAAAACGGCAATAACAGAATTGTTGTAAGGTCAAACTACAGCGCACAGGTTTATCGTTTTCACAAAGAAAATAAACCAATTATAGATGAGCCTTTAAAAGAGTTTGAACCTAAATGCGCAATTGTTAAGACCGATGAAACTCCGCTTCGCAGTACTCCGGAAAATTACGGAATGAATCGTTTATCCCATCTTTTTAAGGGTACAACGGTTTTAGTTAACGGCTCAAAAGGAAAGTTTTATAGAGTATTTTTAGCAAAAGATAAAACGGCCTGGATTGAACAAAAGGATGTTTGTCTTGCAAATAATACAACTCCAGCGCAGTTTATAACAATGGACAGTAAAAAATTTAAAAATGCCTCTGTACAAACAGTTAAGTTTTCTAAGAATTTACCCTACACAATAGAAGATAACGAAAAAGAAATAATCTTCCGCATATATAATCCGGAGCTCTCTGAAACTTCTGTTTATACAGTAAATATTCCTAAACCGGAAAAATACACATACACAACATCCCTAAAGGACGGCACATATACTTTTAAGGTTAATACAATTCCAACTAATATTGAAAATTGTACAGTAGTTATTGATGCCGGTCATGGAGGCTCAGAAAAAGGTGCTGTAGGCTGCTTAGGAGACGAGGAAAAAAATATTAACCTCAGGATATCTCTTGAACTTGCCGAAAAACTTAGATTATTAGGTGCAAACGTTGTTATGACAAGAGAATGCGATGGGAATATGGGTTTAGGAGAGCGAGTGGAGCTTGCAAAGAAAAACCATGCAACGATTTTTGTAAGCATTCACCTTAACTCAATCGGAAATACCGAGTTTAAACTATACAAACATAGAGGTACCAGCGTTTATTACTTTAATGAAAATGCTAAAGCTCTTGCCGAATGTGTTGAAAAAAGTGTATCAAAAGCAGCCAAGACCAGACGAGACGGCGTGCGCTCCGCGAGCTTTTATGTAATCCGACCAACCGAATATGCAGGAATTTTGGTTGAAGCAGCTTATATGATAAATCCGCATGATTCTATGATGTACACATCAGAAGAGTTTGCATCAAATGTTGCGTCTGGAATTACCAACGGCATTTTAAACTTTATTGCCAAACAATAAAAAATACTCCGAAAAATATTTTTTTCGGAGTATTTTATTTTACAAAATAATGTCAAACTACTTGATTTCAACAGCAGCGCCAGCAGCTTCAAGCTGTTTCTTGATAGCTTCAGCTTCTTCTTTCTTAACGCCTTCTTTAATAGCTTTAGGAGCGCCATCTACTAAATCTTTAGCTTCTTTCAAGCCAAGACCAGTAATGCCTCTAACTTCTTTAAGAACAGCGATTTTCTTATCAGCTGGAACAGAAGCTAAGATTACGTTAACTTCAGCATCAGCATCGTCAGCAGCAGCCGGAGCAGCACCAGCAGCAGGAGCTGCAGCAACAGCTACAGGAGCAGCTGCAGATACACCGAATTTTTCTTCCATAGCTTTTACTAATTCAGCAGCTTCTAATAAAGTTAATTTTTCAATTGATTCTAAAATAGATTCGATACTCATTGTTTTTCTCCTTTTATTCTAATTTGAGTTGTAATACGTTTTGTTTTAAGTCTGGGGTTTATATAAGCCTGGTCTTTCGTTTTACTTTAAAAGCCAAATATATTACCCATTTACCCCCGCTCTAAGCGGCTTTCTGGTCTCTAACAGCTGCGATAGCTCTAACAAGAGAGGACATAACAGCGTTGACAGAGTTTGCGATACCAGAAGCAGGTGAGTTGATGCATCCAAGCATTTTTGCGTAAATTTCTTCTTTTGAAGGAAGAGTTGCAAGAGCTTTTGCTTCTTCTGCTGACATAAGTCTTCCATCCATAGCAGCAGCAAGAATTTCACCTTTTTTAACTTCTTTGATAAATGTTGATAAAGCCTTAGCCGGTGCAACCTGATCAGAGAATCCGAACGCAATAGCGATAGGTCCTTTCATTGTTTCAGTTAACACTTCGTAAGGAGTATCCTTGATAGCGATTTTAGCAAGGGTGTTTTTGGTAACCATATAATCACCGCCAACAGCTTGAAGAGCTCTTCTGAGCTTTGTGATTTCTTCTACGCTTAATCCCTTGTATTCGGTAACAATTGCAACTTGTGCTTTATCAATTTTTTCTTTGATAAGTGCAACCTTATCTTGTTTGAAAGCTTTTGTTGACATTTTTTGCTCCTTTATTTTGTATATATAATTCGACCTTTTTACATACTAAAAAGATTTTGCAATCTTTTCTTTTATAATCGCAAAATCTAACACAATCTTAAGCTATTTATATTTTTAAGACTTGGTGCGAATTTTATGTGTAAGAACAAATCTCTGTTATCTAACTCCACAATTTTTGTCTTATCATTGCAGTGGAGCCTCTTGTCTACCAGTTTCTCGCACCGGGTGAAATCTCGGCTAGCTTGTTTGCACAATTTAAATCCTTGCGGATACTAACTGTCTGCGATTATAGAGAGATTATAATAGAAATGAATTTATTTGTCAACTTTATTTCTTAGTTGCATAAATAACCGTCCAGGCGCCTATTTTTGAAAGTTTAAAATCAGTAAAACCGTCATTTAGGGCTTTTATGAGAGAATTTTTTATGTGAGAGAATGTGAGAAACATCTCCGGAATTTTAGGGTTATCTTTATTTTTGTTTACAAAATCTTCATCAAAGAAGCTTACGCTGTCAAGAAAAACTACCGCGACATTTTCACCATTTGGGATATTATCAAAAATTTTTGCGGGATTGTCCATGTAATCAACCCTATTATTTTTGTATATGGAATAAGTATGCTTGCCTCTCATATCGGTGTATCTTAGAAATCTTTCCGGCTCATAGTATGTAAATATTATGTTTTGAGGATTATAATTATTAAGTATTTCGCCTACAATTCTGTGCCCTTCTGTTCTAATTTGTTTTGTCACATAATACGGCGTAAAAAATGATGCTAAATGCAGAGTAATAAAGAGTGTAAACAATATAATCCCAAACTTTTTGGTTTCAGCAAAACCAACTGCAGAAGTCAGGATGATTATCGGAAGAACTTCCATTGCGTATTTGGTTATAAATACAAGATTCCCGCTCAAGGCAAGCAGTGACATAATCAAAATTGTCATAAACACGAGGATATTAAGAGAGAGTGTTTTTCTTAAGCCAAGCAAATATCCCATAAACCCTATTACTGTCGGGATAGTAAGCCAAAAGGCAAGCTGCTTTTCGTAGAAGAAAACAGGCGGCGCATTTACATTATTTGTAAGTATTGGAGACAGAAAATCACTAAACAAAAACAGGATATTTGTGTACGTAAAATATCCCCACCACTGCGAGGCCGGAAGCATTCTAAGTATATTTATTCCAAAAAAAGTAATCACTGGAATTAGTATAAAGATACTTAAAATTACAGGTCGTGAGATTTTTTTCTTTTTATAAATAACATATATTAGGTTAAAAAATACGTAGATTACGCCCAGCACATGTGTTGCAAGAATTAAAACATTAGATATAATATATCCGCATAAGTTTTTTTTATTGGAATTTTTGACGTAACGTATTGTAAACAGCAGCGACAAGGCTGAAAACAGGAACAATATTGAGTAAAACCGAACTTCTTGAGAGTAATAAACAAGAAACGACAAAACAGAGGTTATTGCTGCAGCAAAGAATCCGGTCTTTTTAGAAAACTCTTTTCCTGCAAGATACATGACAGGAATTGCAATAACGCCGGGGAGAACTGATGTCAGTCTTAAAACTAAATCAGAACAATGCGCAAACGGTTTTAAATACAGATAATAAAACGGCATGTGGCACTGCTTGAGAATCTCTCCCCAAAAACCTTTGCTAAAAGGGACGGAAGATACAAACCAGCTTACATATTCATCATTCCAGAGTCCTTCCGGCTTTTTAATAAAGGTCAGTCGTAACACTAAACCGAATAATGTTATAAAAAATAACAAATACTTGCCCCCTCTTAATTGTTTATATATAATATTTTACATGCCAAAGCTTATTATTCAAATACCTTGTTATAATGAAGAGGAGCAAATAGAAAAAACTCTTGATGACTTGCCTAAGCATATCAATGGGATTGATGAAATTGAAATCCTTGTTATAAATGACGGCTCAACAGATAATTCTGCAGAGCTTGCGAGGGCAAAGGGCGCAACTGTCATAAATATTAACCCGAATAGAGGGCTTGCAAATGCTTTCAGAGCAGGTATTGCGGAGAGTTTAAAGCGAGGAGCCGATATAATAGTTAATACTGATGCTGATAATCAGTATTGCGCGGACGATATAGAAAAACTGGTTGCCCCGATATTGGGAAATAAAGCAGATATCGTAATCGGAGCAAGAGATATTCTTTCTATACAAGAATTTACGCCTCTCAAGAAAGTTTTACAAAAATTGGGTTCTGCGGTTTTAAGACTTCTTTCCTCAACGCCTGTTGAGGATGCACCAAGTGGTTTTAGAGCGTTTTCAAAACAGGCTGCAATACAGCTTAATGTTTTTGATAATTATACATATACAATGGAGACCCTGCTGCAGGCGAATGCTAAAGGTTTAAGAGTTTTATCCGTGCCAATCAGAGTTAATAAGATGCTTAGAAAATCAAAGCTTGTAAAAAATATTTTTGATTACGTATTCAAATCCGCAAAGACAACAATCAGAATGTTTATTGTATACAGACCGTTTAGATTTTTTATAACAATAGCAGGGCTGCTTGGATTTTTAGGAATATTACTTGGGCTTCGTTTTTTATACTATTATATTCTAGGGAGCGGCAACGGTCATATCCAATCTTTAATCCTTGCTGCAATATTTATATTATCCTCAGTTCAGCTTGGAATAATAGCAATTATCGGGGATTTGCTTTCTATTAACAGAAAACTTTTGGAAGATATACAAATAAGAATCAAGAAAATAGAGCTTAAACAAGAAAAAACCACTTGAAGAAGTGGCTAAAGAAAAGGGAAAATGTCTAGAAAGGGAAAATAAACTTATTAACTAAAGATACCAAAAGTTCTTTCAATGTTATCATCACGAACCTGCTTAATTGAATCCATTTCAGTGGTAATAGAGGTTCTTTCGGTTTCAAGCTTACTTAAGTCTTGATCATATTTTGTATCTTTTGCATTAATTTTATCTAGCTCATATTCATACTCGGCTTCTGCCTTCTTTAAGTCAGTTTCATCTTGGACTTCCTGCAGGTTATTTTCATTAGTGCTGGTTGCAACACTCGTTTCAACCCATTCTTTTTTATTGGTATTATAAACACTTATGATAACTCTGCCTGCTTCAACCATATTATTGAACCACTCGTTGCCCTCATCACCTGATTCATATTGAGGGTCAATAATCTGACATCCGCCTGCTTCATTAATCTGTTCCCACAAGTTCAAGTAGTAGTTAAACTCGTTTTTAACATCATCCCAGGTTGTATCGTAATCCAATTCATTTCTTTCGATTACTTTATCCATATCATCCTGTTTATTATATTTCATATACTCATATATTTCACTTGAATAACTATCATATAGTAGTTCTCTGAATGTATCTAATGCCTCCTTTTTATCTGCCGCATCTTCAGCATTTTCTATGTCTTCATAGGCAGTAGTCAATTTATCATCATCTTGATGATTGTTAAAGACAATCTCTTCACACTCAGTCATATACAAGTTTCCGCTAGCAGAACATTGGCTTGTACCAATACCAACTTCTGCGCCATCCTTATCGGTATCCCAGCAGAAGTTCCCATCCATGCCCAACATAGCGTATGCAAAGCAATACTTATCATTACCATACCCCTCATACATTTGAGCAGTCTCTTCATCAACAATAACCTTGCCGGTCTTTGAATCAGTAAGTGCATATTGTGAAAGTCTATTTTCATTATATCCAAATAATGTAGAGAAATTAGCATCTACATATTTAGTACCTGCACCGTCATAGAATTTCACTTGGACTTTAGTAGCATCAAGAGCATCACAATAGTTTTGATATAAATCATCCTTTTGTGTTGCTAAAGCTATTTTCTGGCTCTCGATATTCTGAGCTTTATACTCAATATCATGGAGCCTGCTTGTAAGCGTTAATAATCTAGCTTGTGACGCTGCCATTCCCATTTTTGTAGTTGTCCTTTATTTTTATTTCCCTTGTACTAGTTGTTACGGCATATTTAAGAAAAAACTTTAGGGAAATGACAAAAATTGTTACATTTCTTAATAAATATTTCTCGGGCGAATTCAAGGTAGGGTAAATGTTTTGAGCCGGTTGGCGAGAACTACAAGCCTGGCGCCTAATTATCTTCCTCCCTGCGAGGGAGCGGATTTGCGGACGGACGACACGAGCGATAGCGAGTTAGTCCGGATAGCGAG
>CALURX010000032.1 GCA_944323265.1 Candidatus Gastranaerophilales bacterium
ACGCTTTATATAAGACCGTACATGTTTGGTTCAGACCCGATAATGGGGGTTAAACCTGCAAACGAGTATCAGTTTAGAGTGTTTACATCTCCTGTAGGGCCGTATTTTAAGGGCGGCGCAAAACCTATTACTCTTAGAGTTCCTGATTTTGACAGAGCTGCTCCGCATGGTACAGGGCATGTAAAGGCAGGGCTTAATTATGCTATGAGTTTACATGCAATTGTTGACGCTCACAAACAGGGGTACAATGAAAATATGTATCTGGATTCTGCGACAAGAACTAAGGTTGAAGAAACCGGCGGAGCTAATATTATCTTTGTTACAAAAGATAATACCGTTGTAACCCCAAAATCAAATACAATTCTGCCTTCAATTACAAGACGTTCATTGATGTACGTTGCAGAACATTATTTGGGCTTAAAAGCAGAAGAACGCGAAGTCCGATTTGATGAGGTTAAAGACTTTGCAGAATGCGCATTATGCGGAACAGCGGCAGTTCTGTCTCCTGTTGGCAAAGTCGTTGACCATGGAAAAGAAATTTTATTCCCATCAGGTATGGAAAAAATGGGTGAGGTTACTAAAAAACTTTATGATACTCTGACAGGAATTCAGATGGGTACGATTGAAGCTCCAGAAGGATGGATTAAGGTTATTCAGCCTTAAATTCTTTTTTAGCTTCGCCTAAATTATAATTGTTATAAATCTTTGAGTACAACGCGGCTGCTGCAGCTGCGTTGCTTTTTTGTGTGTATGCTAAAACTGCATTGAAACCTTTTCTGTTAATTGTTCCGTCAATGTTAGCAGGGTCAGGAGTATCGGATTTGCTTAACATATCAGCTGCAAGAATGCTTGAAGAGTATTCAGCTACATCAATTTTACCGTCTTTGTTTATATCAAGCGGTTCAGATGTAAAGGTTGAATCAGGTGCAAATTTTGAATCTAATTCTTTTACGTCCAATTCTTTTACTTTGCCCATTTCTTCATAAGCTGCGCCAAGAAGAGCCATTTTATCTACGCTACCTGTTGGCATGTATCTGTATTCAAATTCAAGCGGAGGCAGGGCGTTTAAGTATTCGTCATTTTCTTTAAGAAATTTTTCTAATTTATCAGCATTGTTTTTTGAAGCATCGGGACTTAGACCAAAATCAAGAATTGGGGCTGTATTCATCGGGTCTGCAACAATCGGCTGTTCAAGGTATGTAAAGTAATTCTCTACTGCATTTCTGCCATATTTAACGGAAGGATTTGTAACTTTGCCGTCATACTTGCCTTTTGAACCGTCAATTTTTGCGATACCGTTTTGAACTTCAAACATAGATTACCTCCACACTGTATATTTATATAAAAACATGAAGTGCTGTGAAATTGCCTTTTAATTTAACATAAGTTTACATAATATTCTTACTTTGGGGGGTTATTGGTGTATAATAGATTTAATAGGAGAAGATTATGACAGAATACGTATTTATGAATGGGGAATATGTTGATGCATCGACCGCATCCATTCCAATCAGAACTCATGCTTTTCTTTATGGAACATCTGTATTTGAAGGGATTCGCGCGTATTACAATCCGGACGAAAGTCAAATGTACGCTTTTAGAGTAAAAGAACATTACGAAAGACTTTTGAGAAGCGCAAAAGTCATGTGGATGAAAAGTCCCTATTCTATTGAAGAGTATTGCAATATCACAAAAGAACTTCTCAAGAAAAATGAATACAAAACAGATGTTTATATCCGCCCTACTTTGTATAAATCTTCTTTCAAGGTCGGGCCGACTTTAACGGATAATGAGGATTCGTTTTTAATCTTCACAACGCCTTTCGGTAATTATTTTGAGGCGGAAAAAGGCTTGAAGCTTTGTGTTTCGAGCTGGCGGAGGACATCTGATAACGCAATCCCGCCAAGAGCAAAAGTAAGCGGAGCTTATGCAAATGCCGCTTTGATTAAGACTGACGCGCACGAATCAGGGTTTGATGATGCGGTTGTTCTTTCTGATTGCGGGCAGGTTGCGGAAGGCTCTGCTATGAATATTTTTCTTGTAATAAACGGTGTTCTCGTAACTTCAAACACTACGGATGATATTTTGGTAGGTGTTACCAGAAACACAGTAATTGAACTTGCGCGTGAACTGGGGATTCCTGTTCGTGAAAGGGCAATAGACAGAACAGAGCTTTATATTGCGGATGAAGTTTTCTGCTGCGGAACCGGCGCGCAGATTGTTCCGGTAGAAAGCATAGACCATAGACCTGTCGGGGATGGTAAGATGGGAGAGATTACAAGGCAAATTTCAAAGCTCTACTATGATGTGGTTAGAGGAAAAGTAGACAAATACAAACATTGGTGTACACCTGTATATGATTAGTTTTTTCGGAAAATGTATGGAAAATTTGTGGAAGTCCATCCTGTATTTGGTTACAGGACGCTCCAGAGTTTCTCATGTGATAGCGCAGGCTGCTGCAATAAGTTACGACTCATTGATTATATCACTCGTAATCGCGTTTGTTTCGGCTGCGGTTATTGCAATACAGGTGTCTAAGCAGTTTTTGATGTCAGGCGCAGAAGCCTATGTTGGCGGCTCTATTGCCGTTGTAATGATAAGAGAAATAGCACCAGGTTTTGTTGCTCTTGCAATCGGTGCAAGAGCAGGGACTGCTATTTCTGCTGAAATCGCCAATATGCAGGTTACCTCTCAGGTTGACGCCATAAAAACTCTCAAAGTTGATCCTGTCGGGTATTATTTTTTACCAAGGATTCTTGCAGCTGCAATAACCGTTCCGATGGTTGTTTTAATCGCAGAATTGGTCGGAATTCTCGGCGGATTGTTGGTTGCAAATGCTACAATCCACCTGCATCCCGCAAGATATATTAACTCAGTTTGGTTATGGTTGAGCACTAGAGATATTTACATAAGCCTTTTCAAAGGATTTATTTTCGGAATTCTTATTGCGCTTGTTTGTGCTACTCAAGGATATGAAACAAAAGGTGGAGCCAAGGATGTGGGAGAATCAACAACAAAGGCTGCGGTGTTATCAACGGTCTATATGCTTGTGGCTGATTTTTTGATTAATCTGGTTTTTTATTTATAATTGATACGGAGGTGTGTATTATAATGAAAGTAAGTCCTATAAACAACAAATCAATAAATTTTGGTGCAAAAATTGAGTATAATTCTTTTGTTGAAAAAGGTTTTGACCTTGCAAAAAAGTCAACAGATTCCGCTAGAATGAAAGACTTAAATTTTTCTAAAGAGTTTATAGATAGTGTAAGCACAATTTTGAACGATGGTTCAAAGAAAACTGTAGAATTCAATCGTCCTGGTTGTCCAGAAATTCTGGTCGGTAAGCAAGGAATTATACGCAATCCCCAGGAAGGATATGAAAGTGTATATATGATAAATAGCTATGCCGCAAGTCTTGAAAATAAGCCGGAAAAATCAGGGCTTGATAAAAAGATGGACGAATTGAAAAAAGGAATTGAATATACTTCAGCACTTCTTGAAGAGTTGAAGGCTGATTATGCAAAATGTCTAAGAGAAAAACTTGAATATTTGCAAGAAACTATTAAAAAAAATATATAATGCTGAATTGCTAATCCTCTATAATCGTGTTATTATAAGATTATACTAATTTGGAGTTTTATATCTTGCCGAGAAAATTAAGAATAGACAAAAATACGTATGAGCTTATATCAGGGTGGCTCGAAGAATATCACTCTTCTACTGACAGATATCAGCGGACTAAGGCAAAGGCACTTATTGTGACTAATATGATTCCTGTTATTAAGCGTATTGCAAGAACAATCGCAAGACGTTCCTATGACCCTGTGGAAGATCTGGTTCAGGCTGGTGCTATAGGGTTATTAAAGGCGATTGACAGCTATTCTAAAGAGGTTAGCGACAATTTTAGGATTTATGCTGGATATTTGATTATCGGAGAGATGAAGCATTATTTGAGAGATAAGCTTAATACAATAAGAGTCCCGAGGCATATTCAAGAGCTTGTGTACCGTATAAACAGTTTTACAAAATCGCTTACTATTGAGGAGTTAAATGAGTTAACTAACGATGATGTTGCCGGCGTATTAAAAATTTCATCAAGCGCTGTTGATTTTGCCCTTCAGGCAGACAGGCGTAAATTTACATTATCATTAGAAGATTTATATTGTGCTTCTGAGACTGAGAATCTAAGTTACGAAGAAATGCTTTCTAATAGTAATTATGAAGAGACAAGAGAGCTTGAAGACGCAAAAATTATATTAAGAGATGTGATTAAAAAATTGCCTGAAAAATATAAAGAAATGGTTGAACTTTATTACTATAAAGATATGAGCCAGAGAGAAATCGCAGAATATTTTAATCTCACCCAGATGCAGACTTCAAGACGCTTGAAGAAAGCTTTTAGTATTTTATATAATATGATTATGGAAGGAGAATTTTCTGAGAACTCAGAGCCGGGTGAAGAAGATAATTCTGAGCAAGATAATGCATTAGGTGTTTAAGATGGATTTATTTCATTACATTTTGTTTTGGATTTGTATTATAGGCCTGTGTTTGGGAAGCTTTTATAATGTCGTAATCCTGCGCTCTTTGAGTAATGAAAGCATTGTATTTCCGGCATCAAAATGTCCAAAATGCGGGCATAAGCTTTATTTTTGGCATAATATTCCTGTCCTGTCTTATATCCTTTTAAGAGGAAAATGCTATTTTTGCAAAGAAAAAATAAGTATTCAGTATCCGATAATTGAATTAACTACTATGCTTGCCTTTGCGTTTGCATTTTTGAAATTCGGAATAAGCCTAGATACTTTATTTATGTTATTTTTCTTTTCAGGTTTTATTATAATGACAATGACCGATATTAAGACCAGGTTGGTTGATTGTAATATCGCAATAGCGCTTGGAATTGGCGGAATTTTGTGGAATTTTATTAACAGCGGCTGGCAGGGGGGTGGAAATTCAATTCTTGGACTTTTAGCAGGTGTTCTTATAATGGAGCTTATTGCAAGATGCGGGTATTTGTTTATAAAATCAAGGGCTATGGGAGAGGCTGATACTTATGTTGCCGGCGCTCTGGGGGCAATGTTCGGGATACAGAACATTGGAATTGTTCTTTTATATGGCCTTGCTGCTTCTATGATTTTTATAATTCCTGTTTTTTTGTATAACCAATACAAAAATAACAACAAGCTGACCTGCATTTTATCAATTCTTTTCATATTATCAATACTTGTTTTTAAGACTGTTGCACAGAATTATTACTCTTTGGCGCTTTTAGCCTGCTTAGGGATTGCGCTTGCAATTTCTATAATAAAAGGGATTAATAAGTCTGAAAACCGAAGCTATATGCCTTATGTTCCTGCGCTTGTTGCGGGAGCTTTGTATTTTATCTTTTTTAATATAAACTTTTAATATGAGTGTATCATATCCGAATCAATACAGAAATTACTGCGTTTTTGATGAAAACGCTCTAAAAAACGATTTAGGCGCAATAAAGACTTCGCTTGAAAATCCTAAGTCGGAAGATGAAGTTCTTGAAGATTTGTATGCGCTTAATTTAATGCTTGATAGGGGCGAAAAAGGTGTGGATGAGCTTTATCCTGTATTATCAAAGTATAATAATACTCAATCACCTTATATTCAGACGTTTTTAGCTGGAATATACCGGAAAATAAAAGTCCCTGACGCATTCGGCCCTTTAGTTTCTATGCTTATCAGAAATTCCATCAATCCCCCTCAAGATTGCGGGTTTGACCCTAACGAGGAAATCGGGGGGGCAATTTTGGATTATATTGCCTAAAGATTTGCGCCGCCTTCATCTTTTAATTTGTTTAGAGCCTGCTTTGCTCCTTCATAATTTCTGCAGAGTTTTATCACAAACTCAATAGAAGCCTTATCCTGACGGATTGCATCTTTAAGTTTATAAATATCTGCAAGCTGTAACTCGCTTGTATCAGGGGTTTCAAAAAGATATTTTTTCAAAAGTTCCTGAGATTCCGAATCCATGCCGGCAATATTATGTTTGAATGCGTACCAGTTATAAAAATGGTAGATAAAATAGTATTTATTAATCTCTCCTTTTGATAAAACAAAAATTTCGTCTGTTTTAAAAGAAATTTTCTTATCTAAAGCGAGCGAAAGATAGAGCGCCCTGCTGCCTTTTGCAGGATATATAAAACCTTCGTTTTCTCCGATAGGATTAAGAATTGAGCCTGCGTTTTCTATCCTGTAAACTTTTGTTCCGTTTACTTTAATGTATTCTAAAAGCTTTTCCGGCTCGAAATCAGCCTCTTTAAGGATTCTAGTAAGTTCCTCTTCAAGTTTCTGCTTTTCGCTTTCTGCAAGCGTGCTCAAATCAAGCAGCCCGCCGTTAAAATAGTGCCGCTTTTTTTTAGAAGTATTTTTCACGCCTATTGTTTTAGACAGGCGGTACCTCAGGTATTTTTCCTGTAAGCCGAGTATTTTGTATAATAGACTTTTAAACATATTTTTTATTCTCTATTCCCTCAACTTCTTTTCTTGCAGTATAGCATAAATGCCCTCTGCTTTCTTTGAGAATTTCTACCTTGTCAGGTGCTACTATACTGCATATAAATACAAATGAACTGTCAGAACAGGTATCTGAAATCTTTTTCAATGAATTTATATCAGATGATTTGATAATAGTTGCAAGTCTTGAGCGTAAATGTCTTAAATTGCCGTCATCCAAAATTATCTCGATTATGTTGTTTGCACTATATTCTTTTATTGCCTGAGTTATGCCCTTTTCTTTAATAACTTTGGCAATAACAATTGGATTGCTCACAAGCAAGGCTGCTTTTTTTTCTTTTTTTGTATGCCCTTTTTCCTTCTCTGAAATAACCGGCTTAATATCATCTTCATTGGCTAAAGCTGGCTCATCATTTTGAATTTCTTCTTTTGCTGCCGCCATGACAACAGTACTGTCCTGTAGTATTATTGGCTCAATATCGGATTTTTCAGTATGTTTTTCAGACTTAGTTTGTTCTGTTTCAGAATCAATTACGGTACTAACCTGTTTAATTCCGTCCTTGCATCCTTTCATCACAGCTTTTAGATATTCAGGAACTTCTTCACCGTTTTTAATTTTTTCTTCATAAGATTTCAAATCATTACTGAACTCCATCTGATACTGAGCTGCAGCTTCCGGCGATTTTTCAGCCATCATAAGAGCAGTATAGCCGGCAACAACTTCAGCTGATAAAGCATCACCCACATTATTATAATTTTCAGCCAAAGCCTTAAAGAAGCTATAATCAGCCAAATCAGCAGTTCTTACTCTTTCTGTTGCATCACATCTAGTCATTAATACTGTTGCTGCCCCATATTGCAAATCACTCGATGGTAGTATAATTAAGGCTTCTATTGCAGTCTCAGAAGCGTTTACATTTACTACATCTATAAATCGTCCTTGTTGTATATGTCTATGACGTCGTTTGATATGCATTTCAGCTTCTGCACGCTGTTCTTCAGGCAAATCTTTTATTGCTTCAAGCTCTGTCTTAAGTTTTGCCTCATCATTTTTTCTAACTTTGGCAAGAACTGCACGTTGAGCGATTCTGTCAAGATTTTTGAAATTATCTCCGAGTTCTTGGTTTATGTTACCTTTTGCAGTTTCAAATTCTTGCAAATTCCTAAATTCACCGCTTTTTAATGCGTTGTAGTATATCTTTGCTGTTTCGGTAATCAATTCTTCAACACTTGCGTCTTTACTGATTTGGTTATTCTTTTTATATTCCTGAAATTTTGCAAGTGTGAAATCAATACACCCCAAAATTTTGTTCTTTTCTTCTTCTGAAAGTTTTGAAAATTCTTCTTTTGCAATTCCCGCAACTCTTTCCAGCAAACCTCTCTTCAAAAGTTCTTTGCCATCAAATCCGTATTTTGTGCATTTTAGTTCAATATTTTCCTTCATTGCACCGGTATTGGCTTTACTTGCCTCTGATGGTTGATTATTTTTTATCTCCAGCTTATCTTCAGGGCTTTCTACGTTTTCACACTTGATTATCAATTCAGGGGATTTTTTTTCTGCAGACTTAACTTCGGGTAGTTTTTCAATACCCAAAATTTCGCAAGCAAAATTTTTAATCTCTGTTAATATACTCATAGTTAATCCCTGATATATTAATAAAGTATTTTTTAATGGAAAAATTGCTTTTTATATTAATTTTTATAAACTATTTAATTAATCCCGGCTCGGCGTCAGAGCCTGTAACCTTTTTGCGCAAAACAAAGGTTAATTTAGGAAGAGCAGCCGCAAGAAGAAAACTGCTTATCCCTACATTTGCAAGGATATTCGCTGATTTTACCTTTAACGCTTTTTTTGCATACTTATCAACATTACCGCTTTCTTTTGCCTGCTTGGCAAATTTTTCTATTTCAGCTTGAAACGCCTTGATTTTCTTCTCGTCTACAAATTCTCTCGGGTCTCTTATTCTGTTTTTCAAATACTTAACCTCGCAATACTTTTCACTGAGCTTTGAAAATGTGCTATCAGGCTTTGTATCTAAAAATTCTATAATATTCTCCTTGGGCATCTCTAACGTGTTGTTCTTAATCTCTGATATAAAAGATTTGTTGTTCAACAAGTTTGGGTCAAGATTAACATTTGTATTGAAAAGCTTTCCTGACAATGAATCCAAACCTTTTGCAAGCCAAATCGGAAATACGAAGTTCAAAAACATCATCATCGCCATTTTGAACCCCATCTCCATTTTCTCAAACTTATTCCTTGCAGTTCCCACCCTTCCGACAGTGAGCCCGCCGTCTGTAATAGCCATTTTATTGACTGTAGACATGTTAGCAAGCGTCGCAGAGATTCCCTTAAATGAAACATTTTTCTGATTTTCTACAGCTGATTCCATCACAGGCTTCATATTCTCCTGTCTTTTTCTAATTTTGTCTGTCAGTGCAAAATTGAACTTGGGAAGAAAATACCCCATTAACGCAACAGGAATTGCCGTGGATAATATAAACCTGCCTGCAAGGAGTTTCTGGTAAGTTGATTTGTTTTTTAAAACTTTTTCCATCTCACTTACCTCCTCCGGAGCAAGTGATTTAAACTTTTCTATATTATATTTTAATCCCTGCTTGCTGTTCTCATTCAAAAGGCTCGGATTAATTTGCGGATTATACCCGAGTTTTTTTATTATTTTATTACACGCCCAGTCAACTGCAGGTATGCCGCTCAGCCATACAATAGAAGAGCCGTATTCATCAATTAGTCTCTCCCTTGTAGCATTATATGCCATTTGCTTTGAATCTTTAAGATTCTGGTTGTATGTCATCGCAATCTTTGCAGGATTTTCAATCGCACAATCTCTCACAATCAGAGGGTAAATACTCGAGTTATTCCCGATTGCCGATATTATATTAACTAGTGACATTTAAATTTCTCCTTTTTTATCGTACTCTTTTTCTCTCACTTGATATCCCGAAAGAGCCGATGGGTAAAGGAGTTTTTAGAGAAACAGCAAAACTCCGGGCCCTTCCGGGTCTGTATGAGTATGATGATGTCTTGCTGTTAATAATGTCATTATTTCGTCCTTTTTCTTTATATTATCATGAAGCATCTAAAAGTAAAGCGGTAAGGTTTATATAAACCTTACCGCTTCGTTATTCTTTTTAGACCTCTCTATTTAACTCTTTTAAGAATTACTATGCTGTTTGGCGCAACAGACAAATTTTGATTCTGGCTTGTGATATCTTGTCTGCCAGCATTAGAATATCCGCCTCCGCCGTATTCAACAGCATCGCTGTTGAATATTTCTTCCCAAACTGAATTATCCGGGAAGCCGCCAAAGCCGTAAGACTCATGGTGGAAGCCGTTACCGTAGTTTTTGATTACCATAGTTTCTTCATTTTCATATTTTAGTTTGTGAATATGAATATTGTTAGCATAATCCTTGTAAGTACCGGTGATTTCACCTTTAGCAATTGACGGATATTTGTCGATTAGTGCTCGCAAATCCTGATTATATTTAATCATTTCACTCTGCAAGTCTTTGAAAATGCCGCCAACATTAACTCTTCCAAGTGTAGAATCCGGACGAGCAAATTCTTCTAATGTATCATATCCTTTTTTATTAAATGTCTCATAAATCTGATTTGGATCAGCTTCTCTCTTAGCTCGTTCGTCTGACAATTCACGGAAGAATTTGAAGTGGGATAAATCAGCCTCATCATCTCCCTGGAAGTATAATTTTGGTCCAGGAGTTGTCATAACAGTTCCCATAAGAGTTTTTTGTTTTGCAACGCCTGCTTTAAAGGCATTAATCAAGTCTTCTTTTCTTATAAAGTAGTTTAATCCGCGTTTCTTTTCCTCAATAGCTAATTTTGAGTTAGAAAGTTTATCAAAATCTTCTGATACAATCAATTCTGCCAGTCTCTGGGCTGTTTGAGCCGCCTCTTGGCCTCTTGATGCATTGTCGAACCCATCAACTTTATCAAAAAGATTAAAATGTCTTACTAAATATTTAGGAATCAATCTTGTTCCGTCTTCGTTACCGATTTCATCATGGCTGTAGCCGTATTTTACTCTGTAATGCGACGTTGGCAGGTATTTATCAAGCTCATCAAGATTAGCTCCGTTCGGTGCAAGTATATTATTTATCAAAGCACCTTTGTAATCAGAATCCCACTCACTGTCTATGCCGATACTCCAAGGCGGAAGCACCCAGCCTTTTCTTAAAGATTCTATCTGGCTGTCAATATGTTCAATATGCTCTTCGTGAGTAACATTTTCCGGAGTATAGTAACTTGTTAATGAATGCATTTTGTTTCTGTGGTCTTCTGCGATAACAAAAACATCAGGATTATGTTCATTTAATTCCAGAGCAATTTCTCTTAAGGTATAATCAGAATCCATATCTTTTGTTAAATCTAATCTGATACCATCAACCTTAAACTCATTTGCCCACCAGAGAGCCGCATTTACCATCCAATCACGGACATATCTGCTGTTTTCTCCCTGATAATTTAATAAATCTCCAAATTCACCTGAAGTTTTAATATATGGTCCGGTCTGACCGAGATAATTTCCGTCAGGCCCCATATGGTTTGGCACCATATCCATTATAACATTCAGACCTTTACCGTGAGCATAATCAACAAGTTCTTTAAGCTTTGCAGCGCTGCCGAGATTTTCATTTACTGCAAACTTATCAACGCCATCGTAACCCCATTGTTTTGAGAAAGTATTCTCTACAGGCATAAGCTCTATTGCTGTTGCAATTCCGCGGTCTGCAATTTTATCTATGCGAGCCTTTGCGCTCTCAAAAGTCCCTTCCTTTGTCAAGGTCGGAATATTAACTTCATCAATAATAAGTTTTTCAAGCCCTCTAAGCGGTTCATCAGGCTTTCTTACAATACGTCTTGAATCTTTGCCTTCAATCCAGTCCGTATTCTTCCATTCGTAATTATCAGAATTATATACCGAACTCCATCCGTGAATATTTTCCTGTTTCTTTGCGTACGGATCTTTCACGATATTAATTTCATTGTTTTTATCCACAATGATATATCTGTATTTATCTCCGGTTTTAGCGTCGGTATCATTAACCTCATAAACACCTTCGCCTTTATGCTCCATTGGATAAATTCTGGAGCTTTCGTCTATCGGTTTAACTTTTGGCTGAGTCTGAGAGCTTCCTGCTGTAGTATCTACTGCCGCAGCAGCGCCAGCACCTGCAACAGTTACACCTACTATTTTAAGCAGTCTGTCTTTAATGTTTGAAAGCCCTGCAACAGCTTTGTCCGCAACCTCTACAAACACAGCTTTTGCATCCGGAAACGAAAATAATTTAAAATTCGTTTTTCCGGTCTCTTTGATGTAATTTGCTCCCCAGCTTACGTGCTCCGGCCATTTTCTCTTAAAAGCCGGCTGTTGGGGGCGATTGTAATTTTTGTTTGTCCTTAAAGATTGATTAACATTCTGAACTATCATGCCTAAATCTCCTAACACACACTACACATTATTAATAAAACACATAAAACTTATTTTTGCTATTGATCTTTGGATTTAAATCCAAAGTCTTCCAATAATTTTTCTTTTTTTCTCCAATCTTTTTCAACTTTGACCTCCAGTTTCAGAAACACTTTTTTATCTGCTATCTCTTCCAGTTCTAATCTTGCTTCTGTACCTATCGTTTTGAGCAAGTTTCCGCCTTTCCCTATGAGTATACCTTTCTGGCTTTTCTGTTCGCAATATATTGTTGCATAGATTCTGTCAATTTCTTCTGTTTCTTCATATTTATCAACTTTTATTGCTACAGAATGCGGAATTTCTTCTTCAGTATGTAATAAAATCTTTTCTCTTATTATTTCTTCAGTAACAGATCTCATATTTTCTTCTGTCACTATGTCATCCGGATATAGTTTTTCGCCTTCCGGAAGTTTCTTTAATATATTTGATATTAAAGTATCTTTGTTTCTTCCGGTTTTTGCCGAGATTCTTACTACCGGAATATTTTCTTTGAAGAGTGTTTTGTACGACATAAGGTTTTCTTCTGCTTTCTGGATATTTTTAATCTTGTCCATTTTGTTCATAACCAATACCACTGGTATTTTAGCATTCTCCAAAATGTTTTGGACTATCCACTTGTCTCCCTTGCCGGCGGGTTCAGATCCGTCTACAAGAAATAACACTAAGTCGGCATCCGGAACAGCTACCTTTGCCTCTTCCAGTAAAAACTCTCCCAATTTATTAAGGGGCCTGTGAACTCCGGGGGTGTCAATAAATATAATTTGTCCCTTCTCGTCTGTTAGTATTCCCTTAATCCTTTTCCTCGTAGTTTGAGCCTTGTCTGTCGCGATTACAATCTTCTGTCCCAGTATTTGATTCAAAAGAGTTGATTTGCCAACATTAGGCCTACCTAATATTGCTACAAAACCACACTTCATTTTTTTAGTATATCAAAAAAATAATTAGCCAAGTGGTTTGTAAAGTTTTTTTAACATTTAGTCAATTTTCAGGAAAAAACTCACTTTATATAAGTAATGGGATATTAAATTCGGGATTTATTATGGGAAATTATTTTACTTTAAACAACAATTGGGCATGGACCCCATATAATAATACTTTTATAAATCCGTACGGGTTTAATTTCACTATGAACAGCTCGTCAACAACCTCCACTGCAAATGAATCTTTTGAAGATTATCAAAAAAGAATTAAGGCGGAAGTAGAAGCTGAGAGGAAGAAACATGAAGAAGCTATCAAGCTTTTTGAATTAAAAGAAGAAAAAGAAGAGATTATAAAGCCGCTTCAAGCTAACGTTGAAGAGATTGAGAGCTCGAAGAATCAAATAGAGGCTTCCAAAAACAAAGACGGCAGCTCGACTTTGAGGGCTGATACAAAAAAGATGGGGTTTTGGGGCAAGGCTCTGAGGTGGGGCTCCAATGCTCTGACATCTCTTGCTAATATAGGAAAAGGGCTCGTCGGAATTGAACAAGACGGCTCCTGGAACTGGAAAAAATGCTTAAGAAACGTTGCAATAACAGCCGCAGCTGTCGGCGCTTGTTTTATACCTGTTGTAGGGCCTGCAATCGGATACGGACTTGCGGCAGTCGGGCTCGCAGGAGGAGCCATCGGGGTTGCAAAAGGGGTGAAAAACCTTAATGAAGCCAAAACCGAGCAGGAAATAGATAAAGCGCAGCAGGATATTTGTGCAAACGCATTTATCGGCATAACATCCGCATTTGGGCTACGAGGAATCGGAAAAGCTTTCAGAGCAAATTCGGCCTCTTCATCTGCAACTGCAGGCACAACAACAGGTACCAGCGCAACCGCAGGTACAGGAGCAGGTGCAGGTGCAGGTGCAGGTGCAGGCGCAGGAGCAGGAGCAGGTGCAGGTGCAGGAGCAGGTGCAGGTGCAGGTGCAGGAGCAGGTGCAGGAGCAGGTGCAGGTGCAGGCGCAGGCGCAGGAGCTGGAGCTGGAGCTGGAGCTGGTGCTGGTGCTGGGGCTGGGGCTGGGGCATCATCGTCAACATTTACAGCAAGCGTTGCGGCACCTAAAACAAGTTTCTTTGGACGAATAGGCGAAAATCTCTCCAACTTCGGACGCGATATGACTGTCAACGCTTGGCGCGGAACTAAACAGGCAATGAGTGCGGATAAGGCATTGATTGCCGCAAAAGGCGGAGGATTCAAAGGCTTTAGAAAAGCTTACGGCTCAAAGATAAAAGATTCATGGCAGAATTTTAACAGTTGGAAGTCAAGATTTGATAAAAAATATAATGAGATGGAAACATCTTTAAATAACAGAATAACTGATTTAAATAATAAGATTGCAGCAGAGGCAAATCCTGCAAAGAAAGCTCTTTTAGAAGAGCAAAAGGCTTATGTTGAAAATAATTTACTTGAATTAAGAAGCCTGGGCTCAAGGATTAAAACAAAGGCTGATTACGATAAATTGATGAAGGATAATTCCTCGACATTTAATAAAGAATATGTTGAGACATATACCAAAAACCCTGCCGGAGATTATGACTTTAACGGTATGCAAATCTCGGCCAGAGAATTTCAGGTATTTAAAAATCAAGCTTTAAAAATGCAAAATATGTACAATAAAGAGCTGCAAAGGTTAATAAAAACAAAAGAAAATCTAATGAGAAATTTGGCAAATAAGCCTGATAAAAATTCCGCAGAGCTTGCGGAATATATTCCATCGCCGAATGTTGCACGCAAATGGTACAAACCTCTAAGCTACTTTAAAAACGACTACCAGCTTGCAATAGGCGGAAAAGAATCCGGCAAGTGGGGCGAAATTATGGGGCTTACTCTTAGCGCACCCGCAACAACTGCACCTAAGGCTCTGGGGCTTATAGATATGCCGTACTCTTCTCCTATGCTTCTCTCTCAGGATATGAGCAAAGAAGAAACAATTCAAACGCTTGAATCTATTGACCAGCAGATTGCAGCTTTAAAAGAACAGATTAATGCTATAGAGAAAATGGACGCGGCAGAATTTGAGAAATTCAAGACTGCTTATGAGAAGGAGCTGCAGGCATAGAGAGTACGGCCATTTCGCAATTCCTGCAATCAAATAAGAGCGGATATATTTTGCCGTATTCATCTTTAAGCATAAGTTTTTGAGGTGATTTGCACATGTTAAGTGCATATTTAATACAATGCTTTGTCCGCATAAGCTCAACCTGCCTTTTGGGAAGCTTCGTCTCAAGGCTCATTTCATCAACCCCGCATCCGCACTGTTCGTAAAACTCCTTCGCCGTTTTGTTGTGAACATTTGCTCTATAATCAACTGCATCTTTGTAATATTTAACATAACTCAATTGCTTTGGAATCTCTCGCTTGTAATTTTTAAGCCGCACATCCAAAAGCTCTTTAAACGCATTCCGCCTTAAATCATTAATCCCGCTTACCGGCATGAACGGAAGCTCAGATTCAATTTTTATATCAAGTATATAAAAATCACTTTCGCCTGTCTTTGAAAACTGTTTTATAAATGTCTCTTGCATTTTTTCGGGATTTTTTGCCTTCTCACCTTGCGCCAAGCTTACCTCTATTGAATTTGAATCCTCGTCAATAAGGCGTAATATACCGTTTTTAAATGTAATATTTATCCCGATTTGGCGCTTAGCAGGCAAGTTCAATTCTTTTTCAAATACTGCATCGCTGTTCCTGAAAATCTTTGTCCCGGATTTTATTTTAACCGGCCTGTTGGGATAAATCTTATCCCCAATTACTTTATTAATTAAAAACCCATTCCCCTCGTAAAACAAACCATCTTGCGGGTGAAGTTCTTTTGTAGTCTCAATTTTGAGATATCCGTCCCTGCATTCCTTAACCTTGCCCAGATACTCACCCTGCGACTTTGGGGAGGTAAAGTTAAAACACTCGCCCCTTTTTTTAAGAAAATAGTCTGTAAATCCTCTGTTAAAGCTCTTTTCAGGATTCGGCGCGAACGGAAGAAAAACCTTGCCGGAAGAAGATTTTTGAGAATACTTATCAAGCTCCTGTCTATAGTATGCCGTAATATTTTTGACATACCCTGCCTCTTTCAGCCTGCCTTCTATTTTAAAAGAATAAACCCCATTTTCAATCATTTGCTGTAAATGTTTTGAGGCATTAAAATCTCTAAGCGAAAGCGCGTGAATATCTTTAGCCAAAACTTCCCCTTCAGAAGTTAAAACCGAATATTTTTTTCTGCAAGGCTGTGCGCATTCTCCTCTGTTAGCGGAACGTCCGCCTATATATTGGCTTAAGTAGCACTGCCCGCTGTATGACACGCACAAAGCTCCGTGGATAAATGCTTCCAGCTCAAGATTCGGATTTGCTGCGTGAATTTCTTTAATCTTATCCAAAGGCAATTCCCTTGCCAAAACCACTCTGGATACACCCATTTTATTAAAAAAATTAACCTTTTCTATATCTCTGTTATCACACTGAGTGCTTATATGAACAGGAATCCGGATATCTTCATCAATAATACGCTTCAAAAGTCCCATATCTTGGACTATAACAGCATCAACGCCAATTCTATCCAAATCTTTTACAAGCCTGACCCCCTCTTCAAGCTCACTGTCCGTAAGTATAGTATTTACCGTAACAAAAACCTTTACTCGGAATTTGTGAGCGTAATTGACAACCTCTTGAATATCCTCAAGCGAGTTCGGCGCATTTTTCCTTGCTCCAAAAGCTCCGGCACCGATGTAAACCGCGTCTGCACCGCAATCAATTGCCGCAAACGCGGTTTCTTTATCTTTGGCGGGTGATAATAATTCTGTTCGTTTTAAATGAATCATATTTTTTGTAATGGGTTCCATTTAACCTATCGTTTACCCCAATTTACCCCAATTTACCCCTTCATGCCTCCGCCGAACATACTGCGCAAGAATGAAAATAGGCCGCTGCCATTTTCTGCAACATCTTTGATTCTTTCATAATTATCTGCAAGAAATTTGTTTCTCGGATCAACAGCTTTTAGTCTGTCTGCAAACTCCAAAGCACCCTGATTGTCGCCGATTGATTCTCTGAATATAACCAGTTTTTGCAAAGCATTAGAGTTTTTAGGGTCAACATCCAAAAGCCTTTCGTAAAACTCTGCTGCCTTTGTCTTGTCGCCCTCAGCCTCCAGAAGAGCTGCTATTGATTCTATTAAATCAACGTCCTTGTTGTTAAAACTGTGCGCTATCATAAACTCGTTAAGCGCAACATCTTTGTTTCCACGAACGATATTATATTTTCCCCAGTTTAAGTGCTCATTATATGAATCGTCTTTTGCCTCATATATAAGCGCTCTCATCTGGTAAATCAAAGGTGAATTCGGATCAAGCTTGGCGTACTCGTCAATCTCTTTGAACGCTTCTTCATACATTCCTTCCTGAAAATAGTATTGTGCAAGCAGCGAGTGGAAAAGTTTGTCGTTAGAATATGCTGCCTTATTTTTCATAAGGATTTCGTAACCTTCATTATTTTTGCCCATATCAAACAACGCACGGGCTTTCGTCAACTCGCTTTGAGTAAGTTCAAGCGCCTTTTGCGGCTGTGAGTTTCTTATATAATACCCGGCAAGAATTTCTTCAAACCCTTTGAATCCTCTGTCTTTTCTGCCCCTTTCAAGAGTTTCGATTGCAGCAACAACACCTTCTGTTTTTTCGTAGAGTTCTGCAAGCTTAAGAAATACTGCAGGGTTAGTCTCATCGTAATCCGAAATTCTTAAATATTCATCAATTGCTTCCTGCAATTTGCCCTGTCCCTCGCATAGGCCGGCATACAAATATCTTGCAGGAATTGCCTCTTTTGGGTCTTTTGCGTGGTCGATTGCTTTTTTATAATCGTTTCTCGCATGGCTCATCTGCTGCTGGAGCGCATGAAGATTTCCTCTGAGAAGATAATATTTAAAACGGTCTTCATGAACATACAAATCTATAAGCTGTTCGTGTGCGAGAATATTCGGCGGATCTATTTCCAGAATCCTGCCGTAGTATGCTTTAGCATCTTCTTTTTTCTCCAAAATGAGAGCAAGGTGGGCGAGTTTTGTTAGCAACTCCACATCACCTGATTTGTTTGCAAGCTGCTTTTTGTATTCCGCGTAAGCTTCGTCATATTTTTCATTCTGTTCAAGTTGTTCTGCTAAATTCATTATATTCTCCTAATTAAACTTATTCTGCGCTGCTGCCATACCCTCTTTAAAATAGCATACAATGCCTTCTTTTGCCCTGCCTATTGCACCTTTCAGTGTTTCTAATTCTTCTTTTGAAAAGTTTTGAAGCACAAAGACTTCCGAAGGCAGATTCGGTTGAGGTCCGATACCGATTTTCAACCTTGCAATATTTTTAGTCCCGAGATGCTGGATTACTGATTTTATTCCGTTATGCCCGCCATCCGAGCCGTCTGGGCGGAACCTTATTCTGCCGAGTTCAAGCGAAATATCATCATATACAATAAGTACATCCTCTACCGGTATTTTATAATAATCCATTACAGCACGCACCGCCTCGCCCGACAGGTTCATAAAGGTGGTTGGTTTGATAAGCAAATAATCATCGACCCCATTTCTTAAGTTTGTCATAAGGCATTTCAGTCGGGAATTTTCTCTGAACGTAAGATTAGAATTAAGCGCAATACTGTCTATCAGCATAAACCCAGCGTTATGCCTTGTAAATATGTATTTGTCACCTATATTCCCTAATCCTGCGATTAATTTCATTATCTGAACCGTCTCATATTTTTCATCATCTGATGAGCTGTAAGTTTTGCGCCCGCAGAACCCATCTTACCCATCATGCTGCCCATATTTTTCTTAACGTCGGAAAATCCCTTCATCATCTTACGCATTTGCTCAAACTGGTTAATAAAAACATTAACATCATGAATAGGAATCCCCGAGCCTTCTGCAATCCTCTTTTTTCTGGAGGAATTCATTAATTCGGGGTGTTCACGCTCCTGGGGAGTCATACTCTGGATGAAAACTTCAATACGTTTAAACTGTTTTTCGCCTTCGTGAGAAATTTTCTGCCTGTCATCTTTTGAAATCTTCAACCCCGGAATCATTCCCAAAAGCTGATCCATTGAACCAAACATCTTCATCTGAGACTGCATCTTAAGAAAATCATTGTAAGAAAATTCGGCTTTTGCCATTTTCTTTTCCATTTCCTTGGCGGTCTTTTCGTCAAAAACTTCCTGTGCTCTTTCTACAAGCGAAACAATATCACCCATTCCGAGGATTCTGGTTGCCATTCTCTCCGGATAAAAATCTTCAAGAGCATTAAGTTTTTCACCGGTTCCGGTAAGCTTAATCGGTTTATGAGTGCAGTAAACAACGCTTAATGCAGCACCGCCCCTTGAATCACCGTCCAGTTTTGTCAGAACAAGACCTGTAATGCTCAGCTGCGCATCAAAGTTTTCCGCAACATTAACCGCTTCCTGCCCTGTCATTGAATCGATTACAAGCAGTTTTTCAGCCGGATGGAAAACTCTGTCTATCAATAAAAGTTCAGCCATCATCTCGGTGTCAATCTGCAGACGCCCCGCCGTATCAAGAATAAGAGTATTAAACCCTTTTTCTTTAGCGTAATTTATTGCGTTTTGGATAATTCCCTGAACATCTTTTGAGTCTTGAGAAAAAACTTCACACCCGATTTGCTCCCCTAGAGTCTGAAGCTGGGTAATTGCGGCAGGCCTATACACGTCACAGGCTACAAGCAGGGGGTTGCGGCCTTCTTTTTTAAGCTTAACCGCAAGTTTAGCAGAAGACGTTGTTTTACCGCTTCCCTGAAGCCCGAGCATCATAATAAGATTTGGATTCCCAGAGAAATCAAGCGGGTTTGATTCTTTTCCCAAAAGCTCTATCAATTCATCGTGCACGATTTTAACCAGCTGTTGGGAAGGATTTACTCCCTGAAGAACATTTTCGCCTTCGGCACGGTCCTTTATGTTCGAAATAAAAGCTTTTACAACCCGCAGGTTAACATCCGCTTCCAGAAGGGCTCTGCGAATTTCTCTGAGCGCTTCCTGCATATTGTCCTGCGTAAGCTCTTTTTGTCCTGCTGTTTTAGCTATAATATCCTGTAATTTATCAGATAACGAATCAAACATTTACAATATCCTCTAATTTTAATATTTTAAGGATATCATAAACATGCCATTATGAGAATATGCTGAATGTTCGCTCAGTATTATCGTTTCTTACGGTTTCTATACCTTTAATCATTTCGTTAATTGCGGATTGTTCAGTTTCCAAATCCTGCATTCTTGTATCTATGCGGCTTTCTTTTTCGTTAATAATACTTTTTTCATATTCATATTGAGCTAGGGCCTCATTCTGAGCGTTAGTATCATTTACGGGATATACTCTATCAAAGTTTGCAGCTGTGCTTGTTGAGTATTCATAATAATCTTCACCATTCTTATCAACAGCAGATGACATTGTTGTGATATAGTATTGGTTATTTTGTAACATCTGGTTTAAGTAATCACTGTCGCTGACATCAGGGTTACAGGTCCAGCCTTTTTCTGCAATAGCTGTAAATATTTGATCATAGAAATCTATTGCACTTTCTTCTTCCGCAGTAAAGCTTTGATTGTTAGAATTAACTGCTGCTTCATGTTCAGCTTTTGCAGCTTCCAGCTCATCTCGCTTTGTCTCATAAGCCTTGTATTTTTCCGAATCTCTGTCAACTGTTGAGTAATAAGATATCCCTGTACCAGTAGAAGCTTGTTCACATTTGCCGCCGGCATTTACATATTCGTCCAATATACAATCGATAAAGTTATCTACTCTTAAGCAGTAATAATTTGAGTTAGATGTCATGATTGATAATGGAACTGTTGTATTTTCAGTTGCGGCAGAGTCAATGTAATTACAATAAATTTCGTATGTCTCATCAAGCGCAGTTTGAAAAGCCTCCTGATCTTCATCGCTTAAATTCGGCATTACGTTATCTGATAATTGATCTAATAATTCCTGAAGTCTGGTTTTAGAGCTTGTCGGATCTTGTGTCAATCTCCAGTGACCTGAACCTTTGTCAGCACAATAATCTATGTCATCAGCTACATTATTAGTCTGGTTCATATAAAGTTCATATCTAAATCCTGTTATTTCGCCAAAACAGTTTTGGAGAAATTCGTCCTCTGTTAGCTTTTTAGTACAATTACCTTCAAGAACATCAACTTCTTCCTGCAGCTGATTTACTTTATCTGCAGCCACATCTACAGCCTCGCTGTTAGCTGCACCACTGTTGAGTCTATCTGCAGAGATCCCTGTAAGACCGGACAGTATTTCTGCCCTGTTAGATTCATAGTCGCCGCCGGCTGAACCATCTGCGGATATCATAGAAGCATATTTTTCGTATTTGTCGTCAACAACAACTTTACCGCTTTGATTGGTTATCAAATATGGGGTATTTTGGTTGGCTTCACCCGGTCGCATTAAGTTTGAATAACTTAAATCAACATAGCTCACACCTGAGTTATTTGACCATTTCAACGTTTTTGCACTAATGGCATTTTGATAATTCTTCGAAACCTTTTGCATCTCTCTTGTAAGAGATGTTTTTTGCAATGACAAGCTTGAAAGCTGCCGGCCTATATCATTTTTTCGGCCGGTGAGCTGCAATAGTCTAACTTGTGACGCTGCCATTCCCATTTTTTGTTCCGCTTTCCTTTAATTTTTCCCTTGTTACTATGTATTACGGCATGTTTAGGGTAAAACTTTAATTTTAAGAAAAAATTGTTACAAAACTTTATAAAATATTTTTGGTGGATTCAAGAAGCAATCGCAACACTATGAAGTTGAAAAACTTGTTCAGGTGTCATATAATTAAGAATTTTCA
>CALURX010000033.1 GCA_944323265.1 Candidatus Gastranaerophilales bacterium
ACGACGTAGATAGGATGCAGGTGTAAGAGTGGCAACATTTTCAGCCGAGCATTACTAATCGGACGAGGGCTTTTTCTTAAAAAGATGAACGAAGCGTAGCCACGGGTTGCGTTTGCGCAGGCAAATGCAAGCAGGTGGCGGAGCGTAGGTTTAGCAATGCCGCCGTTGTTACGGAGCGGGAGCGAAGTAACGAAGCAATCTTTGATTGCACAGGCGGAATAATCCTCCGCAGTGTATAGTGAATCTTAGAATTAGTAGAATTGATGAAAAAATCTTATGCAATCTTCAGCGTACAGCTGAGGCCTTGAATAAAAGGAGATCAGCAAACGGCAAGTTTGTTGGTGGCCAATCGTGAGTAAACCACCCGTTCCCATCCCGAACACGGTCGTAAAGACTTACAGAGGCGACAATACTTGGCGGGCCACCGCCTGGGAAGATAGCACGCTGCCAACATCTATTTTAGAAAAAGAGTAGAATGAATGGATTTTCATTTTACTCTTTTTTTAGTGAATAGTGAGTAGATTTTTGTCAGGCAATGCCTGACCTACCAACTACGCATTTGTGAGAGTCAGTGTGGTTTGGTAATTGAAACTTATTTGATCTGGTAAATCTAAAAAAGTACCGTATTTACGGTACTTTTTGGATGAAGTTTAATGGATTTATTGATATTCTTCTTGGATGCAGTATTTTTTCTCGTATACGTGTTCTGCGATCGCAAATATAATGGCGCTAATACCTACCAAGCTGTATATTACTCTTGAAACTACTGTCATTTCTCCAAACAGGTATGACACCAGGTTAAAATCAAAAAGGCCTATTAAACCCCAGTTAAGTGCACCTATAAGCACTAACAAATAAGATGTAACTTTTAAGAATTTATGCATTTTTATTCCCTCCTTTTTGGGTACATTCTTATTATGCAAGCTTTTTTTATGGTTTAAATCAGAAATTTGTTGAGAGACTTCTTTATTATTTTTGTTTTTTTAACTACTTTTTGATACCGACAATCAGGTAATGATTTTATTGCCTTATCAGGCAGGTTAAGATTGCCTGGCTGGGGAATTGGTAGAAACATATAATTCTTGTTAAATATAATTATTAAATCTTTTTCATACTTCCAGCTATTCTTAATTCCAAAGAGCCTTTTAGGCTCATTTTTTTGTGCTACGCTATAATAATCATGAAGAAATTATTTATATTTATTTTGAGCATCCAAATCTTTTTAATGCCTTTTTGTCTCGCGGAAACTGTAGTTTTCAATACCAAGACTTACAAGTACCATAAACCAGGATGCAGATGGGCTTTAAAATGCACTGTAAACTGTATTAAATTGGAAAAGAAAGAGGCGCAGAATCGCGGTGGGGTGCCATGCAAAGTTTGCGGCGGTTAGCAGATTCTTATGTACAAATTTCTCTTTATATGGTAAGATAAAATTATAGTAGTAGTATAAAAATTTTGAAGATATATGCGATAGAGAAGATTATTAGAGATATTTAATAGTTACCGGGTAGGCTATATGTACCCGGATGTCGTGTATATGTATAAAAATAGAAAAGGAAAAGGTGCTAGATGAATAGTGCATTACTGACCGTTGCAATTATTGTATTGGTTATACTAATTGCTGTAATTGCAGTACAGAGAGTGAAGTACAAAAATCTCTTATTCCAGACCGAGCAATCAAAGAAAGATTTGCAGGAAAGAGAAGCTATTATGCAAAAAGAGGCTATGATTAAGGCAAAAGAAGCTTTGCATAATGAAAGAGAACAATTAAACGCTGATGAAAGAGAAAGAAGGCGCGAATTTGCAGCAATTGAATCTAAACTTTCCAAAAGGGAAGACCAGTTGGAGGATAAGATTCAAGAGCTTACGGATAAAGAGCTTGAGCTTGATAAAATTAAAGACAAGCTGATAGAAAAAGAAGATTATCTTGACGAGATAGTTACAAAGCAGACTATAGAGCTTGAAAGAATTGCAGGAATGTCTGCAGAAGACGCTAAAAGAATGCTTTTGGAACAGTTAAAGAGTGATTTAGCACAAGAGCAAATGCAATTGATAAGAGAAAATGAGGCCAAAATTAGAGAGGATGCTTTGGAAAAATCTAAAGAAATTCTTTCTACGACAATGCAGCGTTGTATGATGGAACAGGTTGTTGAGTCTACTGTTTCTGTTGTTTCGCTCCCGAATGATGAAATGAAAGGCAGAATCATCGGGCGTGAGGGACGTAATATAAGAACTCTAGAAACTTTAACCGGTGTTGATTTGATTATTGATGATACGCCGGAAGCAGTTGTTTTGTCGGCTTTTGATCCGGTAAGACGTGAGATTGCAAAAATTGCGCTTGAAAAACTTATTCAGGATGGCAGGATTCACCCGGTAAGAATTGAGGAGACTGTTGAAAAATCTCGAGAAGAAGTTGAAAAGAAGATTATGAAAGAAGGTGAAAACGCCGCTTTAGAGATGGGGATAATGGGCTTGAATAAAGAGCTTATAAAGAACCTTGGGCGTTTATATTATAGAACCAGCTATGGGCAGAATGTATTAAAACATTCTTTAGAAGTCGGCCATATTGCAGGAATGCTGGCTGCCGAACTTGGTGCTAATGTTTATGTTGCAAAGCGTGCAGGGCTTTTGCATGATATCGGAAAAGCTGTTGACCAGACTCAGGAAGGAACTCATATTCAGCTGGGTGTTGAGTTAGCTTCAAGATACGGAGAAAAGCCGGACGTTATTCATGCAATAGAAGCTCACCATGACGATGTTACTGCAAATACTGTTGAGGCAGTTCTGGTTAAACTTGCTGATGCGATTTCTGCAGGACGTCCGGGGGCAAGACGCGATACTTTGGAAATTTATATTAAGCGTCTGCAAAAAATTGAAGAAATTGTTAACGGATATGAAGGCATTAAGCAGTCTTTTGCTGTACAGGCAGGAAGAGAAGTTAGGGTAATTGTTCAATCTGAAATGTTTGATGATTTGGCGTCTCAAAAGCTTGCAAGAGATATTGCTAAGAAGATTGAGGATGAACTGGATTATCCGGGACAGATTAAAGTTACTGTTGTCAGAGAGTTTAGAACAACAGAAATTGCTAAGTAGAATAGGGGGAATTTAATTCCCCTTATATAATCAAATGAAGAAAAATCTATGAGTGGTAATACTGATAAAATTAAAATATATTTCTTTGGCGATATAACAGGTCGTCAGGGGCGTGTGGCTGTAAAAAATTATATTGCTTATCTTAAAAAAACTAATGATGCGCCTTTCTTTGTTATTGCAAATATTGAGAATGCCTCTCATGGATTCGGGCTTACTAAGAAAAATTACGAGGATTTGGCTTCAAGCGGAATTGACTGTTTTACATCCGGAAACCACATTTGGGATAAGCGCGATATTTATGAATATATTGAAAATGCGCAAAATCTTGTAAGACCTATTAATTATCCGGCAGGGACAAAAGGAGCCGGGTGCAGGATTTTTGAGGTTAATGGGCAGAAGCTTGCTGTTATTAATGCTTTAGGGCGTGTATTTATGCCGCCGATTGATTCTCCATGGCAGGTTGTGGAAAATGAAATTAAAAGGCTTAAAGATGAGGGAGTGGAGCATATTATAATTGATTTTCATGCTGAAGCTACTGCTGAGAAAATATGTTTTGCCAAATATTTGGCTTCTGTTTTTAATAGCGAAGATAAGGCTTTAATAAAAGCTTTCTTTGGCACTCATACCCATGTTCAAACTGCGGACGAAAAAATTTATAAGGGTATGGCTTATATTACTGATGCAGGATTCTGCGGGGTGGAAGACAGCGTAATCGGAATGGATTTTGAAACTTCGATGAAGAGATTGTCTACAAGTCTTCCTGAAAGATATGAGATAGCGGAATCTACAATTGCTCAAATTAACGGTGTTGAAGTTCTTATTGATAGAACGAGTGCAACACATATAAAAAGGATTAATTTTATAGTTGATAATAGTAAGGATGAAAGCGAGGTATACGTTGATAAAGACGTCGGTACTTTATAAACAGTCACCTTCTCCGATTCCGGAGGAGGAATATTGTGAAGGGTGATTTTCACATACATACCTATTATTCTGACGGAGTTTTTTCGCCGGAAAAAATTGTTGATTTGGCGCTTGATGCAGGGCTGCAGGCTATTGCGCTTACGGATCACGATAACGTTCTGTCGTATGACGTTGCGGTAAAGTATTTAAAAAATAAGGAAGTTGATTTTAAGATTATTCAGGGTATAGAGGTTAATACGCTTTATAAAGATTATGAAGTTCATATTCTGGGGTATTTTCCGGATGTTACTAAGAGTGATTTTAAAAATCTTTTAAAGGTGCAGCAGCATGCTCGTATAAAACAGACTAAAGAAATTTTGGCGCTTCTTGCAAAAAAAGAGGGGATAAAAATTGCTTTTGAGGATGTGAAGAATATGGTTGCCGAAGGCGGAAGTATCGGCCGTCCGCATATTGCGAAGGCTATTACAAACGCAGGCGGCACAAGCAATGTGATGGAAGCTTACAGCAAATATATCCACAGAGCTTCGCCTGTTTATGTGGAAAGAAAGACTGTATCGCCTTTTGATGCGGTTGAGGTGATTTATGATGCAGGCGGCGTGCCTGTAATTGCCCATCCGTATGATATTGATATTGCGGAGAAGTTGATTAAGGAATTAATGAATTATGGGCTTCGGGGTATTGAGGCATATCACAGAAAACATTCTCCTGCTATAGTGGAATATTTTTCGACGATGGCTGAAAATCTCGGGTTGATTGTGACGGGAGGATCTGATTTCCATGCCCCTAATATTATGAACGGTCAGATTATTCTCGGCAAGAATTTCGTTCCGGAGTGGATTTATGATACACTGTTGAACGAAAAGAAACATCTGGATTTGGCGAATGGATAAGGAAGTAGAGAGATGAAAAAAGGGTTTACTATTGTAGAAGTATCAATATTGTTTGTAATATTTTTGATAGTTGCGTTTTTAGTAGCGCCGCTTTCATTGGATGATTCTCTGCAGGCAAAAAATACATCAAGGTGGAGAAGTGTTCAGTCTGATTTTGCAAATATTTTTTCAGCGGTTAATGCGCAGAGGGAGAACCCTGATTTCAATTTCAGAGAGGCGTTTAATTCAACCCTTAGCAGCGAAATTAAGAGTGAGGCAGAGCCTTATAAAATCCTTTTTCTGAATGGGACTTTTCCTAATAATACTTATAGGTTTGATGATTTTATGTACACTCAGACCAAGTCTGTTATTTCCGTAAAGATGTTTGACGAGCCGCAAAACGGTGTTGAAGGGCTTTTGATGTATGATGTTAACGGAAGAGTCGGACCTAATGTCTGGGGTAAGGATGTCTTCGGGTATAATATATACAATGACAGATTTGAGCCTTTCTGTAAGAATGATTCTATTACAATTCAGCGTCAGGAATGTTCAAAAGACGGAACCGGCTTGTGCTGCTCTAACTACTATTTAATAGGGGGCAGCTTTGAATGATAAAAAATGTATGTGTTTTTGCCTCTTCTTCAAATAATCTCGATGAATGTTTTTATAGAGATTCTGCAGAATTCGGAGCGCTTCTGGGGCGTGCAGGAATGAATATTGTATATGGCGGAAGCCGTCTTGGGATGATGTTTGCCTGTGCCCAAGCCGTTAAACACAACGGCGGGCATATTATAGGAGTTATGCCGCAAAGGCTCTATGATTTTGGGGTCGGAAATCCCGAGGATTGCGCGGAATTTATTCTTACAAAAGGGATGAGAGAGAGAAAAGCCAAGATGGATGAGATTTCTGATGCGGTTGTTGCACTCTCTGGCGGATTCGGAACGTTGGAAGAAATTTCCGAGATGATTGTGCAAAAGCAGCTTGGGTATAATAACAAACCAATCGTTATTCTTAACACGGATGGGTTTTACGATGATTTAATCCGCTTTTTTGATACGATTATCCGAAGAAACTTTGCAAAAGAATCATCCAAGGATTTGTATTATGTTGCAAGTACGCCTGCGCAGGCAATAGAGTATATTCAAAAATATACTCCTCAAAAGGTTGAATCCAAATTTGTCTCTAAAGCTTAGAGAGAGTGGATATCTATAATACCTTTGTAGATTGAATATATTACAGCCTGTACTTTGTTGTGCACATTAAATTTTCTGTAAATACTCTCAATGTGTGCCTTTACAGTGTGTACTGAAATACCCATTTTGGCAGCTATTTTGTGGTTGCTATAACCTTCAATAAGCAGGTACAGCAATTCATACTCGCGTTCTGTTAATTTTGTTTTAGTATTATTCATATTTCTATAATAATACTATTTAAAAAATATGCTTTAATGTATTTTCCGATTTCAAAATTTTAACAAAACTTTACGTATTAAAGATTCTGTCTCCAGCATCGCCCATACCCGGAACAATATAACCTCGTTCATTTAAGTGAGAATCAACTGCAGCAACAATAAGGGTTATGTTCGGAAATTCTTTGAACACGGCTTCGATACCTTGAGGAGCTGAAATCATGCAGACGCAGCAGATATTAGCTTGTGGGATTCCTTTTTCAACATACAATCTTATAGCTTCGATTAATGAATTTCCTGTCGCAAGCATGGGGTCTGTAATATAAACGTAATATTTTTCAGGGTTATCAACCGGCATTGGAACTTTATTATAGTACCAGACAGGTTTTAGAGTTTTTTCGTCTCTGTACATCCCAATGTGTCTAATTGTTGCCTGCGGCAGAATATCGACCGCTTCGTCCGTAAAAATAAGTCCTGCACGTAATATTGGAGATATTATGATTGTAATATCAGGATTTATTGTTTGAGTTGTAAATTTGGTGAGCGGAGTTTCTATTTCCACTTCTTTTTGCGGTAAGTTTTTGGTAGCTTCATAAAGAAGAATTCTGGTCAGTTTTCTTGCGGCAAGTCGAACTCCTTGTGTATCCGTATTTTTGTCACGCATGGTGCATAAGCTCTGATTTACTATCGGATTGGATATTATTTTTATATTATGATTTTCCATTTACCGCTCCTTTTTTCTCATACTTCTTCAGTTTTTTCCCAAAATCTTCAGCTCTCTTGTTTGAATCATCTACCATCTTGTCTGCATAGTCAAGAAATTCTTCTACATTACCGCTGTTTCCTCCTGTTTGCAGATCAATATGTTTCAATTTTCCCCCAAAAGAGGAGGATGTATAAATAATTGCTCCCAGTTTATCAAACATATCGTTAAGAAGTCCGAGTGCATCGTGGAGTCTTTTTGGAGGCTCTACAGTGAGTATAGGTGTATTTTTGTCGATATAGGTAGTTTTATCCGGCAGATACAATTCAAGCGACTTAGAACCGGCCATACCGCTAAATTCTACGGTTGCAACAGTACCTTGCGGAATTTTAACCGAATCATCCGTGAGGATAAATTTTACAAAAACTTCTTCGTTTGTCGGCTGAATTTTAGTAACATGCCCGACTTCAATTCCCATCATGCGGACAGGGGAGCCTACGATAAGCCCGTCAACATCCGGCATGAAGATATTGTAATCATTGATGGATTTTTCTTTAACAAAAAAGAAGATGGTTGATGCGGAGACTACAATAAGTATGATAATCAGCCATATAAGAAACTCTCCGCTGTGCGTGATATATAAAGTATTTTTTTCTTTATCTTGCCCCATTAGGATTATTATATAAAAAATTGGGGGTGATTACAATATATGAAAAAAGACGAGATATAATCTCGTCTTTAAAATTATTTAATAAGCTGAAATTCACAATTTTCATAATTTGAAAGTTGAGGTATCTTAGCGGGTTCAAGATAAGTATAATGTTTGACTCCATGGGAGCGTAAATAGTTATCTGCATCTGCTTTACTATTTATTGGAATATATTTTATATCAACAATTTCAGGGCTTTTCTCTACCTTATATCGTTCTTCTACAACATTAGGGTTATCAAGGTTATCATATATAAACATAAGAGCTATATCGGTTTTGTAACCATCAGCACCAACCTGCGGTACCAACATTAAATTGTTGTCGGCAGTGCTCTCAAATGGGATTAGCTGTGGAAACAGCTTAATATTTGATGGTAATAGAGCAAAACGCTTAGCCTCTTGGGTGTTGGTATAGCTAAATGTTTCTAGACTAGGTATAGTAAAGGGACCTATATTTACATCTTTAAAGTCTTTATACTCTGCGGTATATGTTAAAGGAGATATTTCAATCTCATAAATTCCTGTCTCAGGTATCGATATTGTTGTTTCTCCTACCACAATGACATTTGCATTGGTTTCTACCGAATAAGAGAAATAAAGACTATCCGATGATATAGACCTTGTGCTAGAGTATTCTACCCATAGATTTCTTAAGTTGTGGTGATATGAAAGTACGCGTTTGCAGGCTGGATTCGAGCCTTGCTGATTATCATCAGGAGTATAATTATCATCTGGGTTTTCTTTGTTTGGTAGCTCTGGTGTTTCGGGTTGTATTGTATTGTTTGTTTCATTATCGAGGAATGTATTATAATCATTATTTAGAAGACTGTTATCAAGATTAGCAAGCACCTCTCCATCGGGTTTAAACTTCTTTTTAAGCAGATTCTTTCTCGTATTGATGTAATGTAAACCTACAGGATCTGCAGGAATTAAAGTTCCGTCAGCAGCAAGAAGAAACTTAAAACGGTCTGGATTTTTGCAATTAGTCTCACCGTACATACAGTTTGAAGATTTCTTTGAAGAATCCACATCAACATATATATCAGTTTGATAACTTGCTTTACTTTCTGCGGTATTTATATCCCTCTTTGTCTGGCTTATCCACCAATCCATTCCATTCGCGGTAGTAAAAGATGATTTATCAGGATAGGAAGTGTCCTTACAAGAATCACTTACCCCCATGGAAAAGGCTATTAGGTTGCAAAGCTTTTTATCTCCAGAGTACCTGTCATTATTAAATGGAGACTTTAATGGTTGGGTGTTATTGAGAAGAGGAATACTACTTACATCAATATCCTCGTCGCCGTTTTTAAGCATAACCGGAAACAAAGTTGAATCAGCTGTTAAAGATTTGATGTTTTTCCCGAGTTCATCATAAACTTTTAGATAATTTATCTTTGTTTTATCGGGCATTAATCCGTTAATAGCAGGAAGTATAACAGCTGCCACAACTCCTGTAACTCCAAGAACTATCAAAAGTTCTGCTAAAGTAAAGCCTTGTTTTTTCATATTTCTCTCCTATATTCTTTTATCCATATTTGGGAGTTTCCACCCTTTCTTCTTTCAGGGAAGAGTATATTTTGCTGAAGGGCCGCATAATGTAACACAATACCTATTCTGTTACATTGGGGGTAAATATATTAGATCTATACACCGATAAGATATACATTACAGCCTTATAATTTTTATAAAAAAAAGACTAGTATATTGGCATTTTTTTAGATTTATATCAAAGGATTTACTATACAAAGTCCGTCAAATATGGTATTATAGATTACATAAAACTAATGTAACAGAATAGGTATTGTGTTACATGTAACATCTTTGTATAAAAAATTAAATAATAATTAATTTTCCTTGATTTTTTCAAAATAACATTAAAATTATAATATACGGAGTTTAATATTATGATTAATTTTGAAAAATTTACAAACTATTCTCAGGAAATTATTTTTGCAGCAAATGCCAAGAAAGATTACTATAAGAATTCTGAAGTCCAGCCGGAACACATTGTTATGGCAATGATTGAAGATAAAGGAATCGCAAAGGATTACTTGGAAGAATTAAAACTTTTGAACCAGAACTTTATCAATCAAATCGTTTCAAGGATTAAGGAATACCCGACGCTTTCAGGAGTTACGGCAGGCCAGCAGGTATTTTTATCAAGAGATACAAACGCTCTTCTTGAGATTGCAACTCAAGAGGCCGAAACTTTGAAAGACGAGTTTATAGGAATCGAATGTATACTAATTGCTATGACAAAACTTGAAGGCTCCTTTATTAAAGATTTGCTAAAACGCAACGGAGTTGATACAAATTCGGTTTTGAACGCAATGAGAAAGATTAGAGGTAATAAAAAAGTGGATACAAAAAACGCAGAAGAAAATATGAAGGCTCTTGAAAAATATTCGACCGACTTAACGGAAAGAGCACGCAAAGGTAAGTTAGATCCTGTAATAGGACGTGATGAAGAAGTCCGTCGTATTATACAGGTCTTAAACAGAAGAACAAAAAATAACCCGGTTCTAATCGGTGAACCTGGTGTTGGTAAAACCGCAATCGTTGAAGGTTTAGCCCAAAGAATTATAAGGGGCGATGTGCCTGAGAGCCTTAAGAATGTAAAACTTATCGCTCTTGATTTGGGCGCACTTGTAGCAGGCGCAAAATTCAGAGGTGAGTTTGAAGAACGTCTTAAAGCTGTATTGAAAGAGGTTCAGGAATCTAACGGCGAGATTGTAATGTTCATTGATGAATTGCATACAGTAGTCGGTGCAGGCGCTACCGAAGGCTCTATGGATGCCGGAAACCTTTTGAAGCCAATGCTTGCAAGAGGTGAATTGAGAACAATCGGTGCGACTACAATTAATGAATACCGTAAGTATATAGAAAAAGACCCGGCACTGGAACGTCGTTTCCAGCCTGTAATGGTAGATGAGCCGTCTGTAGAAGATACAATATCAATACTTAGAGGCTTAAAAGAAAAATACGAAGTTCACCATGGTGTCAGAATCCTTGACAGTGCGCTTATTGCTGCTGCCAAACTCTCTGACAGATATATAACAGACAGATTTTTGCCTGATAAAGCCATTGATTTGATTGATGAAGCCGCATCAGCATTAAGAATTGAAATCGATTCAATGCCTGAAGAAATTGATGTAATGATGAGGCAGAAAATTCAATTGGAAATAGAAAGGGAAGCTTTGAAAAAAGAGACTTCTCCTGAATGTATTGCAAAAATAGATAAACTGACTTCCGAGATTGATGACTTGGAGGGTAAGATATCCAAACTCAAAGCACAGTGGGAAGTTGAGAAAAATACAATTACAGGTGAAGCCGGATTAAAAGAAGAAATCGATAAAGTTAAAACTCAAATTGCCGAGGCAGAACGTAATACCGATTTACAAACAGCAGCAGAACTTAAATACGGCAAATTGATGGAACTTGAAAAGAAACTTCAATCTATACAAGGAAAAGAAAGAAGTGAAAATCAGCTTCTGAAAGAAGAAATTGACGGCGATGATATCGCAGAGATAGTAAGCAAATGGACAGGAATTCCTGTAAATAGGCTTATGGAAAGCGAGATGCAGAAATTTTTAAGAATGGAAGATGTTCTGCATAAACGTCTTATCGGTCAGGATGAAGCGGTTCAGACAGTTTCAGATGCAATAAGACGTGCTCGTTCCGGCTTAAAAGACCCTAAACGTCCGATTGGTACATTTATATTCCTTGGTCCGACCGGTGTTGGTAAGACCGAACTTGCTAAAACTCTTGCAGAATTCTTATTTAATGACGAAGATGCCGTTATAAGAATAGATATGTCAGAGTATATGGAAAAACATAACGTTGCAAGACTTGTCGGAGCTCCTCCGGGATATGTGGGATATGAAGAAGGCGGACAATTAACAGAGGCCGTAAGACGTAAACCGTATTCAGTTGTTCTTTTTGATGAAATCGAAAAGGCACACCCTGATGTATTCAACTTAATGCTTCAAATCTTTGATGACGGTCGTTTAACAGATTCAAAGGGGAGAACAGTTGATTTCAAAAATACCGTAATCATTATGACAAGTAATATCGGAAGCGAAATTATTCTGGAAGATTCTTTGAATAATCCGAGCGGAAACTTTGATGACACAAAAGAAAAAGTAATGGCTGTAATGCGAGAACGTTTCAAACCTGAATTCTTGAACAGGGTTGATGAAACAATATTCTTCAAGGCACTTACAATGCAGCAGCTTGCATCTATTGTGGATATTCAGATGGATCATTTGAAGAAGCTTCTTGCAGAGCACGATATAACCTTTGAGATAACGGACGATGCCAAAGAATTTCTTGCACGCCGCGGCTTTAATCCTGTATATGGAGCAAGACCGCTTAAGAGGGTTATTATGCAGCTTGTAGAGAACCCGCTGTCAAAACTCCTGCTTGCTCAAAAGTTCATTGACGGAGATCATATCAAGATTGACCTTAATGATGACGAACTTACCTTTGAGAAGGGGGAATAAATTAAATAATAACAAACGGAGTTAAAAGCTCCGTTTTTTATTACCTATAATCTGATTGTTTTTATAATAAAACAATATTATATAAAGAATAAAATTATAGAAAAAACTAATATAGGCGAGTATTTGGAGTGTAATAATATTTTGAATACTACCATATTTTAAATAAACAATCAGTAACAAAACTTAACAGAAGGGGTTAAAAAGTAATAAACATGCTTGCAATAAGAATTTTAGCAAGTATGATTAATTAAGATGAGAAATTCTCATCTGTTGAAAGCCGAAAATAGAGGACAATATGGCAAAAGACGTAATAGAAATAGAAGGTACAATTCTGGAGTCCATGCCGAATGCAATGTTCAAGGTTAAACTTGAAAACGGATATGAGATTCTGGCACATATATCAGGCAAAATCAGGAAAAATTTCATCAGGATATTGCCGGGCGACAGAGTAAAAGTAGAAATGACGCCTTATGATTTGACCAAAGGCAGAATAACTTTCAGACTTAAATAATAAAGATAATAATATAAAGGAACAAAACAATGAAAACAAGATCATCAGTAAAACCAATGTGCGACAAATGCAAAGTTATCAAAAGAAAAGGCAGAGTTGCAGTAATATGCGAAAACCCTAAGCATAAACAAAGACAGGGTTAGGCCGGTGTGCGGTGAATAGTGACTAGTGATTAGAAATTTTTTCCTATTCACTACTCACTATTCACGAATCACTAAACAAGTAGTAATTAGTAAGAAAAAGTTATAAAGGAAAGAAAACATGGCAAGATTAGTTGGGGTAGACTTACCTCGTAACAAAAGACTAGAAATAGCTTTAACCTATATCTACGGAATAGGACCTGCTAGAAGCAAAAAGATTCTTGAAGCAACCGGTATTTCTCCGGACTTGAGAACAGATGATTTAACAGATGACGATATTAAACAATTACGTAATGCGTTATCAGAATACAATATTGAAGGTGATTTGAGACGTGAAGTAACAATGAGCATCAAACGTCTTCAAGAAATCAACTCTTACAGAGGTATGAGACACAAAAGAGGTCTTCCTTGCAGAGGTCAGAGAACAAAAACTAACGCAAGAACAAGACGCGGTAAAAAGACCGGACCTATCGCAGGTAAAAAGAAATAAATATAGTGACTGGTGAATAGAAACTAGTGACTAGAGATATGAAAATCTATTCACTAATCACTTCAAACACAAAAGATTGATATATAAATACTAATAATATAAGGAAATAAGAAAATGGCAAGACCAAAGACTACAAAGAAAAAAGAAAAGAAAAATGTATTGCAGGGTGTTGTACACATTCAGTCAACATTCAATAATACAATAGTAACTTCTACAGATACACAAGGTAATGCTATTGCTTGGGCAACAGCCGGTGCTACAGGCTTCAAAGGAGCAAGAAAAGGTACTCCGTTTGCAGCTCAGTCAGCAGCAGAATTGGTTGCTAAAAAATCAATAGACCAAGGTATGAAAAAAGTAGAAGTTCATATCAAAGGACCTGGTTCAGGCCGTGAAACAGCTATCAGAGCTATTCAGGCTGCAGGTTTGGAAATTACGTTAATTAAAGACGTAACACCTATTCCACACAACGGTTGCCGTCCACCGAAAAAGAGACGTGTATAGTACATTCGTGAAGCGTGAAGTGTGAAGCGTGAGCGACTTTGATAACTCGTCACCCCTCACTCGTCACTCCTCACTCAATAAGCGAGGGCTTGTTCTTAAGCCAAAAGAGCAAACCATAGATGCCTCGCAGAAGAAAAGGAGAAAATAATAATGGCAAGATACACAGGACCAACGAATAAATTATTCCGTAACTACGGAGTTAAGGATTTGTCAAACAGAAAGTTGACATCTTCTATGAGACAAACAGCTTCAGGACAACACGGCGCTGTAAGAAAAAAACTTTCTGAATATGCAATCCACTTGAATGAAAAACAAAAAATCAGATTAACATATTTAGTAAGCGAAAAACAATTCGCAAAATATTACCACGAAGCAGCAAGAAAGAAAGGTGTTACAGGCACAATCCTTCTTCAGATTCTTGAATCAAGATTAGATAACATTCTTTTCAGAGCCGGCTTCGGTGTAACTCGTAAACAATCAAGACAAATCGTCAACCACGGTCACGTATTGGTTAACGGTAAAAAAGTAGATATTCCATCATACTTGGTAAAAGCAGGCGATGTAATTACAGTTAAGGCAAGAAGCAATGAATACCTTAAAACTGTAATGAGCGCAATTGATTTATCTTGCGCACCGGCTTGGCTTACCGTAGATGCAGAAGCTTTGAAGATTACATTCGAAAGAATTCCTCAAAGAGAAGAATTAGATCCTGAATTTAAAGAACAACTTGTTATAGAGTACTATTCAAAATAGGCTGATAGGAGAAAATAATATGGAATTAAAAATTAAAACTGTTAATACGATGACCAGCTCAGATGGTTCACAATATGGTAAATTTACTGTAGAACCATTGGAAAGAGGATTTGGAACAACTATCGGTAACGCACTCAGACGTGTTTTACTTTCAAGCTTGGAAGGTACTGCTGTAACTTCTTGCAGAATTGAAGGTATCACTCACGAATACACTGCAATTCCTGGTGTATTGGAAGATGTTATTGATGTAATGTTGAACCTTAAGGGTCTTGCAATCAAGACAGACTCAAAAGAGCCTCAACAGTTAAGAATTGACGTAGACAAACCTGGTCCTGTATTAGCAAGCGATATTCAGCTTCCTGCAGGTGTAAAGGTTGTTAACCCTGATTGGTTAATCTGTACAATAGCAGACGGCGGTTCATTCCACGCTGATATCATTGTTGAAACAGGTAAAGGCTACGTAGCAAACGATGTTCCAAGAAATGCTAAAGCTGGAGCTCCTATCGATATGCTGCCTATTGATGCAACATTTATGCCGATTAAAAGAGTAAGCTATGAAGTTGAAAATACTCGTGTAGGCGACAGCATCGACTTCGATAAATTAACTCTTGAAATCTGGTCAAACGGAACAGTTGATGTAACAACAGCTTTAAGCCAGGCTGCAGACCTTCTGATTGAACATTTTGTACAAATCGCTTCAATCACAGGTAAAACTTCTCATAAGGAAGTTGAAGAAAAAGCTGTAGAAGCACAGGAAGAAGTTGTTGAAAAATCAGCTGATGAACCTTCAATTACTATTGATGAATTAGAATTATCAGTAAGAGCTTATAACTGCTTAAAAAGAGCAAGCATAAATTCTATGTCAGAACTTCTTAAGAAATCTGAACATGATTTATTGAATATAAAGAACTTCGGTAAAAAATCTTCAGACGAAGTAATCGAAAGATTACACCACTTCGGTTTGGATTTAGCTCCAAATCCTGAGGTAGATGAAGAAGGTTTACAGGCTCAAGGAATTGAAGAATAGTACGGAATAAAATAGTAAAAATATATAAGGAAAGACAAAATGAGACACCAAACAAAAAAACATACGCTTGGGAAAGCACAAGACCAGAGAAAGGCTTTGTTGCGTTCATTGGCTACCGAACTTTTTGTTCACGGTGAAATAAAAACAACTATGGCAAGAGCAAAAGCGCTCCAGCCGTATGCTGAAAATATTATCACAATGGCAAAGAAAGGTGACCTGAATTCAAGAAGATTGGCTGGCAGATATATCTATGATAAAGAAATCGGTCAATTTATTGATACAGCAACAGGCGAAGTATTTGAAGCTCCTCAAGAAGGTAAAAAACTTGCAAAACAAACTGTTTTAAGAAAATTATTCAGCGTAATCGGCGTTAAATATTCTTCAAGACAGGGCGGTTATACAAGAATATACAGACTTCCTCCTCGCAGAGGGGATGCTTCTGAAATGGCATTAATCCAATTGGTATAATTAATGCGCTACGCTCTAAACGTTCAGTACAGAGGTAAGAATTATGCCGGAAGCCAAATACAATTTGAAGGCGGAAAGCAGATTATGCAGCCGACAATACAGGGCGAATTAGAGAAAGCAATCAGTACATTGATAGGCGTCAGAAGGGCTGAACCTGATAGGAGTAATACTCCGGAGGGGACGGATACAAAGACAGAAGACGCAAATAATATAAGACCGATAAAAACAATCTTTTCCGGAAGAACTGACAGAGGTGTTAATTCTCTGGGACAAGTCGCTCACTTTGATTGTGATAAAGAAATTGTTGCTTCAGATTTTATCTATCATGTGAACGAAATTTTGCCCGAGGATATATCTGTCAGTGACTTGAGAATTGTTCCTCAATCGTTCCACGCTCAAAAGTCTGCAAAGGCAAGATATTACAGATATGAGTTAATAAACAGACGCTATAAACAAGCGTTTGACGGTGATATCTTAAGAGTTAAGTTCGATTTGGATATTGAGCGCATGCAGTGCGCTTTGAATTTCCTTTTTGGCGAACACGATTTTTCGAGTTTCAAAAGTTCCGGTACGCTAAACCCGAGCAAAGTTTGTTTTATCTCAAGAGCCGAAGTTGAAAAACAAGGTGACAGAGTGTTCATCCATCTTGAAGGGAATAGGTTTCTTTACAATATGGTTCGGACAATAGTCGGTACGCTCCTTGAAATTGAGGGGCATAAGCTGCCTGTAGAGCATATGAAAAATGTTTTAGAGGCAAAAGACCGCCGCAAGGCGGGACAAACAGTCAGTCCGTACGGATTGACCCTGATGAAAGTAGAATACTAGGGGTAGATTCTCACTTGAAAGTGAGGTTTGCCATAATAATGGAGAATAAGCATGAAAACATATTCAGCAAAACCTCTTGAAGTAGAAAGAAAGTGGTATGTAATCGATGCTGACGGTCAAATACTCGGCCGCTTGGCAGTTCAGATTGCAAACATTTTAAGAGGTAAGAATAAACCTGAATATACACCAAACGTAGATACCGGTGACTTTGTTATCGTTATTAACGCAGAAAAGGTTGTAGTTTCAGGTAATAAAGAAACAGATAAAATCTATTATCACCATACCGGTTATCCGGGAGGTTTGAAAGCTGCTTCTGTAAAAGAAGTTCGCGAAAAAGATGCAACTAAGTTAATTGAAAAAGCTGTTAAAGGTATGTTACAGCACAACACTTTAGGTGCTCAGCAGTTTACTAAATTAAAAGTATATTGCGGTCCTGAACACCCTCATGCAGCTCAAAAACCTATTGAAATCAAGGGGGGTAACTAATGGCTGAATCTAAAGAAATTATGGCTACAGGCCGCAGAAAATGCGCTGTTGCAGTTGTAAAATTAGTAAAAGGTAAAGGCAGAATTTTCGTTAACGGAAAAACTTTAGGTGCTTATATCGGAAATATGCCGGCAGTTGAGATGATGATTTACAGACCGCTTGTTTTAACTGAAAATCAAGACAAGTATGATGTAAGAGTTAAGGCAGTTGGCGGCGGTATCGTTGCTCAATCAGCAGCTATCAGACATGGGATTTCAAGAGCATTATTAAAAGTTAACGAAGAATACAAAAATGTTTTACGTTCAGAAGGCTTGCTAACACGTGACGCAAGAGTTAAAGAACGTAAGAAATACGGTAGAAAAAGAGCTCGTAAGAGATTCCAATTCTCAAAACGTTAATATACAAAAAAGACGACTTATCCAAGTCGTCTTTTTTATTTTAAATAATTAATTTATTCTGTCACTTCTTCCGGCGCTTCTATTTTAAAGATAACAGGTCTTAAGCCGTCGTTGCAAGAGCATATTGCGACACCCGGTTTTCTTATCCAATCTCCGTAGTAAAAAAGTTCATCTTTGCATCCGCCATGAGCAAGTGTGAAAACGTATTGATAAATAGCTTTCCAAGCTTCATTACAAAAGCCTGCAGGGCATTCCCAATCAGCATAAAACACTTGTCCTTCCTTTAACATAGGGCACGCTGATAAACCTTCTACCCCATATTCTTTGGCTAACTCTTCATCAAAGTTACGTTTTAGAACTGTTATTTTACATTTTTTCATAATCTAGCCTTTGTATTATGTAAACCGGTTATGTTCTTTTTCCCATTCAACAGAAGTCATTCTGCCATGCCCCGGATAAATAAGTGTTTCCGGAGGTAAAGTGAATATTTTAGATTCAATGCTGTCAATAATTTGGTCAAAGTCTCCGCCTTCAAGGTCGCAGCGGCCAACGGATTCCCTAAAAATTGTGTCGCCTGAAAATAGTTTCCCATCCACAAGATAGCAAACCCCGCCCTGGGTGTGCCCAGGGGTGTGGATAACTTTTATTTCCGTCTCGCCAAGCTTTAAGGTATCACCGTCTTCAACAAAAATATCTATGTTTGGAATCGTAATCGGCGGCATACCAAACATGGGTAAATACTGGTTTGTTTTTTCAAGCCATCCTAAATCAGCTTTGCTCATAACAATTTGTGGATGTGGATTGGTATTCAAAAGCCCCGGTCTAATTCCTGCGATGTGGTCAAAATGCCCATGGGTCAAAAGAATATATTTGAGCTTCGCGCCATACTCTTCCAAATCACGTCTTATATCATCATCAACAGCCGAACAATCCACAAGAGCTGCCTCTTTGGATTGTTCATCTATTAATAGGTAATTATTATTATCAATTGGCGGTTCAATATATGTTTTTAGAATCATATATTAATTCTATCACAAAAAATTTAACCTACGCAGGAAAGATGTCCGTGCGGTTTAGGATCTTCTTCAAACCTTGGAGAGAGCCAACCTGATTTATAACCAGCAACACCAAGTCCTGCAAGTGCTGCTATTCCAAGAGCAAAACCTGCAATTTTCTTAGTCTTAGCATCAAAATGAATCCCGCCGGTTTTACCATTTCCTTTAAAAGGTGTTAAGCCAGAAAAATCAAGCTTAATTAAATCTTTTTCCGATATATTTTTTCCTTTGTTTTTGAAATGGTATTCTGAATATAATTCTCCGGCAGACTTTCCTGTTTTGCTTAGCCATGCGTTTCCGAACCAGGTTGTATCGGCTTTAATTTGATTAGCAAGGATTGTTTCAGCATTTTTACCGTTTCTGTCTGTAATCAATGCTCTTTCTAAGCAGCTTGCCATTTCATCTGAAATTACAGAATCTCTGAGTTTTCTTAGAGCCTTTTGATAACTTTCATCTCCTTCTATAGCTGCTTTCAACAATTTATCAGGAATGTCTTTATTTAGTTTACCCTTGTAATCTTTTGCTATTTTATCTTTTACACTATTTTTAACTTTTTCAAAATCTTTTTTAGCATCTTCGCCGGCAGCATTCAATGCAGTTTCTTCTGTCATAAAGTATTCATGCTTGCCTTTATATCCATCCATAAGTTTGGCTTCTTCTGGGATTGAAGGATCAAAGTTTTTCTGTGCCATACCCTGAACATTAGGAACAATAGGAGTACAAAGAGCTTTCTTCGCTTCAAGGTCAGTTAATTCGCAAGGTGCAAATCTTGATGGGAGCAGTGCCACATCACCTGCCATAGCAAAGTCTTTTCCTGGTGTCCAGCCATCCATAAGAATCATACGACCTTTTAGCTTTTCTTTTGCCGCTGCTAATTCAAATTTTTCTACGGTTTGGGGCTCGTGCTTCATATCTCCGCCAAAGATGAGAACGGCATCGTCTTCAGGGTGCTTATCTACGTATTTTTCAAAAGAATCAAGGACTGTATCCATTGCCTTTTGGAAGTCTCCGCGCCCCCAGCTTACAACAAGTTTAACATCTTTTCCATTTTTAAGTTTTTGGATATACTCTTCTGAAATTCCGCCGTAAATTTTTGCTTTTCTGTCATGTTTGCCGGCAAGAATCTGCATTCTTCCTTCATCCGGTTTGCCAGTAACATTGCCGTTTTTATCAATAATTTGTGCATCAATAAATTTGGAGTTAAATCTTTCTAACAAATTGATTTTGTTTTGGCGTTTAACTTCTCTAACTGTTTTTAAGTCACATTTATTTGGGTCAAATATTTGGAATTTATTTACAACAACCTCTGAGCCGTCTTTCAGTTTTAATTTGACATCTTCTTTGTATCCGGGCTGTAAAATATTATATTTGAATGGCGAAACATTCGGATCTGTAAGCGGATTTGTAATCCCCTTAAAACGTCCTAACGTATCAAGCTTCTTCAAGTCTTCATACAAAGGTGATACCAGCTCATTTGTTATTATTGAATCATGATACCCTTCAGAAACTGTTGTAAGCATTGGTACATATCCCTTTTCAGCATAATATATAGGAATTGAAAAGGCACTCATCCCTGAATTCTTTTTGTAGAAATTTTTTAAGATTACTTCATCAAGGAATTTTTCCTCTTCACCGTTTCTGACAGCATCAATATATTCTTTACTATTTATTAACTTCAATAAATCTTCTTTGGTCGCGCCAAGGTTAACAATAGCCTGTCTTGCACCCATTTCTTGAATATATCCTCTATTCATGTTGTGGCCTACACCGCCAAGGAATTTATCTTGCCAATAAGCATCGCCTGCCGCATTTTTTTGCGCAGCATAATGCATTGTTAACATTGATTGTCCATCCGAGCATAGAATATATCTGGGATCGATTCCATATTTGTCTTTTAGTCCGGGTAACAGCTCTACTATTGCTTTATCAAGTTTTGCGTAGTCCTGCCCTTTCCAGCCTGAGGCAAATCTTTTTTCCAATTCACTGCCGGTTGCACTTGAATAACTCATTCCATCCGCATATTGCTTAGGCATGCTGGCAGTTGAATCAACATAAGCAAACACGAATTCTAATTTGTTTTGTAATTCTTTGCTCATACCTTTAGAATCCATTGCCTTTACAAGGTTATCGTTCTTTTGAGCCTTAAAAAGTTTTATTGGAACGTTGTCCTCAAATCCCCAATTCATACTGGATGATTTGACTTCATCCAGTAGAAAAACTTTATTTGAGCTTTTTTGTAGGAATTCTACCATATCCGTTGAGTTGTCAATGGCTTCGCTTGTAATAAAAGCCATATTCTCTTTGCCTTTAAACGGATGGTTTGGAGGTAAATTCCCGGGGATACGCCGAACCTCAACTTCTTGTGGAATTGGCATATCATCAACACCTACTTTATATTTAACCTGCTGATTATACATAGGGATAATTTTAATAATCTTATCAGCGTCTTTGTCTAAAAAGTTATAATCATTAACAACAGTACCAACTCCGCCGCCATTGAATCCAAATAACGGTTCTTCTGCAACAACATGGGCTATATGCCGCGGGTTGCCGCTTCTGAATGAAATCATCGACATGCCCTTTGGAACATTGTTGTTTTGAACTTTGGCTCGTCTTGCTTTTACGGCAGAATAATCAGTACCTATTGCGTTAATCTTCATAGATAACTCCTTACACACATAACTTCTATATATATAAAAAACGCTACACAAAAAAAATTAACAAATTATCCCAAAATATTAAGAATTGTTAAGTAAAATTTTGTTAAGTAGCACCAATTTTTAGGTTAACAAAAAGAAAGTTTTTATGCAATACTCAATGGATTGATTTAAAAATTATTTGTGCATGAGTTCAAGGAGTAATCGCAACACTATCTCGTGCAACGTACTAAAATAGTAAACGAAAGGAGATAGTAAATA
>CALURX010000034.1 GCA_944323265.1 Candidatus Gastranaerophilales bacterium
TGAAAATTCTTAATTATATGACACCTGAACAAGTTTTTCAACTTCATAGTGTTGCGATTGCTTCTTGAATCCACCTAAACCAATGTTGTTAAATTTTGTAAATCGGACTAGCAAAATATATTATTTTGAGGTTTAAATAAATATACAAAAGAAAGGTAGATGGTAATGCAAATAACTAAGATAAGTGTAAATCCTGTACATAATGCTAATCAAAGACAAATTACAAAAAAAGATATCAGCTTTCAAGGTCAGAAACAAAAACTGATAAAAAGGGGTTTAGAGCTTGGCGGAACTCTTTCTGCCGGTGCCCTGTTTATGTTAGCTCAAAACGAGGTTAAAACTCCTTCTGCTATCGTTAATGAATTTTATGAAAATGAAAACAAAAAATTAGGACATAACAGAGCGAATTTTCATCTGAAAAGATTTTCCGAAGAAGAGAAATATGTAATAGGCAGACATTTTGATAATATTGATATGCATCCTACCGCTTTTAGAAGAATAATAGACGCAAAAAATGATGATAACACATTCAGATTTGGCGCAGAAGACTCTGTCTCCCTCTTTTACGATGCAGGAGAGGAAATAGAAAATTTTCCGGAAGTTTTTAAAAAAGTCCTCAAAACAAAGGATAAAGATGGTGAAAACAGGTTTGATTACAAAGATTGCGTTCTATTAATGAAAAATGCAGAGTTGTTTAATAACTACCCAAAAGCATTTGACTTAACTCTGGCAATTCAAGAATTGGATGCGGAGGAGTGCAGAAAATTAATCTTAAATTTTGGAGAAAGTATTGAGAATAATCCGCAAATACTCGTTGAGTCTTTGCAGACAACACAAGATTGTAAAGAGGATGAGAATTATTATAAGGTTTTATCAAATACCGTTGACAAAAAAATAAAAGAGAAGGAGGCGTGGAGATTTCCCGGCCCCAAAGATTTTGCACAGGACAAAACTCAAAGAGATGACGCAGCAAATGAAAATTTATCACCGGAAACAAATAAAACAGATGTAGAAAATGCAGGCAAACTTACAAGCGAGAAAGACGTTGATGTTCAGGCTGAAACAAAACCCTCAAAAGGAAATGTTTTTTCCTATAAAGATGAGAATGGGAACACGTTTGTAAAAATGACTATTGACAACTTACCTGTAGACAATGTTAATTTAGATGATGTCATCATAATTAACAAATATGACTAAAAATCAATATAACAAGTCTGTCTGAAATGCGTATTTAGTCTGCAACCCACTTTTTAGGGTCGAACTTCAAATCCGTCACCCGCATTTTTAAGCTCTTTAGATATGGCTCAAATTTTTTAAGCAGAACAACTTTATACAAAGACAATTCCTGCGCCACAATATGATTTTCGCAAGCTATTACCATGATTCCGCCAAATGTCATTGAATACGGTTTTGAACGGTTCTTGAATTTGGAAGGAACTATCTTATCCCAAAAGCTATACAAATTTGTCCGCGTAATAGCTTTTTTCAATTGCGGATTATCCATCATAGAACTTATTACGGAATCCACCCCTTCAAAATCTGTATAAAGAACTTTCTTCATTAAATCCCTATCTTTATGGTAATATTTTAATATGAGTTGTAACTTAGATAATATCATAAAATCTTCTGGAAAGATACTGCTATTATCACACATGAACCCTGACGGAGATACATTGGGTTCTATGTGCGCGATGTACAGTATAATTTATCACAGGTTTAAGAAAAAAGCGGATATGAACGTGGTATCAAATATCCCTTTTAATTATAAATTCTTGCCGAATATTGATTTAGCGCAGAGATATTATGACAAATCTCTTGTTTATGATTTGGTGATAACTCTTGACGTTGCGGCAATAGACAGGGTTATGGATTCAAAAATATTCTTTGATAAAGCAAAATGTACAATAAATATTGACCATCACAAAACAAATCCAGGATTTGGCGACTACCAATTAATTGAGCCGGAAGCAAGCTCTTGCGGTGAAGTTTTGTACAATTATTTTAAACAGAATAACTGGACAATTGATAAAGATTCTGCAATTTGTCTGTATACGGCAATAATGACAGATACAGGTAATTTTAGGTTTGAAAATACATCATCAAATGTATTTAGGGCGGCGGCAGATTTGGTTGAAGCAGGGGCAAATCCGAATTATATATACAAACAATGCTATGAGACAAAGACTAAAAACTTTGTAATGTTTCAGAATTACTGCGTAAACAAAGCCGTGTTTCTTGAAGATAATAAAATTGCATATACAACGGTTTATAAAAAAGATTTAGAAAAGTTCTCTGCCGGAGATGATTATACCGACGGTATTGCAGAAACATTAAGAGCAATCGATTCTACAGAAGTCTCTTTTGTGCTAAAAGAAGTTGACACCAAGCTTACTAAAGTTTCTATGAGAAGCAAAGGAATTGATGTTGCAAAAATCTGCTCTAATTTTGGTGGCGGCGGGCACACATTCGCTGCCGGCTGCACTATTAAAGCAAATATTAAAGATTCTATTGAGAAATTGTTAAAAGAGATTAAACTGTGAAATTCAAGTATAGGTTCAAAACTCTAAGAAATATTATAAACTCTATTGTCGAAAATGATTTTTTTGGCATGGCATCTGAAATGGGTTTTATGCTTGTTATAGGAATTTTCCCATTCATGCTATTTTTAACGGCACTCTTCGGCTGGTTAGGTAAACATTCTTTTATGAATCCGGTTATTGTTTTTCTCCAGCAAATAATACCAACTGATGTTTTAAACCTCATAGAAACTGTCTTAAATGAAGTTTGGTTCTTTACAAAAGGAGGTTTGGTTGCGACTTTAGGATTCTGTATTACAGTTATTCTATCTACAAATGCTCTTGCAATCGTATTAAAGGGGTTAAATAGGGCGTATAAAGTTGAAGAAACCCGATCTTTTTTATACACAAGACTTCTTTCTTTAGTAATGGTTTTTGTAAATGCACTTGTGCTTTTTTTGAGTATAAACCTTATTATTTTTGGTAAAGTAATTATCAAATTCTTAATAACTTATTTGGGCTTAACTGTTCACCTCGGAAATATCATGCTCTTAATCCGCTGGCCTATTGCATTTATTGCATTATTTTTAATGGCGTATTTACATTACTATATTCTTCCTGATTTAGGCGGAAAAGAAAAGTTAAGGCGCAGAAGCGCGCTTCCCGGAACACTCTTTTTCTGTGTTTCCTGGCTATTAGGTTCCTGGGGATTTTCGGTTTACATCAATAACCTTCATACTTACAACTTTGTATATGGAACTATCGGAGGTTTTGCAGTATTAATGGTTTGGCTGTATTATACATCTATATTGATTCTTATCGGCGGAGAAATTAACTCGCAGCTCTATAATAAATTGGAACGCTGCGAAGAGATTAAGGCCAAAAGAAAAGGTTTCAAGCTGTGATAACAAGATTTAGAGAATATTTAGAGTTTCTGGACAAGAAACTTGCGAAGATGTTTGAATCACAAAAGCCTTTTATAAAATGTAAAGAGGGCTGTGCTTATTGCTGCAAAGAAGGCGAGTACCCGATGACAGAGCTCGAATACATTAATTTAATGTTTTATTACAATGACTTAGAGGATTCTGTAAAAGACAAGATTAATGAAAATATTGCCTCTTTGCTTGAAAAATCAAGAGAAAAAATGTATGAATGTCCGTTTTTGGTTGACAACAGATGTACTGTTTATCCGGCAAGGGCAGTTATTTGCAGAACTTTCGGGCTTATTTCTTATGATGATAAGGGGAAGAAAAGAATCCCATTTTGTGTGGAGCTCGGGCTTAATTACGCAGAGGTGCATGACAAAGAGCAAAAAATGATTATCGGAAAAAACATTGACGGATGTGAGCCTGCTGCATTTAATATCACACGAAAATTTCTAATCAGTCCTAAGTTTGAAAAAGAATTCGATATTTTCTTTGGTGATGACAAGCCGCTTATTGAATGGCTGGAAGAAGAATTTAAGGATTTGTAGAGCCTGTAAGTTTATTGAAATTATCCAAATACGTCTGTGCGAGCTTTTCTTTATTCAACTGTTTATAAACATAAGCTAAATTATAATGAAATTCAGGCACATCAGATTTTAGCATAATGGCTTTATTAAGGTTTGACTTTGCTTTGTTTAATTCGCCAAGCTTAATATAAGCACAAGCAAGATTATAGAATACATATGGATTTTCTTTATTTAAGGAAGCCGCTTTTTTATAATTTGCAACCGCCATATTGTACTGACCGTTATCAGCGTAATTATTTGCCAGATTATAGTAGGCTTTATAAAATTTCTTATCAACATTTATAGCCTTCTGGTACATAAAAATTGCATTGTCTCTTTCGCCTTTGTCATCCAGAAGATTTCCTAAAAGCAGCCAATCTTGCGCAGTTCTGTCCTTTTCGTTAATCTGCAGCAGCAAATCCATTGTCTTGTTAAAGTTATTATCACTGTAAAAAGCTGTCGCTTGTTGAGACAATTCCTCCGGAGTTACCGCAAAACAGCATAAATTTATCATAAATAGAAATAATACAGCAAATATTCCTCGCATACTTTGATTATACGTAAAATAAATGTATTTATCAAATCTGAATTTCCATGCCATTCGACACTGACAGCACCTCTTGTGTTTTTTTTTTGCTTGTTTTATCATTAAAATGTTACATTTGAATGCTAAAAGGTGGTGAAATATAAATGGCAGAAGTAAAAGTTGGCGAAAACGAAAGTATCGAAAGCGCACTTAGAAGATTCAAGAAAAAAATTCAAAAAGCCGGAATCTTATCTGAAGTAAAAAAACGCGAAAGATACGAAAAGCCAAGCGTTAGAAGAAAACGTAAATCCGAAGCTGCTCGTAAGCGCAAGGTATAATAAAACAGAAAAACGGTTTGCTCTCAAGGCAGACCGTTTTTGTTATATATCAGCCGTAAATACTAACCAACAGGATATCTTTCATTTGCTTGCAAATCTTGCATGTTTATTTTATTATATTCTTACGGCGACATGGCCAAGTGGTAAGGCAGAAGCCTGCAAAGCTTTTACCCCCGGTTCGAATCCGGGTGTCGCCTTTTTATTTTAAGAAACAATATCACAAATCATAGAGTTGTATGGAAAGTATTGAATTAAAACGCTTTTGGGAGCAAATTAAGGAAGAGTTATTGGGCGTACTGCCTGAAAATGCGCATCCCTGGGTTTACCCACTAGAGGTTTCAGGCTATGACAAGGGCGTTTTAACCGTTGTAACCGGACAAATGATGGGGCGCGATTTATTAAGACGCAGCCACATCAATAAAATGAACGAGGTTCTGAAGAAGGTTACTGGAGATGAAAATTCCAGATTTGTTATTATATACGATGAAAGCGCTGCAAAGACTTTAAAGAAAGAAACAGAGAAGCTGCAGAAAAAAAGTGCGGAAAAAAACTTAAAAGAACTTGCGATGGAAAATCTGAGCAACATGCAGTCCGCTTCTAACTTGAATTTGAAATACAAATTTGAGAATTTTGTAGTGGGAGAAAACAGCAAGTTTGCATACTCAACAGCAATGGCTGTTGCAAAAAATCCTGCCAAAAAATTCAACCCGCTTTTTATATATGGTAGCTCAGGGCTCGGAAAAACTCATTTAATGCAGGCAATCGGGCATTACACGATTTTTAATAATCCGAAATTGAGAGTTAAGTATACAAAAACAGAGGATTATATTAACGATTACATCTCTAACAGCAGGAAAACTAACAATACCATCGAAAACATGTCAAAATTCAATAAAAAATATACGAATATTGATATTATTCTGATTGACGATATTCAATTTATCGAATCCAAGATTAAGACAATGGATAATCTGCAATACACTTTTGACAGCCTTTATAACAAAGGAAAACAGATTGTCATAACATCCGACCGATTACCAAAGGAAATTCCGACATTAACATCGGCTCTATGTTCTCGTTTTGAGATGGGGCTTATGGTTGAATTAACGCCTCCGGATTTGGAAACAAGATTTGAGATAATCAAAAAACTTGCAGTTGAAAATGATTTGGAATTTGAAGATAGTGCCTTAATGTATATTGCCAAGAACTTTACAAAAAATGTAAGGGAGCTTGAAGGAGCTTTTACCAAGGTTTGTGCGTACGCAGAAATGATGGAGCAAAAATTGTCCCTCAAACTTGCAAAAGAGATACTTAAGTGCGGAGAATGCGATGATAGTATCGATTTTGAAAAAATAGTAAGCGTAGCAGCTGCTTATTATGAAGTAGATGTTGATGATATAAAAGGTACTGCAAGAGGCCAGAAGGTTTCTATTGCAAGGCACATTTCAATATACTTATGCAGAGAAATTACAAACCAGAGCTTTGTTAATATTGCCAAATTTTATAATAAAAAACATACAACCATAATGTTCGGATATGAAAAAATCAAAAAAGAATTAAACACTAACAGAGAAATATCAACTGCCTTAAGGGAGATTAGACAGGCGTTAAAACTTATTTAGCCAAGTTGCCACTCGTCATTATGTAAATTTTATGATACATAATATTATGTAGGAACGATTATGTTAGATAATATAAAATATTTAATGTGTTTCAAATCTGTTGATAAATGTATCGCAGAGAAAAATTACGATTTGGCTCTGGAAAAACTCAATTTTTTAATAAGAGAAGAGTATAAGCCATCCGAAACATTTCTCAAACGCGGTCAGTTATGTCATAAGCTCCTTATGCTTGATGATGCGTACTCTGATTTTACGTATATAATTACGCACTGCGCGCAAAAAACAAAAGCGTATTATGAAAGGATGTTTCTCAATTTTGAGATAGCAAACTTCTATGAAGCACTTCTTGATGCTAATGTAATTTTGGAATGGGATGAGAATAATTTTGAGGTAAAGCGGATTAAATTTTTATCTCTTGTGTATTCTTCTCAGGAAAAACCCGCCAAAGATTATGTTATGGATTTATTTGAAGATAACAAGTATAAAGCTATACAATTTTTGTTTCAGGAAGTTGCCCAGGTGCTTGCAAAAGATGAGCTTGCAAAAGGTTTGAAGCTCCTCGGTGTAATCGATATGATTGATAGAGACAATCCTATTAAACTCTTAAAAGAATCAAATATCTATGGACTTGCAAATCAGCCGGAAAAAGAAAATGAAATATTAAGAAAAATTGATTCGGTTTTCCCTAAATATTTTATCTCTCATTTTAGATTCACAGATATGTATGAAGAAAGAGATTTAATGGAAATCTGTTTTCTTTTGGAACTATCAATCTTTGACAAGCAGAATTTATTTGCATATCCGATGAAAATTCTTGAAGGGTACAAAAACCATATAGAAGGCCACATAATTGACTCAAAGGAGTGTTTTGAAGCAGCAATAAGTATTAATCCTAATAAACCGGAGGCTTATGTACTTCTCGCGCAAACCTTACAGTTAATGTCAGGGTATGACAATCCGGAGTACAAAAAAGAGGCAGAAGATAATTACAAAATCGCAATGGAGATTTACAGGCGTGAAAGCCTTAATGATAAGGCAGAGGAGATGAAACGCCAGCTTAAGCATCTTAATTCTAATCTTCTTTTAAGATAGAGCTTATATAAGAATCCTCTACACCTTTATAATTGATTTTAGAAGACGTAATAGGCTGTCTGTAGTCATATTTATTAATTGAGCGGGATTCAACAATAACAGACGGCGGAAGAATCGACCATTTATATAAGGCTGTAGACATTCTTCTGAAAAATTTATCAATCCATTCTGTTTTTTGCTCAATCGATATCGGATTATGCTTTTCGTACAAAAATTCAGTCTTGATTAAATCCTGATACCCTTCGTTTTTATTCTCAACACGCCAGATTATTTCATCAAGGAATTCATAAGGCATAAGCGCGTCTTCCGCAATCAAAGGCTTCCCTGTCTTAGGGTCAATTGCAAGTTCTGCTCCCGGTTTTTTGAGGATAATAGCCTCAGGTATAGCATTTTTAACTTCTCTGTTAGCGTTCATCCAGCGGGCAAAAGCAAACAGCTTTGTTTTAGGAACATCTGCAATCGGCGCAAACCCGCCTGACATATCTCCATTAATCGTCGCATAGCCCATATAAAGTTCTGACTTATCGGAGGTTGCAATAGGAATACAGGACGCAAATTCATTGCTTATTCCCCACAAAAACATAGCTCTTGAGCGAGCCTGAATATTATCCGGCGTAAAGGGGGTTTTATATCTGCCATCCCACTTTTCTGCTACTGTTTCAAACAATTTATCCAAACATTCTGTTGTAGTATCAACCATCGGTTTAATTGAGGCTTCCGTAAAATTAATCCCGAGGTTATGCGCAAGCTCCTCTGCGTCCGAGCGGCTTTCATTACTCGTAATCTTTGACGGCATAGAAATCCCAAAAACATTCTCTTTTCCTATTGCATCTGCAAGGAGTACCGCACAAACAGTTGAATCCAATCCGCCGGATAGACCTAGCACCGCACGTTTGAATCCGCATTTTTTGAAGTAGTCTCTTATACCCTGAATAATGGTTTTATACGTACGCTCCAAATCGGATTCGTACTCCAGAGTAAAGACCTTTTGTTCTGTAAGTGATTTATCAAGCCCCTTTGTAAGCGGATAAATTTTCCCGATATTTTTTGAAGGATTAACAATAAGAAACTGCTCCTCAAAAGATTTGGCTCTTGCAATAAGTTCACCATCAGAATTAAATACCCTGCTTGAGCCGTCAAAAGAACTGTTATCAATAGCTCCGACTTGATTAACGTACACTATCGGAGTTTTATATTTGTTTGCAATAAAAGAAAGCATATTGTGCTTAAGCTGCTCTTTTTTTGCTCTGGTTGGAGACGCAGAACAGTTGATAAAAATTTCAGGCTTCTCACACGCCAGCTCCTCTATAGGATCCTTTTCATAAAGATGCTTATCGAAAAATTCTTTGTTATTCCAGCAGTCTTCGCAAATTGAAATGCCGTATTTTTCAAACAACTTGGAGCCTTCTTTTACAGAATCCTTATCAAACTTTCCGAGTGTCTCTGCCGGCTGCACACCAACCACAGGAGATGGTTCTATATATCTGTAATCGTTAAATTCAGAATAGTTCGGAAGCAATGATTTTCTAACTATTCCCTCGATTTTTCCGTCCTTTAAAATCGCAACCGAATTATAATACTTCTTACCTTCCGCATCTTTTTTTCTGGGCTCAACAAACCCAACTAAAGCTGTTGTTCCGACAGTAATTTTTGCAAGCCCTTTGAGCCACTTAATATTTTCATCAACAATAACAGGATGCCTGTCAATTGTATCTTCTATAGGATAACCCATTAACACAAGTTCCGGAAATACTACCATATCAAGGCCTATTTTGCAGGCATATTTTATATACTTTGCAATTTTTTTTGCGTTATATTCAATATTCCCCGCAATCGGATTAATCTGCGCCATACCGATAAATCCGCCTTCTGCAACGATTTTTCTTATTCCATCAATAATATTTTGCGGAATATCTTCGCCGTGCGAAAACCTTTTATCTGCTATTTCGGAAAGTGTGTATAAATTGTCTGTCATTTTCTAATCTCTCCACTATAAAATTATACAGTGCATATTTTCAAATGCAAAATAATTTTCAATAGGTCTTACGAAAAAGTCCTTGCATAAAGCAAGAACTTTTTATACCTATAAGGTTACAAAGTTTTTTATCTCCTGAATACTTATCATCATGGAATGGATGCTTCAATGGCTTTGTATTATTAAGAAGATGAAGACTGCTTACATCTATATCTACATCTCCATTTTTTAGCATAACTGGAAATATTGTTGAATCAGATGTTAATGCTTTTATACTTTTTCCTAATTCATCATAAGCTTTCAAATAATTTATCTTAGTCTTATCCGGCATCAAACCCTCTATTGCAGGAAGTATAATTGCCGCAACTATGCCTGTAACTGCAAGAACCGTTAGTAATTCTGCTAAAGTGAATCCTCATCTTTTCATATCTTAAGCTCCTATATTTAGGTAACACAATACCTATTGTGTTACATTAGTTTTATGCAGTCTGTAATACCATATTTTACTGATTTTGTGAAGTTAGCCATTTGCCATAGATAAAAAAATACTAATATAATATGTTTGTTTCTCTCTAAAATTAATATCACCTAAATGCCTAACATATCAGCATCACCCCTAAAGTAATACATATAAGTTAGTATTAGAGACCTAAAGGCGGGTTGGGAGTGCTATAATCTTTTTGTAATAAGACTTTTGAGCCGCCCCAATGTCTACGTGCGTAGCACATGTAACACAATAGGTATTGTGTTACATTGTCTCACACATTGGAAAAAACTTAGAATAGGAGCAAAAGATATGGAGAGGCGAGGCTTTACATTAGCAGAATTACTTATAGTTTTGGGAGTAACAGGAATTCTTGCAGCCGTGATACTTCCGGTAATTAACGGTTTAATGCCTGATAAAACAAAAATAATGTATTTAAAAGTATATGATGAATTGAGCAAAAGTATAGGAATGCTTGCCTCGGACACTTCTCTCTATCCCGCATGTATTAACTCCGGAAGCGAAACTATTGGATGCAGTGAACATCCGCTTATAAATACTTCTAAACCTATTAATAAAAAGTTTAGAAGTTCTAATTATGAAGGAGATAAAAAACTTTGCAGTCTGCTGGCGTTCACGATGAATACTGATTCAAATACTTGTTCTGATGCTGTATATGACTTTGCCGAGGGAAGTTTTGACAATGATTTTAATTCAAAAAAATCTTTTACTACTGCTAACGGTATGGAATGGTGGGTAGTTCCGCAAATTAATACTGCGTCATTAGGCACAGCGTCCTATCAGACTGATATATATGTTGATGTAGATTCATCAAAAAAGTCTTCAAACTGTATTTATAACACTTCAAGTTGTAAAGCTCCCGACAGGTTTAAGTTTATGGTATCGGCAGACGGCAGAGTAATCCCTGCAGATCCTATGGGATTGATGTATATAAACACCAGAAAGTCATACCTAAAAAACAAAAATCAGAAAACAGAAGGGACTGTTGCTGTAAATTTAGATGCACAGCTTAAAACTTTTCAATACCAACCCTGCGTAGAGACTTATAATGAAAGCTCTGGTTCAGGAGATAATGGAATGGGAAATCAGGGAAGTAATAATGGTAATACTTCTGAGGCTCAAGAAGATAATGGTACAGAGCCTACATCTTATGCTTGTGGAGATACATATAATGGGCTTATAATAAATTGTTTTATTACTATTGAGTGGGATGATAGGAAAGGCGTGCATACATTTCGCTTTGACTATCCTCCTGCAAGCTCTTTTACTTTTTTTAAGCGCAACTGCCGTTACTATTGGAATACTGAGACTGGAGAGGAGATACGGTCAGAGCATCATGGTGGACAATGGTATACTAGTGAAGATGAATATGTTATACAATACTGGATGGATGTGAAAGCAGGAGAGGCAATAGTAAGTGAATCTATTGACGAAAGAACCCCATGGCCTGGAGAGCCTTGGGTGTGTAGAGACAATTATACTATCCCTTTTCAAGAGCAACACAGTGATAATACTTATTTATATATTGAACATAGTGCTGTTGATCGGTTAAGATAAATTAATTAATAAAAACGACCTGTTTGTAACAGGTCGTTTTTATTATATTACTGGAAGTAATTAACAAAATCCGAACTGATTACTATTTTGATGTACTTGACTTGATGGATTATTTCAGAACATTTAAAGAATTATTTTAAGCCTTTTTTATGCTATAATTCACCTATAGATATATCCTCATTAAACGAATGTAGCACAATAGAATTTAAAGAAAACGTAAACGATAATTTCTTTAAATCTTTATCTGCTTTTGCAAATACTGATGGCGGTTGTATTCTTTTAGGTGTTAGAGATGATAAATCTATTGAAGGTTTTAATGGTCAACAAGAAGGTGTTATAAACCAGATTATAGATTGCTTGGGGATTCAACCAAAAATAGAAGTTGAAAACAGAGAAGGCAAAGAAATTTTACTTGTTAATGTCGAAAAATCCAATAATCTCATTGCTTATAAAAACATTTATTATAAAAGAATAGGCAATACAACAAGAGTAATGCCTCAAAATGAGATTAGAGAAAGACTACTTGAAGGTATTAGTTGGGAGTCGCAAACAGGCAGTTTTACAACAGAAGATATAGATGAAAATACGGTTAGAGAATTTGTAAAATACGGAATTTCAACAGGAAGATTACCCTCAATACCGGATAACGAAACTATAGAATCAATCTTAGAAAAATTGGGATTAATCATTGATAATAAAATTACTAATGCTGGAATTTTATTATTTGGTAAAAATCCTCAAAAATATTTCATTAATGCCAATATAAGAGTTGGAGCTTTTAAAGGAAATGATGCGACTATAATTATTTCTGATAAGCTTATTGATGGGAATTTGTTTGAACAAGTTACAAAAGCAGAAGAAGCTATTAAATTTGCTATAAATGTAAAATATTCAATAACAGGTAAAACATCAGAAAGACAAGAAATTTGGGATTATCCGTTAAGTGCTATTCGTGAAACCCTATTAAATTCAATAGTTCATAGAGATTATTTCGATAAAACATCATCTATTCAAATAAAAATATTTAAAGATTGGTTATGGTTTTATAATCCTGGAGAACTTGTTGATGATTTAACTGTAGAAAATTTAAAAACTTCTCACCCATCAAAAACCAGAAATCCTTTAATTGCAAGTATATTTTATAGAGCTGGTTTTATTGAAAAATTTGGGTCCGGCATTGATAGAATTATGAATGCTTGTAGAAAAGAGATTATACCGCAACCTGAATTTATTGAAGAATGTGGAGGCTTTTCAGTTAAGTTCAAAAAAGAATTTGCACAGCTTAATGAAAGACAAAATAAAGCTTTATCAACCATTAAAGAAAAAGGGTTAATATCAAATAGTGAATATCAAGAGATAACCGGAGCAACAAGAGAAACAAGCAAAAGAGATTTAGCTTTAATGCTTAAACTTGGAATTTTGCATAAAACTGGAGAAGGTAAAACAACTAAATATTCAGTATGGGAATCTGAATAAAAATTTATCCATGACCCATAATGACCCATAAAACTTTTTATAGATTTTTTGTTTTTTATTGTTTTTACTGATTTTACAGGTTTTATATTTTTTACTGTTTTTATGCATGCACCATAAAATTTATTATTTTAAAGAAATTAAATCTTCTTTTTTAGAAGTATTTTCTAATTCTCCAGAATCCAAATTTAAAAGATATTCAATTTCAGAAATTGGTAGACTTATGTTATATAAAGAATAAAAATTTTCAACAAATTGGTTACCAGTCCAATTATTATTTGACAATAATAATTTTGTAGCAGATTTCAATACCATAGGCTCAAACAAAATTAAATCATTATCGTATAGCTCATTTGTTCGCCAATGTTTGGCTGCATATTGTCTGATTAGATATTGATATTGATATGGCGAAAGTATTCCTATTTTTTTAGCTCTTATAAGCATTGCTTCTATTGAAAGATGATTTTGAAATTACTGTAAAATACTTGTTGGATGTGGCTTCTCGCTCTTATTCATTATTCAAAAGTTCGAAAATTGATGTAAAACGTAAAAATTTTATTTAGATGGTCAAAACCTAAGCTACGACATAAGAAAACCCTTTGATGAATAAGTCAAAGGGTTTTCTTGTTCTATAATTCTGGGGCGGAAGGATTCGAACCTCCGAGATGGCTGGACCAAAACCAGCTGCCTTACCACTTGGCGACGCCCCATTGGGTCACATATTATATCTTAAAATATCAATATAAATTGTCAAGGAGTTTTACATCAAAGAAGCCGATTCTAATTAGAATCGGCTTTTATAAGATAAAGGATTAATAGGAGGATTCCTTGTTATGCTCTTGAGTTTTGCCACCAAATATCACCTAAGAGTGCGAGGCCTGCACCAACCCAGGCTCCAACTTTGCCGGCTTTCTTAAAACCGTTCCAAGTGATATGTTTACTTATACAGTCTGGTGATAACATTTTGCCAAGCCCTGCTGCTGTAGTCACAGCACCTGCACCTGCCAAAGCACCTACTACCGGAGCTGCTGCATATTCTACTGCACTCTCGACGGTTCCGCCGAGTTTTTCCATTCTGTCTTTACCGGCTTTGTTATCTATTGATGTGCCGAATAAGTAACTCATTGTTTCTTCTGTATATTTGTCATGGTAATCTTTGCCGTGAAGATTTTTCCAGAATCCATGCTCAAACGCTGATTCACCATATTTTTTGATATCGCTTCTTAAATCTACGATTTTGCCTTCCTGCTGAGAACGTATCTTTCCGTATAATATTTCAATAAACTGATTTACACTATCAGAAGGATTCATTACATCGCTATTTGCTTTGAAGTAATCACCGTATTTCTGGTAAAGAGTTTGTTTTAATTTATCAAATTCTTCACAGATACCGTCTTGATCGCCTTCTTTTATCTTTTTGGAAAGGTTCTCAATACCGTGGTTTACACCGGCATCTACCATTGCCTTTTCGAAAATAGCTCTATCCTGTTCCGTAAATGCTCTGGTTTGATTTTTCAGCAATAATTCATGCATATCGCCGGTATGCTGTAACTGTGTTTTTTCAATATTTTGATAAACCTGGTTCATTTGACCCATAAATGCAGGATAATACCCCATCATTCCGGACATTCCCATCATCCCATACGGTGAATAATATCCCATACTAGCAGGATCACCATAAGCGCTGAATGTTCCTCCGCCTCCAAGACCGTACATTCCTAACGGACTTGTATATGGACCATAACCTATTCCTGTTATGCCGGGTAACATAATGACCTCCTACAAAATTGTTTTAACTAACCTTTTTACCTTACATATAAATAAAGTATTTCTCTTTTCTAAAATTGATATTTTTTAATAATATCTTAACAAAAGTTTACAATTGCTTTTATGCAATTTATACAGCCGGACTTTTGTTGTATCATATTAAAAGTAAACAGCGGGGAGCATAGATGAGAATAGAAGCGAAAAATCTGGTTAAGATATATGGCGATAGGAGTGTTGTAAACGATGTATCTTTCTTTATGGATAAAGGTGAGGTCGTTTGTCTTCTGGGACCGAATGGTGCGGGGAAAACAACAACATTCTATATGATTGTCGGTTTGGTTAAGCCTAATACCGGAAATGTTTATATTGACGGCAAGGACATTACTGCTTGGCCTATGAATTTAAGGGCGAAGGCTGGTATCGGATATTTACCGCAGGAAAACTCTATTTTCAGAAAACTGACTGTAGAAGATAATATTAAACTTGTGTTGGAGATGAATGACAAGCTGACGGTTGATGAGAAAAAACAGAAACTGGAAGAACTCCTGACTGAATTTGGTGTGATGAAATTAAGAAAAGCTCCGGCAGTAGCGCTTTCAGGCGGAGAAAGAAGACGTGTTGAAATCGCAAGAGCACTTGCTGCAAGTCCTGATTTTATGCTTCTGGACGAACCGTTTGCCGGTATTGACCCTATTGCAATCGGCGAGATTAAGGATAATATCAGAAAGATTTCCGAAGAAAAGGGACTTGGCGTTTTGATTACGGACCACAACCCGAAGGCTACGCTTTCGATTACAGACAGGGCGTATGTAATTTTTGACGGTAAAATTAAGATTCAGGGTAGGAGTGTTGATGTTGCGAATGATCCTGTTGCTAAAGAATTTTATTTAGGAAAGGATTTCAAACTGTAGAATGAAGAAACTTTTTACGGTATATGACAGGTATATTTTTACTCAGGTTTTAATTACGACAATTGTTGCAATATTGTTGTTTACAATTGTATGGATAGCGCCGGAGATGCTTCTGAATACAATAAAGAAAATTCTTGCGCATGAATATACTGTAAAAACAGGCGTTCTTGTTCTTGTGTATGAGCTTCCGAAAATCTTTGGTAAAGCTTTCCCTGTAGGGCTTTTGCTGGGCTCTTTGTTTACTTTTGATAAGCTTAGTAAGGACTCTGAGCTTACAATATTCAGAGCCGTCGGTATGTCTTTTGGAAGAATTCTGGCTCCTGTTCTTGTATTGAGTCTTATTGTTACGTATTTATGTTTTGTAACTTATGATAAATGGATTCCGTATTCCTGCCAGAAATTGCAGGAAATAAGAGGCGGAAGTATGCTTACACAGTATATTTATACTAAGAAGGATGAGAATAATCATCCTGAGCAGGCGGTTATTGTCTCGAGATTTTTTGAAGATGAGATGACGGATGTTATTGTATTGAATTTCTCCAAGCAGGTTTTTGACGATTTGCATGGCTTGGAAAATATTCTTGTGGCAAAGGTCGGACATAAAGGGGCTGATTCAAATGGCAAGCCGAGCTGGGTGCTGAATGATGTAACCTCGTATGATATTAATGAAGAGGGTATTTTTAAAAGAATTACAAAAAAAGACAGAGTTGATATTCTTAACGGTGAGGCTGCAGAAGATGCCTATACTATTATGATAAATTCAACCAAGCGCGACCGTGATATTAATAACAAAGATTTGAAGCATTATGTCAGCTTACTTAAAAAAGAGAATCTTGATGAAGACTACAGACTGATGTTTAACAAATATCTTCAAAGGTTTTTCCATCCGTTTGTTTGTGTACTCTTAGCTGTAATGGGATGCTTGCTTGGCTTTAGCAAGCCTCGTGAACAGAGATTAATCGGGTTTACAATTGCAATCGGGTGTATTTTTGTTTACTATATAACTCTGCCATTCTTTGACTTGCTGGCAGAAAAGGGTGTGCTTCATCCGTTTATAACGGCAGCGTTCCCGCCGGGTGCGTTTCTGTGTGCAATAATAGCGTTTTACAAATCGAGGGACTTATGATGAAAAAATTTTGGGTATTTTTGAGCTTAGTATTATTTATGGGGGCAGCTTTTGCTGGACCTATCAATATGACTTATGAGGATGGAATCTATCACATTGTGCTTACCGGTGATAAGATAATGAAGCAAATAGAGTTCGTATCGTCACCAAGTCTTATAACAAATAAGGAGGCGCATAATAAGTCTGCATCATTGCTGACGATTAATGCCGGCTTCTTTGATCCTGTAAATCAAAAATCAATATCATATATAGTTAATGATACGCAGACAGTAGAGGATCCTATTTTTAATGAAAATCTTATGAACAATCCTATTATGCGTCTTAATTTGCAGAAGATATTGAATAGGTCTGAATTTAGAATAATGGATTGCGACGGAAAGCTTAAGTATGAGATAGCTCCTCACAATTCTAAAGTAGATTTTTTGTGCTCTATAATAACATCTGCGCAAGGCGGACCTCAGCTTGTACCAAACCTGAGGCTTGAGGAAGAATTCTTTATTGTAAAAGATGCTGAGGGGAATGTAATAAGAGAAACTGCATCTGTCTTACATAAAACTCCGAGGACTATTGTCGGGATAAAGACAAATAAAGGAAAGCAGGAAATGCATATCTTTATTGTTACAAACGAACATCCTATGGATATTTATGAGGCAAGAGATTTGTGTTTGAAATATGAGCTTGATAATGCTATGGCGTTTGATGGCGGAAGCTCTACTTCTTTGAATTACAAGAAAATTAATGTAGTTTCAAATGAAGAAGGCGGCGGAACCGGCAGGGCTCTTAAATCTTTTATGATTGTTAAAGAAAAATAGCAAAAAATATTTTTAGCGGTTTTTATTGAGTATGAAGATTTTAAGCATACCTGCAGTAAAACCGTTAAATTTTAAAGGCCCTGATTCTCATATGCCTGTACGCAAACCTTTGCATATTGATGAGTTTGTTAAGACAACAGGCGGAGTTGATATTGCCAGAATAAAGGCACTAAATATTTCTCATTTCAGGTTAATTGATTCAAACTCTATTCGAGGTGTAACTCTTGCAAACCAAAAGCCGGAAATATTAAAAGAATTGAAAGAGTCTGGTATTGAAACAATTATTGATTTGCGTGCCGAAGCCAACACGGATTCTGATTATGCCCAAAAGTGTTATGAAAACGGCTTAGATTATTTTAATTTTAAACTCAAGGTTAATATGCCAATCTTCACCCCGCCTCTTGCATCCAAGTTGTCAATGGAGGAGAGGAATCTGGAGAATAAAAATTTTCTTGAAAATTTACTTAAATTTTTTGAATTGATGGATAGAGGTAAATATTATATGGCCTGTCTTCTTGGCTTGCATAGAACAGATCTTGCCGTTGTGTTAAATTATCTTATAAATCCTAATGAACCTAAAGCTCCGCCTATACTCTCACATATGTATCTTAAGGATGAAACTAATTTTACTAATAAGTACATTGGAGCAATGAAGAATTTGTATAAAAATATCAACTCCAATGAAAGGCAATTGTTAGGCTTAAGTGATAATTTCAAAGAAATTTTTGACGCGCGCATCACAAAGCTTAGATTAATGAACGGTTTAATAAAATAATTTAGTCTACAGAGAAGATATCTTTAATATCTTCCATTGTAAGAGATTTTGTAATATTTCTGTCAATAGAAACTACGCTGTCAACAAGGTCGCGCTTGCGTCCTTTGATTTTCTGAATCTTTTCTTCAACCGTATTTTTAGTAATAAGTCTGTATACAAATACTTTTTTAGTTTGTCCGATACGGTAAGCTCTGTCTGTAGCCTGATCTTCAACAGCCGGGTTCCACCATGGGTCATAGTGGATTACGTAATCTGCTCCTGTCAGGTTCAAACCGGTACCGCCGGCTTTCAAGCTTACAAGGAATATCGGAATATTCGGATTGTTGTTAAAGTTTTCAACAGCAGCCTGTCTGTCTTTGGTTTTACCTGTTAAATATTCATAAGGTATGCCTTCTCTTTCGAGCCATCCCTTAATAATATCAAGCATATCTACAAATTGGCTGAACAGAAGAACTCTGTGTTTTTCCTGAATAATCTGCTCCAGCATACCTTTTAAGTATTCAAACTTACCTGACTTCATGACGCCTTTAACATGGTCTTTGTCATAAAGCTTCGGATGGCAGCAAATCTGACGCAACCTGAGAAGTGCTGAAAAGATAGACATTCTGCTCTTTTCAAGACCGTTAAGTTCAATACTCTTAAAGAGTTCTTCTTTTGTACTGTCAAGAACTTCAAGATAAAAGTCTCTCTGCTCATCCGTAAGTTCGCAGTATGCCATATTTTCAACTTTATCCGGCAAGTCTTTCGCAACGTCGCGTTTCATACGTCTTAAGATAAATGGGAATATTTGAAGTTTCAAACGTTTTTCAACCGTTTTATCCTGACGTTCCATAATCGGTGTAACGTAACGATAGTTAAATTCCGCAACATTGAACAAGAAGCCCGGCATGAGGAAGTCAAATACTGACCACAATTCTTCAAGTTTGTTTTCAATCGGAGTTCCTGATAGTGCAAGCTTATGTTCTGATTGAAGCTCCTTAACTGCCTGTGCTGTCTGTGATATTGCGTTTTTAATATTCTGAGATTCATCCAAGATAATATATCTGAAATTATACTTTTTAAGCTTAGCAATATCGCGTCTTACAAGCGCGTAACTTGTAATTACAATATCGTACTCAGGAATATGCTTGAATAAAGTTTTTCTGTCTGCTCCGGAAAGCTTGAGACAGCTTAACTCCGGTGTAAATTTCTGGATTTCGGCTTCCCAGTTAAATACAACCGTTGTCGGAGCAATAACCAGAGTCGGCATAGGCCCGTCAACTTCTTTGGCCTTCTGCAGAAGGCTCAATGCCTGTAATGTTTTACCAAGCCCCATATCATCGGCCAGAATTCCGTTTAATCCGTACTGATACAAGAACCACAACCAATGGAAACCTTTAACCTGATATTCTCTGAATTCAGCATTAACGCCTTTAGGAAGTTCAACTCCGTCTGATGTGGTTGAGAAGGTAGAAATCTGTTCCCAGAATTTCTGGAACTTCTCACTCATAACAAGTTCAAATCCCTGGTTTTGAAGCTCCGTAATCAAACCTACACGATAAGTTTTAACAAGGAAAGTATTATCGTTGTTTCTGTAAGCATCAAAAGAGTTGAATGAACGCATTACCTGATAAATATTTTGAGCCGGATATTCAACAAAACCCAAACTCCTTACGCGAGCGTACTTTTCTCCGCTTTGAATTGTTTCATAAATATCGTCAAAATTGATAATCTCATCGCCCACCTGACCGTAAAGCTGGATTTCCATACTATCGGCAGACTCTTCTGAAAAATCAATCTTAGCACACATCTTGAACGGTTCTTTTAAAAGCTTAAAGAAATTCATGTCATCTTTTTCTTCAAACTTCCAACCCTCGCCGGCCTGCTGGATATAGTAGTTATAAAAATCAATTGCATTTTCTTTTTCTAAAGCAAGGTTGTTCGTCTGCATCGGAACAAATTTGCAGGCAAGAAGCATATTATATGCGCTCTGCTCGTGTTCGTAATCTCTTTTAATCCAATAAACAAGTCCGTCTTCTTCTTGGCTCTTTACTGAAATATAAGGCGACTTGTCCTTACTTTTTGTATAAGGAACTCTGACGCCTGAATAGTCAAATTCCAAAGATGCCTTAAGCGATTGGTCATAATCGATACCAAGACTGACAACATTTAGAGGCGGTTTATGGTCTAAAAGAAGCTTGCTGATATTCTCCGCAATAGTAACATTCATTATTTCTTTCAAATGCGGAAGTTCTTCATATACAAATTTACCGCCGTCAGCTTCTTTTAAGTCTGTAAAAGTCGATTTTATGATACTTTGCGGAAGTTCGTTCATTGCGATATTAATCGGGAAAATAATATTTTTATACCTTCCCCATTTAATTTGTCTTGAAAAATACTTAACCTCTTCAAATGGGTAAATTCCTTCCTTATCAGGTCTTGTCCAGAAGAGTTCCAGAACAATGTTTGTCCCGCCGTTAAGGTTGGTCGTAGAAACATCGAGATTCAACTCCCAAACATCATTTCTGAATTCAATACGTTCTTTAGTCTTTTCGTCAAGAACTTCTTCCAAATCTGCCATTAAAGGAAATACCGGAGCGAATTTAGTAATCGGAATATCGTACCATCCGGCTTTTTTGTCCTGCTTAGCGATTTTAAGCATTGTTTGGAAAAGTGCTAATTCATTTTTTTGCGCATCGTTTAGAGTAAAATCCGGGGTTGTTTTTTGAAGTTCAATAAGCACCCTTAAAATGCTTTCAAGCGAGCGTACGATTTTATTTGTAGACCTGTCTCTAACCAGAATAGAGAAAAAGTTCTGCCGCCTTTTAGGGTTGAAGTGGAATATATAGCTGCCTTTTGGCTTTTCTCTAAGAGCAGTGTCTGTATCCGATGTATCCGGCACAACTTCGTATTTTTCGTACATCCACTTTTCATACGCGCCGTCTTCAATGGCTTTAAGCCCTATCGCAACAGCGTGTTTGCACCATTCCTCTTTTAGAGGACAGTTGCATCTGGCTTCAATTTTATTCTTTTTAAAGATTAAATCCGTAGCATAAAAGTCCTGATAATTTCCTTTTACCTTACCTTTGAAAAAGTTTTTTTCAGGATATGCTTCCAGAATCATATCCTTTTGAAAATATTCATAACCGCGGCGCCAGCTGCCGGGTGTTGCGTTTTTCTTTAAAAAATCATAATTAAACTTAAATTCGCTCATGAA
>CALURX010000035.1 GCA_944323265.1 Candidatus Gastranaerophilales bacterium
TTGCCTTTTAGACCGGCCTGCTTAAATGTCTCATCAATTACAACATTAATAGCTTCCAGATGTTCTCTGGCTGCAATTTCCGGAATTACACCGCCGTATTCTTCGTGAATCTTTATTTGAGACGCTACAACATTTGCAAGAACTTCGCGTCCGCCTTTTACAATAGCACAGGCCGTTTCATCACAGCTTGATTCTATAGCCATAATAAGTGAATTTTCATCAAATGTTACAGGTTTGTTACTGAATAATGTATTTTTAATTTTGTTCATAGTAGCATTATAATACAAATAAAAGTAGTTAAGGTCACAAATCATTATGAAATTTTTAGATAAAGCAAAGATTAGGGTAATCTCAGGCCATGGCGGAAACGGTATGGTTGCCTGGAGACGTGAAAAATATGTAGACAAGGGCGGCCCTGCCGGCGGTGACGGCGGACGAGGAGGCGATATATTTTTTGTCGCTGATGAAAATATGTCTACTCTTTTGGATTTTAAATTTAAATCTGTTTTTAAAGCTCCTGCTGGAGAAAATGGCGGAATTAAAGGTATGCACGGAGCTTGTGCAAAAGATTTGTATATAAAAGTTCCTGTAGGAACAATTGTCAGAGATACAAAAACAGGAAACATAATTGCTGATTTAACAGAGAATGAGCAAACTGTCCTTATTGCAAAGGGCGGACGCGGCGGACGAGGTAATGCACGGTTTGCAACCGCACAAAAAAGAGCTCCGCAGTTCTGCGAACCTGGTGAGCCCGGAATTGAGCGTGTTCTTGAATTAGAACTTAAACTAATTGCTGATGTAGGACTTTTGGGTATGCCAAATGCAGGAAAATCAACATTTATAAGCGCCGTAAGTTCTGCAAAACCAAAAATCGCAGATTATCCGTTTACAACTCTGGTGCCGCATCTCGGGGTTGTAAAAAAAGATGATGAAGGATCTTATGTAATAGCTGATATTCCTGGGCTTATTGAAGGTGCAAGCGAAGGAATCGGCTTGGGACACGAATTCCTGCGCCACGTTGAAAGGTGCAGATTCCTTATCCATATTGTGGATTTGACTGTTCAAAATCCTGTTGAGAATTATAAAATTATTAATAATGAACTCAAGAAGCATTCGGAAGCTCTTGGAAATTTATATCAAATTCTGGTGCTTAATAAGATAGATTCAATCTCCGGGGAGGATTTAGATAAGTATATAGAAGATTTTACTCCATTAGCGTCCGATATCTTCCCGATTTCTGCCGTAACAAAGCAGGGTGTAAATGAGTTATTGCACTTTGTATCACAAAAGGTTGATGAAATCCCGAAACCTGTATTTGATTTGGATATAGAAGAAGATACAGGAGCTTATGACAATGACGACAGCTCTTTTGAGATTATAAAAGCTGCAAAAGATGCTTATATTGTCTCTGGCGGGAAAATTAACCGTCTTGCTAAAGTAACAGATGCAAGAAATACCGAACAAGTTATAAGGCTTCAGAATATCATGAAAGGTATGGGTGTTTTTGATGAGCTTCATAAACATGGGCTTAAAAATGGTGATACCGTAATTATAGGACATCTGGAACTCGGATACTATGATGATGAGGTCTGGGGTGAGGGGTAAATAATCTGCCGGCAAACGAGAATTTGCTGGAACTAACATCTTTTAAGTGTCTTTGTGGAAATTGTTTATGGATAATGCAATAAATGAAGCTTTAAAGTGTAAAATTGATGTACCGATAGGTTGTGTTATAAAAAAGGACGGAGAAATTATTGCATCTGCCTCAAACCGGCGTGAAGCCGATAATGACATAACTGCTCATGCAGAAATTCTCGCAATAAAACAGGCGCAGAATAAATTAAAAACATCGAGGCTTAATGGGTGTGAGATGTATGTTACGCTTGAGCCTTGTCCAATGTGCGCGTGGGCAATTATTCAATCCGGAATCAGTGCTGTTTATTTTGGGGCATATAATACTCAGTATGGCGCCTTAGAATCAGTGCTGCAGTTACAAAAACTTGCAAATTCAAAAATTAAAGTGTATGGTGGAATACAGGAAGATGAGTGTAATAAAATATTAGAAGAGTTTTTTAAGGCTTTAAGATGATTACAAAAGAAGAATTAGACCGTTTGGCTCAAAAATACGAGACAGAAGACTTTATTAAAGATGATCCTGTTCAATTTATTCATAGATTTAAGAAAAAAGAAGATGCGGAACTTGGCGGGTTTTTAGCATCATTATTCGCTTACGGAAACAGGAAAATGTTTATCAAAAAACTTGATGAATTATTCTTGAAAGCTGATAATGATATTACAAACTATGTTAAGAATGGTGACTTTTCTAATCTCAAAGGCTTTGAATACCGCTTTTCTAAGGACAGTGATATTATCCCTGTGTTTGAGATTCTTAATAAATTATATAAAGAGGCAAAAGGGCTGGAGGAGCTTTTTGCTTACGGTTTTTCTCAGGATAATTTTTTACAAACGGTTGTAGATTATTTTTACTCACTTGCCCCAAAATCCGCAGGTCAAGGGTTTTACCACATGATTCCAAATCCGCATAACGGCGGTGCAATGAAGCGTATGAACATGTTTCTAAGATGGATGGTAAGACATTCTGTTGTGGATTTGGGTATTTGGAAGTTTATGGAGCCGAAAGACTTGTTGATTCCTCTCGATGTCCATGTCGGAAGAGTGTCAAGAAATATGGGGCTGCTTACAAGAAAAAGTAATGATTTTAAGGCTGTAATTGAACTTACGAACAAATTAAAAGAATTCTGCCCTGAGGATCCTGTGAAATATGATTTTGCAATGTTTGCTTTTGGTGTAGAATTAAATAGTAAAAAGAATCAGGAGGTTTAGAAATAAATGAACAAAGAGATTTATTCAAATTCCAAAAAGTTTTTAATTTTACTGGTTGTAATATGCGTTGTATTTTTTATCGTGGTAGCCAAAGCATTTGAATATCTTCCTGATTCTGAATCAAATAAAAGTATGGTTAAGCATGCGGATATTGATGAGATAAATAAGCCTCGTAAGCAGGTTCAAGATAATTCGGAAGAACAAGTTGAGCAAAGTCCCAAAGATGAAGGGCTGAACGTTACTCTAAATGTCCAAGACGAGGCACCGGAATTAGACGAACCAGTGACAAAAATTAAGACGCCGCAAAAAATGCCTGAGCCTACGGAAGCCCTGGAGCCTCTATCAGATTCCGGTGAACCTATTGCGCCGGAGCAAGCTTCTCAAACAATATTAACGCCTGAGGAGCAAACGGAACTTTCGTTTGCGAGTGCAAAAAAATATAAAGAACAAAAGCAATATGTAAAAGCTCTTGAGGAGTATAAAAAAATACTGGCTTCTACAGCTGATTCAAATATTCAGGCAAGATGCTACGAAGAAATAGCAAATGTCTATGCAATTGTAAAAAGATACGGCTCTGCTTTATCGTACGCTCAAAAAGCTTATAATCTTGCTCCGTCTTCCTCCAGAGAAGTTCTGCTTGCAAGACTTTATTACAAGACCGGGGATATTGATAAAGCAACAACACGTATTAACAATGTTTTACAAAGAGATTTTTCATCTGATAGGAATTAGAGAATATGGATTTGGAAATTTTAGATACATCAAGAATAAGGAAATTATTGTTTTTAGGGCCTAAAGGGTCATACAGTGATTTTGCAAAGAATAAATTTATAGAAGCCTTTGGCTTAAATTGCGTAAGCACAAATTTGAAATCTATATCAGGCGTTATTAAGGCTCTAAAAGACGAGAACTCCGAAGACATAGCGGCTGTAATTCCGATAGAGAATTCAATAGAGGGTATTGTCAGAGAGACATTAGACAATCTGGCTTCTTTGAAAAAAGAAGGATATAAAATTATTGCTGAAACCACTATGGATATCGAACACGCCCTTATCGGATACGCCGATAAAAAGTCTGAAATAAAGGTTATCCGCTCTCACCCTCAGGCTTTGGCGCAGTGCAAAAAGTATATTCATGATAATTTTCCGGACTCTCTTATAGAAGAGGCAACTCTTTCTACATCGGCCGCAATACGTTCTCTTACAGAGGAGGATAAATCTGTTGCAGCTATCGGAAGTGTAGATTGCGCAAAGATGTACAATGTTCCGATAATAGAAACCACAATAAATGACGAGGCGAACAATAAAACAAGGTTTATTCTGCTCGGGAAATTCCTCTCGCCCCAGACAGGACAGGATAAGACAAGTATTACGTTCTCTACAGAAAACAAAGCCGGAGCTTTGAATAAAATTTTAACAATACTTGAAAACCATAATATTAATATGTCCTATATAGATTCAAGACCTTCTAAAAAAGAGCTTGGAGAATATGTATTCTATATAGATTTTGAAGGGCATATTCTGGATACAAAAATTGAAGACGCTTTTAAAGAAATAATGCCGATTGCAAAAATGTTTTATGTAATCGGTTCATACCACGCTGTATAGTTTTGTAAATATTATATAATTATTACTGTATCTGAGGCGTGTTTGTTATAAAATACCCAAAGGAGTAGGAGATTTATATAATGCTTAATAGTGCGGTTGAATATATCAATAAGTGTACAAACAATTTTAAGCCTGAAATCGGCATAATTTTAGGCTCCGGCTTAGGTGAATTAGCGGATGAATACTGCGGGCAGGCGCTTTCTTATTCTGAAATTCCAGGCTTTGAAGCCTCAACTGTTTCAGGGCACAAAGGAAGACTTGTTTTTGCGGAAATTAACAACAAAAAGGTTGTTATGATGCAGGGAAGATTCCATTTTTACGAGGGGCATTCCATTCAAAAAGTTGTTTTCCCAATAAAGGTTATGAAAAAGCTCGGGGTTAAAACTATTATTGTAACAAACGCAGCCGGAGGAGTTAACGCTGATTTTAAACCGTCTGACTTGATGATAATTACTGACCATATAAATTTTATGGGAGTAAATCCGTTAATAGGCTTAAATGATGATACAATGGGCGAACGCTTCCCTGATATGAGCGAAGTTTATACGCCCGAATACGTATCACTGGTACAAAAGGCCGGTGAGGACTTGGGTATAGAACTCCAAAAGGGTGTGTATATGGCACTTACAGGCCCTTCTTATGAAACTCCTGCAGAGGTTCGAATGGCAAGAACAATCGGCGCCGATGCCGTTGGAATGTCAACGGTTCCTGAGGCAATAGTGGCATCTTGGGCAGGAATGAAAGTTATTGGTCTAAGCTGTATTTGTAATTCAGCAGCCGGAGTAAGCACGGTAGGGCTTTCACATGCAGATGTTATTAAAGCTGCAGATGATGCAAAGGTTAAATTTAAGTCGCTTGTCAAAGAGGTTATAAAAAGAATATGAGGCTGGATAAATTTCTAAAAGTATCACGTCTAATCAAACGCAGAACAGTTGCCAATACGGTTTCCGAAATGGGCAGGATTCTTGTTAACGGCAATCCTGCTAAGCCTGCAAAACAGCTTAAAGTCGGAGATATTATAGAAATTGAATACTCAAACAGGGTGGAAAAAGTCGAAGTTCTTGTTGTACCGTCAGGAAACGTCAGTGTACAAGAGGCGTCTTCTTTATACAGAGTAATAGAATAGAGGTTAAGATATGCCGATAATCAATGAAAATTTTGTAATTAATACTTTGGGGAATAACGATATTATTGATATTACAAAACATGTTCAAAATTGTGTTTATCAACATGCTCTAAAAGACGCATTAGTATGCGTATCCGTTCAGGGAAGCACTTCTGCCGTAACTACAATAGAATATGAATCCGGCTTGATACAGGACTTAAAAGAGGCACTGGAGAGAATGGCCCCTACCGGCATGGAATACCATCATGACGAAATCTGGCATGACGGAAACGGATATGCCCATGTTCGTGCAGCGCTTGTCGGAAGCTCTGTTAATATTGCCTTGAAAGATGGATTGTTGAATCTCGGAACCTGGCAGCAGGTTGTACTTTTGGATTTTGATAACAAATCTCGCTCCAGAAATATTACTGTGCAGATTGTTTATTAATAAAAAAAAGCCCCTAAATAGGGACTGAAACTTGTAAGTAAGATGTAAGATAATATAAGAGAGTAGTTATAATTAATTGTGTTAAAAGGTTTTATACGTCGAACTTGTAGCCTTGCCAACCAGCTCAATACATTTACCCCCGAAGGACGTTAAACTTGTAGTTCTACCAACCGACCAAGTCCATTTACCCCTAGGCGATGAAGTTGTTTCCGAATCTGTTAGCACCGTAGAAGAAAGATTCTTTCATAACCTGCTGGAGGTTTCTTTTTCTGATAACTCTGTTACCGACTTTAGTGTTTTCAATGTCTTCAACAGATTTTTGATAGCAAGAAGTAACTAATGAAGAGATGTATTTAGAAACAGCAGTTTCTTTTTGAGCTTCGTCCGGAGTAACTGTTTCAACAGCTTCGAAATCATTAAAGAAATTGTTAACTTTATTTAAATCTTCTTTAGAAACTGTATTTGTAGTGAATAACATCTTTTAGCTCTCCTTAATTATCTCTTATGTATATATAAAGTATTTAACTTTTAAGAAATTGCCTTTTTTGACTCGTATTGTTAAGAAATATTACGAAAAATCTTGAAAAAAATAAAAATTTTACATTTCTTAATGATATTTTTGATATAATATTTATTGTTCTTGGGCTGAGGAGTTATGAGAGAAAGAATCTTTTTATTTATAATATTAGCATTTTTGGGGGTATTCCTCTATATATTCCAAAACTATGTAAATACTGTTGTTGGGTTCGTTATATTATGTGTGTGCATGACGATTTACTGTTTATATTTAGTTGCTGCAACCAAATATCAGAAACGTAAATTGAAAAAGCACCCGCCGGTTGTTAATGAGAATTACAAACCATTTGTTTCAATAATGATACCGGCTCATAATGAGGAAACTGTTATTGGTAATACGGTGGAAAATATTTTGCAGCTTGATTACCCAAAGTTTGAGGTTATTGTAATAGATGATAGGAGTAGTGACAGCACTTCTGTTGTAATTAATAATTTAGCCTCCAAGTATGATAATGTTATAGCCTTTATAAGGGATAAGAATGCTTTTCCGGGCAAGTCTGCGGTTTTGAATGACGCTTTTAAGATAGCTAAAGGAGAGGCAATTCTTGTTTTTGATGCTGACGCTACTGTTGAGCCGGACTTTTTAAATAAACTTGTTCCAATGCTTGAACCAGCGGATGTAGGAGCAGTTCAGGCAAGAAAAATTATAAGAAATAAGGATGTAAATCTCCTGACAAGATGCCAAAATAATGAATACACGACAGATACACACTTCCAGATAGGAAGGGATGCTGTAAAAGGTGCCGTAGAGCTTCGCGGTAATGGTGAATTGATAAAGCGTAGTGCAATAGAAGATATTGGCGGCTGGAATAACTATACAATTACAGACGATTTAGATATGTCAACCAGACTGCATATTAAGGGCTGGGACGTACGCTTTTGTCCTGATGCCTGTGTTTATGAAGAGGGTATTGTTTGTTTAATGCCATTGTTCCGCCAGCGAAGAAGATGGCTGGAAGGTACGATTAGGAGATACCTTGAATACTTTGGTGCTGCTATGAAATCAAGAAAGATGTCTTTGAGAGCACGCTTTGATATGGCAATTTATATTACTCAATTTATAATGCCGTTGTGGTTCATGCTGGAAGTTGCATTTAGGATTATAAAATTATTTACGGACAAAATTGATCCGTATAGCTTGCATAACGTCCTTTGGTCATCCTTGATTGTTTCCTGTGTAGTTGGACTGGGATTTTTCTCAGCAATAAGGTATAGTTTGAGACGATATGACAACTACCCTAGAATAAAAGCGTTTTGGCAGGCATTGGAAACGACGGTGTATTTCTTTATAATATGGTTTCCAATGGTATTGTTTATTTGTGGTAAAATATTATTCTGCAAGAAAGATATGAACTGGGGCAAAACTGCCCATGGTTTAGTAATGGATGAGAAAAATAGCAGACACGAGCTGGAATTACAAGAGGTATAAATAGATGATGACAATTGCAAATGATTATGTAAGAGAACATATAAGAGAAGTTCCGGATTTTCCTAAAAAGGGTATTCTATTTCTTGATATAACTACTGCGACTAAGGATGCTAAGGCAATGCAGTATATGCTTGATTTCCTTTATGACCAATTTAAGGATGAAAAAGTTGATTATATTGCAGGTATTGAATCTAGGGGGTTTATATTTGGTGCTCCTCTTGCGTATAAACTTAATGCAGGATTTATTCCTATAAGAAAACCCAATAAGCTTCCTGCAGATACGATAAAAGAAACTTATTCATTGGAATACGGAACGGATACAATAGAGATGCACGCAGATGCTTTGAAGGAAGGAGATAGAGTTCTTGTAATAGATGATTTGCTTGCAACCGGTGGTACTGCCGTCGCGGCTTGTAATCTTGTGAAAAAGGCTGGTGCAGAACCAATCGCAGCGGCGTTTATTATAGAACTTGATCCGCTTAAAGGCAGAGAGAAGATAGAGGCCTCAGGCGTTAAAGTTGTATCGATGTTGAATTATGATATAGATTAAAAAAATAAACCTCCGTTTAAAACGGAGGTTTATTTTTATATATCTTCTTTTAGCATTCTATTTATAAGAACGAAGAATTTTTTAATTCTGGACTTAGGTTCAACTTTATCTGCTGTTACAGCTCCTTGGCTGGCTAAAGAAACACGGTTTTCGATAGAATTAGGATAAAGACTGACTAGTTTGTCAAAAAATAATTTACCTTCCTTTTCTACTTCAGGATTATCTGTAATTTCTTTTTCAACAAGCTCCGGCAAACATTTAATTCTTGAATAAATCTCAAAGTTCTGCTTGTGTGCAATATCCTTTAAGTTATTAAAATTTGTGTGATATGCAATTATTGCAGGCCCTTGAAGATTATTATCATTAGCGTGTTTAAAAAATGTCTTTACAGCCTGAGTTTTATCAGGAGATTCTTTTACAATACTTGTAAGCATTTTTTTTGCATAAGTATTTAACTGGTTTATAGGACTAATTGACGGCATATTTATATTCCTTTCTTTTGCTGTACATTATTGATAAACCCTGTAAAAAAATTTTTTGCTAATACTATAAATCAAAAGGGTCCTCTTCTTTGTAATAATTTTTCTTACCTTTCCTAAGTTTATCATTCCGTTTTTTTACATCCTTGGAAACATTCTTATAGGCATTATCAAGAGAAACTTTTGCAATAGGTTTGTTCGTAGCTCTGTCGTTTACGATTAGCCAATAAGAGTCTTTTACGTTATTAACAGCAAAAGAAATTTTTCCTGCATATCTGTCCCCAGGTTTAAGCTGAGAAAAGAGGAGTTTCGTGTCACCAAATATTGAAGGGTTAAATACTGAATTACAGTCATTCATCAATGCTAAATCCATACCGGAGAAAGCTTTTTTAGACATATTAGAAATGGAAAGAGAAAGGGTTATGGTATTAACCTCTCCAAAAGGGTCTTTTTCGTATAGAATATTTCCTATTCTAATATCCAGCCCGGGAAATTTTAGTTCTTCCTGCTTAAGAGCTTCTTCTTTGTAAACTGGCAGTTCTACATCTGAAAGTATTCTGACCTTAATTTCATCACCCGGTGCAATAAGCACATCTTTTCCTTTTCTGTATAAAGCCATTCCCAGTCCGATAGTACCACCGAGTGCCGCTCCACCGGCAACTGTGTATCCTTGAGAAGCGATTGCGGCTTCTAACCCAAGGGCTTGTACTGCAAAAAGCCCGCCAGCTACTCCTCCCAGTGCAGTGTAACCAATATCAGTAGCTACAATTTTTGTTGCAGCTTTAAGCGGGTGCAGTTTGGTAGACATTTTCCCTTCGATAGGAATTTCCCTCCCATCAGGCGTTACAAGATAATCAAAGCTTAAGTTCAAGTAACCGTCCCGACCGAGTCTTTTTGCTTCACTTGTCTGGGTGATTACACCGTGAGCAACAGTACCTTTAGGGATAATAACTCCTTTATCCCCGATTACATCACTAGTTACTTCTGCAAAGAATTCATCACCTTCAAACGAAAAAGAGCCGTCTAATACTTGAGAAACTGTCATTTGAATAACATCTCTTTTTTCCAGTGTTTCTGTCTTTCCGGTAAAAAGTTTTTCATCAGGAGCTGTGTATTCTTCATCAAATTCAGCATGACCTTGAAAAGGAGCTTCTGCAAGCGCCGTATTCATCATAAAAATACTTATTAATAATATTGCTAAACTCTTTTTCATATCACAATTATACAACTTTTCAGCCCCTAAGTCCAAATCGTTACAAAAGACTATTATATATTTCTATTGTTATAGAACAAATTTTAAGATTTCTGTCAACGAGACTTTTAATCGTATTTTTATAGCAGATAAGCAGGGCTTTATCCAATCCGCCATTAGTTAAAGCTTCTTTGATGGGTTCACACATAGTGTAAGGGCGAGTTCTTTCTTCTATTTTGTCTGCAAGAAAAATTATCTTTTCAAAAATAGACATGTTAACATTTCCGAGTGTATGCCACCTTATCGCAGATAGTATTTCCTCATCATTGATGTTAAACTCTTTTTGGGCAATATATGCCCCTACTGGTGCGTGGTATGTTTTGGGATTAATAAGCTCGCCTTCGCAGAGTTGCATATTTTCCATAATTTTAAGCGAATCTTCCTTTGATACGGCTTTTGCACAGTCATGTACAAGTCCTGCAAGATATGCTTTTTGGGGGTTAACTCCATATTGTTCAGCAAGTTTATATGCGCATTCTGCTGTGCCGAGCGAATGTTCAAACCGCTCTTCCGGGAGATGAGACTTTAACCAGCTTTTTATATATTCAAGAGATGTACAATCCATTTTCCTTAATATATTCTCCTACTTTGTTTAAATTTTTTCCGCTCCCCGCTCTCAGCTGTGTAGATGACATATCAATATATTGCATTGGTGCGAATTCAAAGTCATATTGATTGGCTTTGTAATATGAATAATCATCTTTATTAAGTTTATCACATCTTGGAAAAACAATAAAGTGAACCATTTTTTTTAATTCATCGGCCTTGTACCAATCCTTTAAATTAGCAAAAGCATCCGTTCCGATAATAAAATTTAGTTTGTCATTGAGATTATATAGCTTATACAATTTTTGAACTGTAAGTAAAGTGTATGAAGGTCTTTCGGCGTTAAATTCAATATCAGAAACTTCGAAATGCGGGTTATTTGCAATTGCAAGCTTTACCATATTAAATCTGTGCTGGGCAAGATTACGGGAGATTTCTTTATGCGGCGGAATATACGCCGGAATAAAAATAATTTTTTCAAACCCATAGTGCTTAACAGCAAATTCGGCCATTTTAATATGTGCAATATGAATAGGATTAAATGTGCCTGGAAATATGCAAACAGTCATCTTACCTCACTTTTATTGTATTTTAACCTGGATATGGAGGTGTTTCAAGACCTGGGGTAAATGTATTTTGAGTTGGTTGGTGAAAACTACAAGTCAGACGCCGAATTGTCTCCCTCCCTGCGAGGGAGCGGATTTGCGGACGGACGACACGAGCGATAGCGAGTTAGTCCGGATAGCGAGGAAATTGAGCATACAGCGGCAGCGCCGCTAATGCGAAACTTTCCGAGCGTGGAGCAAATTCAAGACAGGGTTGGGGTGGGTGCTAGAACAGGGGTAAATGTTTTGAGCCGGTTGGCGAGAACTACAAGCCTGGCGCCGAATTATCTTCCTCCCTGCGAGGGAGCGGATTTGCGGACGGACGACACGAGCGATAGCGAGTTAGTCCGGATAGCGAGGAAATTGAGCATACAGCGGCAGCGCCGCTAATGCGAAACTTTCCGAGCGTGGAGCAAATTCAAGACAGGGTTGGGGTGGGTGCTAGCTGTGGGGGTAAATGGGTTTAGGAGTTGATAAGTTGAGGAATTTAGGAGAAGCTAAAATGAACCCTTCACGCGTCACACTTCACGCCTCACCCAGATCACTTCCCAATAAACCACCTTAAACCAAAGGATAAAGACACACCATTACGGCCGCCGTTCGATACCATTGCCTGACCAAAAGCTAAGAAGCGATCCTTGATCTTCTTCTGCAAACCTACACCATACTGTACATAAGGCTTGATACTCATCTCAGGAAGGCGGACGTCATTTGCCATTACCTTCTGACTGTCTAAAACATTCCAAACCATATTCACACCCACATAAGGCTGCCAGCCGTTCTGCGTGTTCATGATGAATTTAACACCAGGTGATAACTGTATTGCGTGCATCGGGTCGCTATTGATATTTACACCCGCTGCGTTTGTGTAATCAAAAGTGTTCACAAATGTATAACTCATTAACATTGATGGCTGGATGATATATCTGCCGTTTTTGAATTCAAAGTTGTAACCGAACTTGTTCGCGATACCTGCCAAGAACATCGTAAAGTTATCATGACCATACATGTTATAACTCTCACCAACGCTTGCGCCAGCGGAAATCGTGGTTGCGTTAAAAAAGTTGTTTTTGTATAAAGTCATCGTTCCGCCGATTAAGCCGCCATTCTGGTATGAATCTACACCGCTATAATTCTGGCTTGCGCCGTTATAGCCAACATAGCCGGTTAATACTCTGTCAAAGCCATACTTTATTGGTTTTAAGCTTGAATCAAAACCGATTAATGAGCCGTAAGCTATATTAGATACTTTTGGACCGTTCTTTAGTGGTATGCTTTCAAAGCTTACATAAGGTTTTACCCAATAACCTGCACTTTCTACTCTGGTGAGGAGAGGTGAATATATGCCTCCTGTGATGTTTGATACGTAACGTCCGGATTCTTTTAAGGATAGGCGCTCGAACATCGGGAGATTCATAAAGTTATCCGAATGTTGGAAGGCATAGTTGAATGTCTGCATCTGGGTTGCGTAAGCGCCTGCTTGCGCTGTAACAGGGGTTGATAAGACTGCCGGGTTGAAGCTATCAGAAGGATTTGAGCCTGCACTGCGGATAAAGTTGAAGTATCCGAGTTCATCTTCCGGATTCAGAGCGTATTCTACATCATATTTGTAGATTGGGCTGTAAGCTACTGGAGATACGCCTGTGTACTCAACATTACCCGCTAGCTCTTTGTCTGCAAATAAAATTGAGATATTGTCTTTGGTGGAATCCGAGAGCAGGTGGAGATTTGTTACATTGAGTTTGCTGCCGTCTGAGACTGTATAATTATCAGCGTCGATTCTGTCCATTGTCTCGTTAGCCAGGTCAACATCTGCTGACATGTTAACATTTCCGTTCAAAGAGAAATTCGGGATATTGATTGCACCTGCTGAGCCGTTTACCATGTTCAACACGCCGGAATTGAGAGCAAGAGTGTTAGACTGGTTCAAAACATCGTCGCGGCCAAGATTCAAGGTTACTTCGTCCAATGTAATATCCGCGTTTATTATGTCGTTATTAAGATAGATATTACCGGTTTTATCGCCGGTGAGGGAGAGTTTATACTGGGTTGTGCGGTCGATTGTTGTTCCTCTCACAGTACCGCCGTCTATCTGGTCGTTGAATATAATATTGCCGTTATTCTGGGCTTTCAATGTAATTACTGGAGAGCTGGAAGAGGATGTTTGAACAAATATAGCATTTGGTATCTCACCTCTGGAATCCTTTGTATAGTTGCCTGTAAACTCTATTGTCTTGTTGTCGGCAGAAAAGGTCATATTATTGTTTGTATACACAGCACCGCCTAAGGCAAGGCTTGATGTTGATTCTGTGGTTGCATAGTTGCCAATGAAGCTACCAGAAATATCGCCAATTGTACCATAGTAATTATCAATCGCGCCGCCCAGGGCAGAACTAGAACCACTCTGCGCATAGTTCCCTATAAAATCGCCGGTAATGTCGCCGATTTCACCATGAGCATTAAAAATTGCGCCGCCAGAGGCATCAGAACCACTCTGAACATAGTTGCCGACAAAGTCGCCAGTGATACTACCAATTTCATAGCGAAGATTATAAATTGCACCACCATTAGTATTTCTAGAAATACTCTGGGCATAGTTACCGATAAAATTTCCAATAATATTACCGATGTGACCAGCATTATTTGAAATTGCACCACCATAGCTAGAATACTCAGATTTTATATAATTGCCAATAAAGTCACCGGTAATATTACCGATAGTACCAGTATTATAAATTGCTCCGCCATCAGTCATAGCACTATCGCCTTCTACATAATTACCCACAAAGTCGCCTACAACATCCTGACCTTGTTGGTTTGTAGTTATTCTGCCATAGTTCGTGTCATAATGGGCTGTAATGGTTGTTTTGCCCACAGTTGGCGCTGAGACTTCTTTAAACTCATAATTGCCGTCTGAATTTTCGCCCCACTCAAAATACTTGCTGTTCTCCCCTGTACCATACTCCGTTTGAATCTCTAATTCGTCATATATTTCGCTTGCAGAGGCAGGAAGCGCCATCAATGACAAGCATAAGATTGCAGATAGCCTTCTTAAACCACCATAACCCTTACTATAAGCGTGTTTTACCCCCCCCCCCTGCTCGGGAAGTGTCTAAACACACGCCAATACTACTTTTCAAACTCTTCTTATGATTTCCGTTCATACTATACATCCTCGCTGTTTATTTCTTATACTTTTTTAATTCCACATATATTGGATTGTATAACACCTAAAATAAGAAATCGTTACAAAAATTTACAAAAAGGGAGGCAAGTAGCGAAACTTTTGCGTAATAAAAAGAGATTGAATTTCTCCAATCTCATATATAAGTACATATCCCAATCAACAACAATTTTATACTAAATTTAATGCAATACTCGGCGTTTGGTTTGCTGTAGCAAGCAGTGTTGCGGCTGCCTGCTGCAAAATCTGCGCCTGAATATAATTTGAAGATTCTTCCGCTACATCAGCATCTCTGATTGTAGACAAAGAAGATGTCAAGTTTTCTATCTGAACATCAATAGCGGTTGAAGCGGACTCTAACCTATTCTGATAAGCACCTATCGCTGTTACTCTATCAGATATCGTAGTTATTGCAGTATCGATAACTGTCAGTTGATCTGCCGCAGTTGTAGGAGTTGTACAAGCATCAGCCACATCTTGTATATCAGAAGTAAAAAGTCCTTGAGTATTCGCGGCCTCAAATAATTCAGCATCTAAAACTATTCTGCTATTATCATTACCATAAATCCCAACCTGAAGAGTTACATCAGTAGCAGTACCATCCATTAATGCAATACCATTATATTCCGCGTTAGCAGCTATTCTATCAATCTCTTCAAGCCTTGCTACAATTTCAGAGTTTATTGCATCTAGCGAGTTGCTGCCGTATGTGCCGTTGGCAGCCTGTTCTGTCAAGTCTCTGATTCTTTGAAGATGTGAGGTTATAAGAGCATAATTTTCTTCTGCTGTAGAGAGTAAATCAATACCTGTAGAGTTATTTTGAGCAGCTATATCCAATGAACCAAGCTGTGTCTGCCAATCCATTGCTATTGAATATCCTGCGGCATCATCTTTAGCATTGTTAATACGATACCCGGTTGTCATACGTTCAATAGATTGCGTCAAACTGTTGGTGGCAGCATCCAAATTTTGCTGCACGATTAGTGACGATAAATTCGTATTAATTGTAAGTGCCATTCCCTAACCTTTCAGGCATGTTTTAATCCCTAATCTCTCTAAGTGCAGAAGCACTCAGCTCTCTTATATATTTCTCACATACCCTTGTATACAAACATTATAGAATAACTCTATAAGAATTACACTAGCTTGGGAAAATATTTTTACAATTATTTACAATTTTGATATGGCACAGTTCAATTTGCCTAAAAACTCTTGGCAAGCGGATTTTATAGAATTATCAGATGTGTTTTCCGCAGCTTCTGTCATAGCTTTTTTAAAAACGTTAATAGGAGAAATTTCACCATAATTCTTTCTTACAGGAACTAAGTTTTTCCCTAACTCTGCCATTAGAGTTTTATTCTCTCCGGCTTCTTTTATAGTTGAAACAAACGCATCATCATGTACTGCCATATCAGTATATGCAGCCAATTTCCCCATAAATTTTTCTACCATGCCTTCTCTGTGTTCAGGACGAGGCCCAAATGCGTAAGAACGTGTTATTTCTGCATTATATGCTGATTTTGCGGCATTTTTTATCCCGTATAAAACTTCTTTTTTACCGTTAAATGATACATTATTCACTGACAAATTCATATTTTACCTCCTATGTACTATCTGAAAAACTCGTAAATATATTTTTTGCTATTTATGTAATAAAATAATTATATACGGACAATTATATAGGAGAAAAGGTATGACAAAGATTCTGACAATCGGCAGTGCGACAATGGATGTTTTTGTTGAATGTGATGAAGCAAATATTGTTTCTGTATGTTCAAAGAATAAAAGCTCTGATTTTATGAGCTATCCTTATGGCGCAAAAATAGATATCTCAACGTTTTCATCCAAAGTCGGAGGCGGCGGAATCAATACTGCATGCAATTTTGCAAACCTGGGGTTTGATACTTCCGCAATATTTAAAATCGGTGAAGATATCTATTCTGACGGTATTTTGGACTCATTTAAAAGTAAGAATGTTAAGTTAGATAATATTATACAAAAGAAAGATACATCTACTGGTTTTTCAATTATTCTGGTAAGTTTTCAGGGCGACAGAACAGTTCTAGCTCATAGAGGTGCTAACGCTGAAATCAGAGAAGATGAAATTAATTTTGATGCGATAAAAGATGCTGATTTTATGTATGTTGCGCCTCTTAACGGCGAATCAAATAAAGTTCTTGAGCCAATTGTTCAATATGCACACAAGCATGGTACAAGGATTTGTTTTAATGCCGGAACTACAAGCTTGAAAAGAGGGTTTGAACATATTAAAACTATTCTAAAATCTGCTCATATAGTAGTAATGAACAAAGAAGAAGCTATGATGGCAACAGGGATTCAGGTTAGACCCGACACTAAGACAGAAAAATTTTCTCATGAGCTTATACACAGCGATATAAAGAAAATGCTTACCACATTAAAAGTTATGGATTATCAAATAATAGTAATCACTGACGGCGGCAGAGGTGCATACGCTTATGACGGCCAAAAATTCTATTTCTGTCCGGTGTATCCTTCTCCTGTTATTTCAACTCTTGGCGCAGGAGACGCCTTTGCTTCTACTTTCTGCGGAGCTCTGGGTAAGACAAAATTGAATGTCGGCTTATCTTTGATGTACGCTTCTGTTAACTCAGCCTCTGTAGTTTCTCAATTCGGAGCAACTGAAGGTTTATTAACTTTTGAACAGATAGAAGAAAAATTGAAAAGCACTCCTGATTTTACATATCTGGAAGGTTAAGATGTTTCAGCAGTTTTCTCCAAACATGCTTAAGACCTTTGAGATTTGTCCTAAAAAGTTCTATCTGAGGTATGTTAAGAATATCTCTATGCCTGTAAACGATGATATTTTTGAGTTTGGTAAAAATATCCATGCTCTGGCGTCTTATTATTTAAGAAAGGAAAATATTGACCTGATGGAAAAAGCTCTTTCTCCAAGGGAGGCTGAGGTTTGGAAATATTTGAAAGGAATAAAGTACTTCGGATTTGAGGTTATCAATACGGAGTACAACCTTGCGGTTAAAGTAGGAGATTATTTCTTTGGAGGCAGGTTAGACGCGCTGGTAAAAGACGGAGAAAATTATTATATTCTGGATTATAAGACCGGTGCGATTCCAAAGAATCCAAAGCATGATTTCCAGACGATAATATACCTTCTTGCCGTAAAAGAATTTTTTAAGACAGAAAATGTTATTTTTGTTTATTTGGACTTGAAAAACAGAGATGAATTAAAAATCACACTAACACCTGAACTTGAGGCAGAGTACAGAGACAAGCTTATAAGAACGTCAGCGAAAATTGCGAGTGGAGAATTTCCCGGAAACAAATCCGACTGCAGGTGTGAATATTCTTTAATATGTTATTAGCGTGATATAATTAGGCTATGAAGGATTATCTTATAGATACACATGCCCATATAGATATGCTTGAGGAACCTGTTAGTAAAGTTCTTCAAGATATGGCAGAGCTTGGAGTAAAAAAAGCTGTCATACCTTCTGTAGAATTTCAATATTTTGATAAGATATTGGAAATTGCAAAATCAAACGAAAATCTTTTTGCAATGCTTGGGATTTACCCTTCTGAGGCAAAAACTTACAATCAGGAAGTTGAAGATAGAATCATAAAAGAGGCAGAAAATATTGTTGCAATTGGAGAAATCGGGCTTGATTATTATTGGGATACCTCTTTTAAGGATTTGCAGCAAGAAGTGTTTATAAAGCAGATAAAACTTGCCAATAAACTGGGTTTGCCGATTGCAGTGCATAACAGAGATGCTCATAAGGATACTTATGATATTTTAAAAGAACATAATTCAGACTCAAAAATTCTATTTCACTGTTTTTCGGGCAGTGTTGAGTTTATGAGGGAATGTGTAAAAGAAGGCTGGTACATTGCCCTTGGAGGCGTTGTAACTTTCAAAAATGCTGTTAAGATGAAGGATGTTGCAAGAGAAGTTCCGCTCGACAGGCTTGTTCTTGAGACGGATTCTCCGTACTTAACTCCGGTACCGTTTAGAGGAAAGCCGAATAAGCCTGCTTATGTTACGTATGTAGCGGATGAGATTGCAAATTTAAGAAACATGCCTATTGATGAATTAGTAGATATAACAACATGCAACGCAGAAAGGTTTTTCGGGATTTGAAAAAAGAACGTTTGGATAAAATTTTAGTTGATTTAGGGTATTTTGAAAACAAAAGCAAGGCTTCTGCAGCGATTCTTGCAGGGAATGTAATGATTGGAACGGAGGTTATAACAAAGGCCGGATTCCAGATAGACCCTTCAAAAGAATACGATTTCCACGTAAAATCCATGCCTTACGTATCAAGAGGCGGATTTAAGCTTCAAAAGGCTCTTGAAAGCTTTGACGTAAATATCCGGGATAGAATTTGCTTTGATGCTGGAGCATCAACAGGCGGCTTTACGGACTGCCTGCTTCAGCATGGTGCTAAGTTTGTTTACGCAGTTGACGTCGGATACGGTCAGCTTGATTGGAAAATAAGAAGCTCAAAGCAGGTTAAGACTATTGAAAAAACAAATCTCAGGACTTGCAGTTTTTCTGATATATACGCAGAAGGCGAACAGGTCGCTGATTTACTTGTTTCGGACTTGTCGTTTATATCATTAGAAAAAGTGCTTCCGAATCTTAAAACCCTGATGAGTCCGGAGTTCCATGAAATGATTTGCCTTATTAAACCCCAGTTTGAAGCAGGGAAAGAGCTTATTGAAAAAGGCGGCGTTGTAAGGGATTCTAATACACATATTATGGTAATAGAAAACGTTATCTCCTGCATAAAGGGATTAGACTACTCTATAAAAGGCTTGACGTACTCATCTATAAAGGGCCCTGCCGGAAATATCGAATATTTGGTCTGGTTTTCAACTCAACCGGATGGCGGCATTGAGCCTGATATAAAAGAAGTCGTAGAGTGTGCGCATTCAAATCTGTAGATTATTCAAACAGACCGTAAAGGCGTTCTCTGATTTCTTTGTCAGCCATTTCCTGCGTAATTTTATTCAAATCCATTGTTAATTGGAAATACTCTGCTGCAAGAGCCTTGTCACCAATTGCCTGATACGCTCTTCCTAGATTGAAATATGCAAGAGTATAATTGGGGTTAATATTAATCGCGTTTTTGAAATATTCAACAGATTCCTTAGGATCTCCAAGTCCGTCAAGATAAACAACGCCAAGATTATTCTGTGCAATTTCAAAATCCGGATTCAATTCAATAGATTTGTGGAATGCAACAATTGACTCTTCTAAATAGTCTTTTTCCCAGAGTGCAAGCCCTGTTTTTGCATACGTAAGATAATTTTCCGGCTCAACTGCAATTGCATCGCAATATGTCTTAATAGCCTTGTCCAAATCTCCTTGTGACATGTATAAATCACCCAGTGAAAGCTGAATATCAACATTTTTAGGGTCAAGGACAATCCCTGCATTAAAAGTTGCTTCTGCCGCATCAAAATTATTCTTAACCTCGGCATAAATAGCACCGAGCGCATGACATACAATTGAAGTCCATTCAGCATCAGGATTTAATTTGATTGCCAACTGATAGTATTCAATCGCATCATCGTAAAGCTCGGCTTTGATGTAAGCGTAAGCCAGTGAATTGTTATAGTATGGATTTTCAGGATTTATCTCTTGTGCGAGCTTGAATGCTGTTACGGCATGGATTTTGTCTGCCTTATTTAAATACAAATGTCCAAGCTCATAATAAATCTTATCTAAATCAATTCCGAACTCCAGCAGGGAATTATAATAATCAATCGTAGTATCAACATCTTCAGGGAAATAAGTTTGATTAATAGTAGCAAGCTTAATCAAAACTTCTCTGTCTGTAGGGTTGAGTTCATAAGCTTTTTTATAGCATTCAAGACTTGCTTCTATATCGTTGCATTCAAGGGATAAATCACCCATCTTTTGGTAAAAAAGATTGCCTTGCGAAGTTTTTTCAAGTCCTTTTGAGTATGCTTCCAAAGCTGATGGGAATAACTTCATTTTTTCAAAAGTTTCCCCTAAAGTTTTATATGAAAATACTGAAAAATCATTTGCTAAGAATTTGCAAAACATTTTTAGAGAAGGGCAGTCCCACATAATCATCATGCTCCCTGATAAAAAGTAGTACATAAACTTCATCAAATCTTTGACTGATGAATCATGGTTTTTGATTCTTGTAAAAAGAACCTTAGAAAGAAAAAGTCTCGGTCTTGCAGAATTTATACCGGAATTTGAGACTGCAAACTTAAATTCTTTCTCTGCCTCTACGAAATTACCATTCAGACATTGAAAGTAGCCGGAATATATATGAGCATTGACATTATTAGGTTCCAGCGTCAAAGCTGTTTTACACTGCTCAATAGCACCGTCAACAGAGATTTGTCCTTTTATAAGCAATAAACTCGCCAGTCTGTAATACGACTCTGAAAGTGCCGGATTTATTTTTATTGCATCAATATAACATTCAATAGCTTTTTCTAAGTCAGCATCCTGCTGCTTGATTAAATATTTTTCATGCGCGCTTCTTGCCTCTTCAAGCAAAATATTCGCGTTATTATTACTAACCGGAATTGGGGTAATTGTGTCTGTCATAATTTCTCCGAACCTAATGTATATTAGTCTTATCGTCAGACAAATTTTAATCTTTAATAATTTTTTATAGAAATCATCCGAATGGCGTAAAAATATTTTAACAGGATTCAAGAAGTAATCGCAACACTATCTCGTAAAAGGTACTAAAATAGTAAAAGAAAGGAGATAGCCACG
>CALURX010000036.1 GCA_944323265.1 Candidatus Gastranaerophilales bacterium
TACAAATTACATCTAGGCTTAAATTGGTATATAGATGTAAAACAATTGTTGTATGTTTTTTTATTTGGACACTAGTGGGTATACCGCAAGAGAGCGGAAATGCTCCGGCAGTGAGTAATAATTTACCGACGGATGATGAGGCTGCATTTGCATCGATATCGTCGGAAGCAATGGCTCTTTTTAATGCGGAACAACAATCAGAATCAGATACGAATTCTCAAAATGACGAGCTTACACAACAAGAGCAGCAAGAGGTTTCAGAGTTAAAAACAACGGATGCGCAAGTTAGAGCGCATGAGCACATTTGGCTGCAGCAGCTGGGCTTAAAACATCCGGACCGAATTATGAATATGAAACAGGACCTGATGGTGAAAAATACGCGGTAGCGGGTGATGTAAATGTCAGCTATCAGTCAAGCTCTGATCCGGAAGTTAACTTAAGAAACGCTCAGCAGCTTAGAGCAGCCGCTCTTGCCCCGGCAGATCCTTCTGCACAGGATAGAAAAGTAGCAGCGCAGGCTGAAAGAGAAATTGCTCAAGCAAGACAAGAGATTATGCAAGAACAAAACGGAACAGCAGAAGAGGATACAAATTCAAATACCACTGCAGAGACTTCCGAAACCAGTCCTGCGTTCTTATAATTTGAAGGGGATACTTCATAATATCCACGCGCGATTTAAGTGCTATTTGTGACATAATATGCTATATGTTAGGCATTGCTGATTCTGCAGAACTTGCACGGCAGGAAGAGAAAATAAGCAAGAAAAAGGCTCTTGAATTATTTGAAAAAGGGCTTTTGGATAGTTTTGAGCCAGGAACTTTTGAAACATTAGCGAAAATTCATAAATATTTGTTTGAAGAAATCTATTATTTTGCAGGAGATGTTAGAAATGTTAATATTGCAAAGGGTAATTTTAGATTTGCACCGGTCATGTATTTGAAACAAACCTTATATTGACACAATGCCACAATCAACTTATGAAGAAATTATTGCAAAATACGTGGAGATGAATGTTGCTCACCCTTTTCGAGAAGGTAACGGTCGTAGTACACGCTTGTGGCTGGATTTAATTCTAAAAAAAGAAATTGCTAAGGTTGTTGATTGGAGCAAGGTCGATAAAGATGATTACTTGCTTGCAATGGAACGCAGCCCGATTAAGGATATTGAAATTCGTGAACTTTTGAGACAAGCATTAACCGGTGATATAGATGATAGAGAGGTCTATATGAAGGGGATAGATGCAAGTTATAATTACGAAGGTTACTTTACTTATAAAACAAAGGATTTAGGCTTAAATTAGGATAAATTTATTTTTCTAACTATCAAGTTTCAAATATCAGTTACCTGATGGATTTATTTGTGCTAAAATGAGTTAGGATAAAAAGATGAATATTGATTATAAATTACTAATGGACAAAGCAAAAGAGGCATCAAAGATGTCTTATTCTCCGTTTTCTAAGTTCGCGGTAGGTGCCGGCGTACTTGCTGGAAGCGGAAAAATTTATTCGGGATGTAATATTGAAAATTCTTCTTTTGGGATGACTATATGTGCTGAAAGATGCGCTATATTTAAAGCAATTTCGGAAGGAGAAAAGGAGATACTTGCTGTTGCAATTTATTCTCCTAACGAAGATGACTGCTATCCCTGCGGTGCGTGCAGACAGGTTATGTACGAATTTCAGGGGGACAGTGAAGTCGAAGTTATAACTGAGGAGAAAGATAATCTGAATGTCAGAAAAATGAGTGATTTTCTGCCGTTTGGATTTAAAATTTAAAATAAGCTAATGTATATAATAGAACTTTTCATAAAATGGCTTAATAAAAATAAGAGGGGAAACAGTGCTAATCCTGAAAAGTTGTATCAGAACTCTTTACCGCAAGAAGACGAGGCAATAAATTGTGAACATAATTTTATGCCTGTAGACAGCACAGGAGATGTTCTTGCTTGTACAAAGTGCGGTTATGTTATAAAAAGAGGCAGCAGGGGTAAAAAATAAAAAAGAGAAAGAATAAAGGATATCATATATGACAAAATTCTTAGATTTTATATCATCAAAAACTTTCAGAAACGTAATGTGTTTTATTCTTTTTACGCTTCTAATGGCAGGTACGATTTCATCTCAAAACTTTTTCTTTCAAAAGGTTATTGAAAATGGGATAAGCAAAAAGGATATTGTTGCTCAAAAAGATATTAAGGTTATAGATACCAAAAAGACAGAGCAGCATAAAAAAGAGGTTGCTCAAAATGTTGAACCTATTTTAACTCAGGCAGAAGATGAGTTTATAATGACAAGTCTTGTGACTTTGCAAAATTCTGTTATGAAAATCAGAGACAAAAATGTAAGTGATGAAGTTAAACAGGAAGAATTGAGTGTCTTATTTGATGAATCCGGGAAAAAAGGGCTTGTAGATTTTCTGCTAAGGGCTAATAACGAGGATTTGCAAGGAATTTTTGATAAAGCAAAAATAACCCTTTCTTCTGTTTTGAATACAGGTATATCTTCTAAGGATTTTGATAACAACAATGTTTCAGTGATTATAAAAAAATGTCTGCCTAACAATGTTCCGCGTTATCAAGGTACATTGATAGAAGGGCTTCTAAATCAGGTAATCGTTCCAAACCTTGTTGTGGATGAATTTGCAACGGAAATTGCTAAGAAAAACGCACAAAATGCGGTAAAACCTTATGAGGTTGTGTTTAAGAAAGGCCAAAAAATTGTATTTGAGGGAGAGCCTGTAACAAAATTAAAACAGGATGCGCTGCGCGCTGCTGGATATAATGTTTTGGAAGTTAATTGGGGCGGAATTTTAGGACTTTATGTTCTTATTGCATTCTTTACATTTGTATTTTTGCAATATGAAAAGAATTTTGAAAAGCAATATTATAACGCAAAGTACATGTCAATAATGGCAACGTTTACGCTTGTTTTATCATTAATATCCGTAGTTTTGCCGACAGGCTTCTCGCCGTATATAATGCCGATACCTGCTTATACAATATTGCTTTCAATATTTACTACACCTAGAAACGCGTACTTTGCCTCATCAATAATACTTGCACTACTTGCTATCGGAATGCATTGGAATATTGAGGTTGTAGTGTCATATATGCTTTTGAATACGGTTGTTATGACAGCGGTATCAAAGTTAAAATTCTCGAAACGTTCAGATTTGTTGATTGTAAGTTTAAAAATTTCTCTCGCCGGTGTTCTAATTGTCGGGGGCATATATTTTCTAGAGAAGTACATGATGGATATAAGTAATCAACTGATACTGAAAGATTTAGGTTTCATAGTAACAAATTGTTTTGTCATAAGCGGCATTGTGGTTTTGGGGATTTTGCCTATAATTGAAAATTTATTCAAAGTGCTGACTCCTTACGGTCTTGCAGAGCTTGCAGACCATAACCAGCCGCTTTTGAGAAAGTTAATGCAGGATGCTCCGGGGACATTTAACCACTGTTTAACAGTATCTCATTTATGCGAAAATGCAGCGGAAGCAATTGGTGCAAATCCTGTTTTGGCAAGAGCAGGGGCAATGTATCATGATATTGGTAAACTTTTAAGACCAATGTTCTTTGTAGAAAACCAGTCTTTCTATGGAATTGAAAACCCGCATAAGTCTTGCACTCCAAGGTTTAGTAAAATGCTTATTACAGCTCACCCGAAAGACGGTGTTGAGCTTGCAAAAGACGCTCATCTTCCGCAGATTATTAATAACTTTATTTTGCAGCACCATGGTACAAGTCTTGTAAGCTATTTCTATAATGAAGCCTTAAAAGAAGAAGGGGCTGAAAATGTTAATGAAGAGCAGTTCAGATACCCGGGCCCTAAGCCGAATATGAAAGAAACTGCAATTTTAATGCTGGCTGATGCCGTTGAATCTGCAGTAAGAGCTGCAAAAAATCCTTCAAATGAACAAATTGACGCTATTATTGATAAAATTATAAAAGAGCGTTTAAATGATGGGCAGCTTTCTGATTCACCGCTTACTTTAAAGGATTTAAAAACAATTGCAGAGACTTTCTCAAGAATGCTGAGAGGTATGCACCATAAGAGAATTAAGTATCATAATGATTTAGTTCAGGAGCTTGGTAAAAACTCTAATATGAACCATGAAATTGTTCAAAACCCTGTTATGCCGCCGGCTCTTGATAAGGATTTGGAATCCAAGGTCAAGGAATTAGAGAATAAAAAGAATGACAACAATTAATATTTTTACGGAAAATATTTTTGAAGACTGGAAAGTTGATGAAAAAGATATAATTGATAAAACCCGAAAAATGCTGGAGTTCTATATAAAAGAGCTTGGTGATAAGAGTTGTCTTAGTGATAAGGAATATGAATCAATTACTTTGGATATTGTGTTTTGTGATTCTAAAAAAACACAGGAGCTTAACAGAGATTACAGAGACAAGGATTATCCGGCTGATATAATTACATTTGCAATTTTTGCAGACGATGAAAACAGTTTTATTTTTGACGATGACATTAACCTTGGCGAAATTGTTATTGCTCTGGATAAGGTTATATCAGGTGACAACAGGGATATAAGTCATTCTAAGAACAAGGAACAAGAACTTTTCTTTCTGATTAGCCATGGGCTTATGCACCTTCTGGGATTTGACCATAGAGATGAAGAAGAATATAATTTTGTTATAAACGAGCAAAGAAAGGCGCTGGGGAGTATCGAGTATGACAAAATTTAAGTCTCAGGGATTTAATAACACTTTTAAGAATGCAAGGAAAGGATTCCGGCTGGTATTGAAAAGTGAGATGAATATAAGGGTTCATGTCGCAGTTGCAACACTTGTTATATTCCTCGCCTTGTTCTTGAAATTCTCGGCAATAGAATTTTGTATACTTCTTTTTGTCATAGCACTTGTAATTGTGTCCGAGATGCTAAACAGTGCAATAGAATTTGCTTTGGATTCAATTTATCATAACCGCTATTCACGTATGGTTGGGATGGCAAAGGATATTTCAGCCGGTGCTGTTATGTTTGCATCTCTTATAAGTGTGTTGATAGGAGTTATTCTATTCGGCAGCCATCTGTTACAAATTATGTAGAAAAATCCCTTCTCCCACTTGATTCTTGTATGTTTTTATGATTATCTATAACTGGAGAGGTTATATCCTCTTAAACCTTTCCAAAGCGGCTAGTGGGTCAATGAAGTCAAGTTAATTGCCCTAAAAGTTACTTAATTTAAAGAAGGAATATGAAATGTTAAAAATCAGATTAAAAAGATTAGGCGCTAAAAAAGCTCCATCATACAGAATTATTGTTATTAATTCAACTACAAAAAGAGAAGGTAAACCTGTAGAAGAATTAGGATACTACAATCCTAAGACTAAAGAAATGAAGCTTAATAAAGAATCAGCTCTTTCTTGGATTTCAAAAGGTGCACAGCCTACTGATACTGTTAAATACCTTATTACAAATTGTAATGATGACGGTACATTGAACTACAAGAAAAAAGAAACAGTTAAGCTTTCTAAGAAAGCTCAAGCTAAGAAGGCTGAAGAAGAAGCAAGAAAAGCTGAAGAGGCTGCAAAGGCTGCTGAGGAAGCTGCTCAAGCAGCAGAAGCTCCGGCAGAAGAAGCATCTGCTGAAGCATAACTTAGTTTTTATAAAACTTCAAAGGGCGGTCTTTAGACCGCCCTTTGAGTATAATCATTTATAAACTCTTTTGCCTCTTCATAAGTCATTACTTCGCTGTTAAGCTGCGCTTCTTTGAGCGCCTCTATTATTTCTCCTAATTTCGGCGAAGGACTTAATCCGGTTAACTCCATAATTTCCTTTCCGTCAAGAAGCTTGGGAAGAGGTTTTAAGGTTTCTTTTTTCTCCAGATAGAACTTCAACAGTCTATCAAGTCCGCAGAGATTGTTTTCTATCATCTCTTCAGTTACGTCAACGCCACGCGCAGAAAGCCGGTCTGCTTTGGCAAGAATTATATTATCGATTACATTATCTTCCATTTTCCTAATGTATCTCATCATAATCTTGTCGTTCAAATCAGGAGCGGCTATTACATTTGAAGGGTAAATATGATTTTTTATCATACATGTAATATATTCTATCTGTTTTTTAGAGAATTTCATTTTTTTTAAGAATGGAATTGCAAGCTCGGCTCCAATATCAGCGTGCTTAATAAACCTGTGCCGTCCGTTTTCTTCAATAGTCCAGCAGGAGAATTTACCTATATCGTGCATAAACCCTGCAAGCTTTAAGTGATTTATTCTTGGAAAACCTCCGAAATCTACCTTTTGAAGATGTTCTTTTACTTCACCTGTCAGATTTTCATACTGAATTTCTATTTGTCTGACAGTCTCAACTACATGGTGAAGCAAATCAAGGTGATGGTGTGTATTTGGCGGAACCTGCTTCATCTCTTTTACAAAAGGAAATAGTTTTTCAAGTATTCCAAACTCGTTCATTTTAAGAAGGGTTTCGGCCGCATATTTTCCGCCAAAAAGTTTCATAAGTTCATAGTTAATTCTCTCAGGTGCCGGTTTAAGGATTAAGTGAGCGTATTTGCTTATTGCGCTTTCAAGTTCTTCTGTCATTCTAAAACCTGTTGTCGAGAAAAATCTGAATCCGCGCAGAAGCCGCAAAGGGTCATCTTCAAAGTTTTTGTCGCTTATATGACGCAGAACTTTGTTTTCCAAATCATTAATGCCGCCTGTTGTATCTATAAATTTATCGTTTTTTAAATCATAAGCTATTGCATTAATTGTAAAGTCGCGTCTTTTCAAATCTTCTTCAATTGTGCTTCCTTCAATTTCCGAAATATCAAGAAAATTCGTCTTGTCTGGCAAAACCACCCTGAATATTTTGTTTACTGAATCGAGAGTAATAAAAGTTCCGTCAAATTTATTTGCAATTTTGTGTGCAAACTCCTCTGCACCTTTTATTGCAATATCCCTGTCTACACTTGATTTCCCCATAAGAGAATCTCGGATGATTCCTCCGACCAGATACCCTTCATTAATTTCTTTTAAGATAAAATCATCCCTGATATTCATAGATAATATCTCCTAAAGCGACTATTACGGCCGTTTCCGCTTTGAGTATCAAATCACCGAGCGTAATCAGCGGTAATCCTTTTTCTTTAAAATAATCAAATTCTCTCTGTGAAAACCCGCCTTCAGGGCCGATGATTACAAGGACTTTTTCTCCTTTAAGTATAGGGTTTTCTTTGAGGTAAGTTTTGAGGCTTTTCTCTGTTGAGCGTTCTGCAAAAACTATAATCTTATCAAAGTTCTGTTTTAAAACATCTTCAATTGTTGTTATAGCGTAGCAGGTTGGAATTTTTGCTCTTTCGCATTGCTTTGAAGCCTCATACATAACTCGCTGCCATTTTTGCTGTTTATCAACTTTTAATGCGCAGTTGTCGGTTATAACAGGAAAAACTGCTCTTATTCCAAGTTCTGTGGCTTTTTCCATTATAGTAAGCTGTGCATCACTTCTCAATGGGCTCTGTGCCAGATATAAATCGAATTCTAAATCTCTTTTGGAAGGGTAGCTGTTTTTAATCTCACATACTATTTCTTTAGAATTAATATTTTCAATAACTGTTTCATACTGTATCTGTTTTTCGTCAATTAACAGAAGCTTTTCTCCCGCTCTTGCGCGCAGCGAGCGTGCAATATGGCGGTAGTTTTCTTCGTCGGATATTGTAATTTTATTATTATTATTATTAATATTTTTAGAATCTACAAAGAAGTGCGGCATGATACCTCTCTATACTCACCTGTAAATTTTTTGAAAAGACCTGCTGACATTATTGTACATAATATTATAGCTGAAACACCAAGGCTGTACCAGAACCCGAGCAGGTTTAGTTTAAAATGGAATGCAAATATGCACCCGAGAGGAATTGATACCAGCCAGTATGCAATAAAGTTTGAAATCATAACAATTCCGGTTTGTTTAATACCCTTAAAAATCCCGGCTAATGCAACCTGCAGACCGTCAAATATTTGGAAAAAGCAGAGTACATAAACAACCGGAATACTTACGTTGATTAATTCCGGATCCCGCGTGAATAACTTAAGAAGGCTTACAGGAAAAGTCCCGACAACGATGGCTGAACAGGTCATAAATGCAACGCACAGTGCGATTCCTGTATAAGCATAAGTTTTTAATGATTTATAATATTTGGCTCCGTTTGCAAATCCTACCTTAACCGCAGTTGCATTAGATATTGCAAGCGGAACCATAAAAGATACACTTGTCATTGTGCAGACTATGTTTTGAGCGGCTGCATAAATGCCCGAAATCCTTCCCATAATAATAGTTATTGCATTAAATCCGATAAATTCAATCATAACCGCAAGAGAAGATGGGACGCCTACTCTTATTAAATCTTTATAATAATTTTTATCCTTATGGTGTTTTATCTGAACTTTTTTAAAACAATAAAAATATAGCACAATCCCCATAATATATCTTGTAATCAAGCTGGCAATTGCAAGCCCTGCAGCTCCCATTTCCAGAATCGGACCAAAGCCGAAGCAGAAGACTATGTTCAGGAATAAATTAACAAAAATGCAGATTACTGTTAAAATATTTGGAAATACAACGATTTCAAAAGCCTGTAAAAATTCTTTTGTCATTGTATGCAAATATGCCCCGAAAGTAGAAAATGCTGTTATCCAGAAATAGTCCTTAATCATAGGGACAAGTTTTGCCTCAAATCCGAATTTATCAATCAAAGGTATAAAAAGTGCAATAACAATTGACATAATGATAGATAGGGCAGAGGCAAACTTAAGAGATGGATAGAAATATTTTTCGGCTTCTTTTCCGGCCCCCCTGTAGTTGGAAAGAATAGGAGAAATGCTCCCTAAGATTCCTATTCCAAATATCATAATACAATTAATTATGGCGGTTGCAAGACTGACAGCTGCAAGCGTATCTGTAGAGTGCCTGCCTGCCACAATAACATCGCCGACACCAATCAGAATAAAGCCCAGATTTCCTAATATTATGGGGCCTGCGATATTAGTAATATCTTTTATATAAAAACTTCTGACTAGCATAAGAATATTGTACAACAAAATGTAAAATTCAGGTTTTCTTGTACGCAAGAACAAATTATGGTATAAATAAATAAAACTAAATACGAGGAAACTACGGTGGAAATCCGTGACTGTACCGCAACCGTTAAAGCCGGAATACTTCAGGGGTAAAGGGGTAAAGGGGTAATAACACAGAAATAAGTAAAAAGCCCGATATATAAGGCAGACCTCTTTATTTTACCCAAGATGCAAAACTGCGAGTTACAGTATTGCATGGAGCTTTTCTTTGTTGCGGTAAAACTCAGCATAGAAAGGTTTTTTATTATGCCTGCAGCAAATATTAACAACGTAAAAAGCGGACTGTGTCCGCATGGTATGTCACCGGGCGCCTGCCCTATTTGTTCGGGAATGGGGGGCGGCGGAGGAAGCCGTGTAGGAGAAAGACCCCAAAAAGCCGGAGAATGGAGTTATCATCATTGCGCAATGGTAGGGGCGATGATGAAGGCTCGAGCTCAAAGGATTGAAACCCACGAAAAGAACCTTTTGGCGCACGCAGAAGCTCTTTTGAAATTTCAACAAAATCTGGATAAGATGGCACAGAAAATGATTGATTTTGCAAATCAAATTTCAAAAAGCTTTATTTTAAAACCTGTTGCATTTACAATAAAGAATATCGTAGTTCCAATTATCAACACTATTAGAAATATTCCGAATATTATTTCTAATCTGAACCAGATAAAGCAGAGATTTGTTGATATACAAGACAAATTGAATGCGCTGTTTGGGGAGGCCAAGGCCTTTTTTGAAAAGAAAATTTCAGAATTTATAAGTTCTGTAAAATCAAAGTTTGAGGACATCTTCAAGATTTTTAAAAAGAATAACACTGAAGATGACGATACAAAAATTGATGATGACAAAAAGATTTTTAATCTGAAGAAAGTTTTAAGAAAACTCTGGAAGAAAAGGGATGATACAGAAGATAAACCAGGATCTTGAATCTTCAAGACACCAGAAAAACATGACTAATACTCAAAAACGCAATGATACCTATGTGAAAGAAGGTGTTATTGTCAATTCTTTTGTGAAAGATCCTTTGTTGGATGGGGTTAAATCTGCAACCTATGACAGTTCTGTAAACTCATTTACACCTTCTCCTCTGAACGAAACTTATGATACTCTTGTTATTTCAAATACAATAGATATGCCGCAAAAGCTTTATGAAAAAGAGGAGAAAAAAACGAACCCGCTGCTTCCGCTCTGCATTGCAACAATTGGGGTTATGGGACTGTTAGGCGGATTTACTGCTATGATGAGAAAATTCTCTAAAGGCAAACTGGAAAGCTCAAAAGAATATCTGCTTCCGGGGATTACCAGAAACCACTGTATAAATGACGAAGTACACCAGAGCATTTTCAGCATGATTCAGTCTCCTAACAGAAAAACAATTCTTGCTTCTCTTGGTGTTATAACCCTCGGTTCTATGGCGTTTATGGGAAAAATTTTTATTGACGGGTTTAAGGAAGTCTGGGTAAAGAAGCAGGAGGCAGACATTCAAAAAAATCTGCAGGAAAATTTGATTGAGGTTGAAACACAGTCCTTTTCAGGAAAAATTCAGATAATAAGAAGCATGCTTTCTGCCAAAGCCAATATGTTCTCATCTGAGCTTGCTTTTAAAGGAAATAAAAAAGATAAAGAAGAAAATGACCAGAAGCCTCTTTTATTGTTAGGTGGTTTGACACTGCTATCGATACTCGGTTTAGGATATTATTCCGCAAAGAACATCAGAAAGAGCGATGAGTTTATAAAAAAAGGAATTAAAAATACGAAAAAAGGGCTTGAAAACGTTATAGATGATTATAATAACGGTAAACCGATTAATAATATGCAGGGGCATAACGGTGAAATTTTAAAAGGGAAAGACGCATATAAGCTTTTGATAGAAAATCTTTTGGAATCTGTTTATGCACGGCCGGATGAGGTTAAAGAAGCTGTTAACAAAATGAATTTGCCGGAAAAAGAAAAGGAAGAATTCCTAAATCATCTGCTTGATTCAATGAACCAGGCAACCGAAAAGGTTAACCCGATGATGGGCGGCTCAGGGCGAAACAAGATTACTTATTTTTCTCATGTTAATGATTACTTATCATTCTTCTATGATTGGCTTATGAATCCTAAAAATCCGCAGTTTAAAAACCTTTTTTTCGGAATAGCCGGAATTTCAGCGCTTGCCTATGGCGGCAAGGCGGCTGCAGAGGCGGTCAAGGAAGTTCAGGTAAAGAAATATAACGCTGACATTGAGCTTAATCTCCAGAGACGGCTGGTTTCTACAGAACTCAGAAATTTTAAGGCTAAAAAAGAATCCGCAATAGAACCTTTGTGCGAAGAATTTATCAAACAAAAACAGAGCGGCAAATCACAGGAAGAATTAAAGGTTATAGCGGACAATATTCTATTTGAAATTAAAAACGGTCCTCCGTTTGTGTATTCTTAAATTAAAACTTCTTTTTCGTTTTTGTATGTCACATAGCCTAAAGGTGCGGCGGGAGGTTTTCTTAAATACTTGGCTTTTGTATATATAACTCCAACTTTTGAAGGCAGGGCCGCAGATGAGTATTGCCTTGCAAGTTTGCAGCATTCAAATATAACTTTTTCATCCGGCTCTTTTTCTTTAACTTTCAATAATACATGAGAGCCGGCACAGAGCCTTGTATGAAACCAATAGTCCTCATCTTTGGCAAGTTTCGATACAATATAATCATTCTGCTTATTATTTTTTCCTATATAAACATCAAAACCACCAACATCGATTTTAGAAACAATCGGATGAGATTTCTTTTCGGATTTTTTCTCTTCAACTAATCCCAGCTCTGTTTTTATTTCTTCCAAATCCTCAAGGCTGTTTCCCTGATTTATACTATAAATAATGTTTTCCAAATACTCTTTTTCAATATTAAGCTCTTCAAGTATTTTGGAAGATTTCTCCTTAGTAGTCTTAGATTTGTTGTAAAGTTTGTAGTATCTCTGGGCATTTTCATTCATAGTCTTGGTTTTATCAAGCTCAATTACTGTGTTCTCACCTGTTGTGTAGTCAAAAACCTCTACCGAGGACTTATAATCCGCCTTTAAGTATATGTTGGCAGTTAAAAGCTCCCCTAGATGTCTATATTTTTCAGTGTTGTCGCGTTTTTTAAGCAGAGCTTCTATTTTGGATAATGAATTTTTAACTTTTCTAAGTTTTGCCTCTGCAATCGTAAGAAGTTTTGATTTTTCGTTTTTTACATTAATATCTTCTTGAATTTTGGAGTAATACTCATCTAACCCTTCATTTATATTTTGGAGGTTCAATATTTTATAAAGAGGAGTTTGCACCTTGCTTTTCTCATTTACAACCGGAGGGTAAACATACTTTAAACCGCCTTGTAACTCTCTATATCGGCTCTTTTCAGCTCCTACATTATGAGCGCATCCGATAATAATTGAACTTTCTCTATCATACAGTATTACATTTGAATGTTTTCCCATAAGCTCAATACAAAGACACAAAGAGCGCATTTGAGATAATTCATCATAAGTCTCAAAATGAAGTTCTAAGATTCTTTCATTTTCTATCGTAAGCGCATCCGAAATTCTGGCGCCTTCCAGATATTTTCTAAGAAGCATACAAAACATCGGCGGCTGTTTCGGAATAACTATATTACGCCTCTTTTCTCCCTCAGGCGTCATAAAAGCAATATGATAAACTGACGGATTTATGTTTATATAAAGTTTTCTGCTTTCCCCCTGATTCCTGACAGATAAGATAAAATCACGCCTTGTTGGCTGCTGAATCTTCTGCAGCCGTCCTCCTATTAAAAAATCAATATTTTCATCCAAAAACGCTTTAAGGGTCAGATAATCTATATTAATCATTATCTTCCCCTGTAATAATACTGATTATAATTCGATTGTGAATTGTTGTAGTAATTTGAATATCCGTTATAGATTCTGTTTCTTGTCGTATAGTTAGATTGGGCTTGCCAATAAGGAATTTGTCGCAGTTGAGCCTGTTGTCGGTATCTGTTTTGATAAGCCTGCTGCTGCATTGTTCTATACGCGGCAGCATTTATTGATGCTGCATAAGCCGCATTACAAACTGCAAGTATTAAAAATAATATTGCGTATTTTTTCATAACCATATTATACAATATAATTAAAAAAGCGGGAATGTCATATCCCGCTTCTAATCTATTTTACGCTTTTATTGATTTTGCAATAAGATGAATATTAACAAAGACTACGTATGTCGCAACTATAACCGAAAGCAAGGTTGCAATTGCAATACCCAGCAGCCCTTTCCCCAGAATCCATAAAAGAATCGCGCTAATGATTGCTGATATAAGATTAATGAATATAAAAGCCCAGAAAAATTTATTGTACGTGCCCGGGAGTTTTTTTATTAATTCAGCGGCTTTTTTGAATTGCAGGAATGAGGTCCAAGCTTCTGTAGTTGCAAAAATCCAATTTAATGCCATTGTATAATATGCAATCAATATTAATCCAGCTAAAAATAAAAAGACAATTCCAATATATGCAATTATTTTAACGGAAGTTAATGCCGCAAGAATTGCTATAATAATACTGCCTATTGCAAGTCCAATACCAAAAACCAAGCTTATAAGCAGCACCGCAACCATAAATTTGAATCCTGTTGCAAAATTGTGCTTAAAATTGAACAATGGCAGAACATAATTATCATTTTGTTCAATAACAGCTTTAATTGCGTGAATGCAATAGCCGCTCGGAATAAACATTATAATTGCTCCGACAATCAGAAAAAGCGGTGCAAAAACGGCAAGTTTTGTCATTTGAACAGAATTTCCGAGATTCATCAAAAAAGTTCCGACAAACGCAAAGCAAAAATAAGTTAAGGCTTTTTGCTTAAACATATTGTCTTTGAACATGTAATTAAAAGCTTCTTTCATACAAAGTCTCCTATATTTAAATAATAATTTAAATTATATTTTCTTTTTCCTAGATTGACCTCATATAAAAGAAGTAAGATTAATGTAACATACTACCTATTGTGTTACATGTGCTACGCACGTAGACATTGGGGCGGCTCAAAAGTCTTATTACAAAAGGATTGTAATATTCCCAACCCGCCTTTAGGTTTCTAATACTAACTTATATGTATTACTATAGGTGTAATACTGATATGATAGGCATTTAGGGAATATTAGTTTTAGAGAGAGACCGACATATTATATTAGTATTTTTTTATATTTATGTCAAATGGATAACTTCACAAAGTCTGTAAAATATGGTATTATAGACGATGTGAAGTCTAATGTAACACAATAGGTAGTATGTTACATTAAAGCTTACACCAAATTATTACATACAAAGATTTAATTTATCCATTTAAAGCTTGTAACATAATCTTCACCGTTGATATTACCCTTAATCTCAGCGATAAATTTTCTGTACGCTTTGCTTGAAAGCTCTATTCCCGGAATTTTATTTATTTGTTCCAGAACTTTTGAGTCCTTTGATAAATCAACTCCGGGAATTACGTTAAATAACGTGTTTAAAGATAGATTCCCTACTGGTCCAAACATTGTTGAGATTTTCTTTGATAGAAGTCCGAGAACTTCCATATTAGCAATAGACGTAGAAAAATTATAATTACCGCTTATGAACAGACTTAAGTCTTTGCCGCGTGTAATAATTTCTATATCATGCGCAATACCGTCTTTTATATCCAGCTTCCCACTGATAGTAGAAAATTCTCCAGTTTTAAGAGGTGTAATTAAATCTATTACACTGTTTATAGAAACACCGGTGATACCACCCTTTAACAAATTACCTGCTTTCAATAAATACTCTAGAGAACCCAATTTAGGCATACGGCCATCTGAGACATTAAAGGTAGTTTTGCCGTTTAATGTTTTCATACAATTTTCAAAATCAGTTCCGGTGCAGGATAAATTTATGTTACCGGTTAAGTCGCCGTACATCTGATTATGTAAATCAAATAAAGCTATTGATAAATCATTAGCGTCTATGCTTGAAGCCTTAAGCTTCAATTCAGTATTGCTGTTTGCAAGATTATAAACAAAGGTTCCATCTAAGGTTCCATGTGCCAGTTTAAATTTAAAGTCATTAACATTTAGAACCTTTTTATTATTTAAAGACATTGAGGCTTGAAAATCCTCAGCAATAATATTTCTTAAATGTATACTATCTGCATTCATTTTTAAATTTTTAATAATTGCGGTTGTCAAATCAAAACCTTCAAAAGAAGCAAATGTTGAATAATTGTCGACCTGCGAGAGTTTTAATTTATCAATTATATAATTTAAATCAAGCTCTTTTGTATAAATAACAGCATTTTCAATATAATAAGGCGGGATAAGCTTATTTTTCATGATTCCCTGCACAGAAATATCATTTCCTAAAATTTCTCCTTTAGATGAAAGTTCAACTGTTTTGTCATTAAAGGCAAATATTATATTTTTCATTGTTGTATCCAAAAAAGGAATATTAGTTTCAAAAATATGGAAGTCGCCGATTAATTTTGGATTAGAAAGCTTTCCGTTAAACACAAGATCCGATGTAAATTGGCCTTGTTTTATATTTGGTTTCCTAAAGATGATGTTAAAAATTCTTGCATCTGTAGGATTATTTGTTTTTACATATAAGTTATGGAAACCCAAGTCTTCTTTGTAAACATCGATTCCGCCTTTTGCTTTTAACATATTAAGCCGTGTTTCCCTGCCTGACTGGGATGATATAAGCTTGTCATAAGAAAATTCTTTTATATTAAGTTTGTACATATCCTGCAGCTTTGCATCAAGGTTAAGGACAATAGCATTTTCTATGTCGCCAATGGTTGCTCCAAGGTGGTATATGCTTGAATCCCGGGACATTTCAACTTCTGATTTTATGTCAAAATTATTTTTTACACCTTTTACTTTTGCAGAGTAAACAATGTCTCCCTTAATTTTTACAGGATATATCTGATTTTTATTAATGTATTTATCTATAAAATCTTGTTTAGGTTTCGAATTGAAATACATATCAAAAAGCTGTTTATCAAAGACATCCTGTATATTACCATCAGCAAGAATCGGCATGCCGTCTGCCAGAAGATTAATCTTATTGAGGCGGAGATTATTATTTCTCATAATAAGGCTGCCATTTACGATTTGGATAGGCAGGTTCAGCGGAGTATACGTAAAATTCAATCCGCCCAAATCTGTGTATGCGTTAATTTTATTATTATTAATCCTGCAGTTAAGATTAACTTTGCCATTTTCAAATCTAATCAGCTTAAGATAATCCTGAATCCCCCCGAGAGAATAGTTTGCAAACTGATTAATAACAGGGAGGCTGAATGATTTTAAATACACAGTCCCATTGAACTCAGGCTTTTTAGATAAAGGATTTTTAGCGCTCAGATTTATGTCAAAGGTTCCGCCTGAATCCATAATTGAGCCTCGGAGATTTGTAATTCCTAAATTATTATCATTGAGAGATATCTCTCCGCTGGATAATTTTATCTTATTATCTTTTGATGAAGCTATAACCTTGGAATTAAACTTGATTTTATCATACTCAATTTCATCAACCTTGCCTTTGTATTTAGCCGTAACATTAAGTATAATATTGCCCATATCACGTATAAGTTTATCATCTAGTGTAACCAAATCTTTAAGTTCCAATCTTGGTATTGTAAGATTTATATCTGCAATATTCTTTTTTATCTTAGCTTCTGCTTGCAGCGGGGATGAGCCGATATAAGAATTAATATCTGCAGAAGCACTCACGCTGTTTATACTAATATTACCTTTAGTGCGAGAAATCTTCATTCCCTGCATACCAAAAGTATTCCCAAGAAGAGTTATTTCTCCATCAGTGAAAAGATTTTCATTATACTTAATATATTCAATGTCTTTTATTGCGCCATATACTTTTAGTTTTAAGTTAACTAGCCCTTCGCATATATCAAGTTTTGGAAGCATTGATTTTATTTCATCTATCATAGTGGAAGTTTGTATTGCATGATAGAGATATCCAATTTCCTGAGAATCTGAACTGACATCAAAATCAAATTTTCCATACAAATTACACGTTCCGTTTATGGTTATCTTTTTACCGTTTACATTACCCTTTTTGGTAATAAAGACAGCATCTTGATCATTAAACTTCAAAACAGCCTGTGCGTCTCGGAGAACTAAATCAGGAATTTCATTAAAATATGTCGTTACATTATTAAAATTCAGAATTCCCCATACATGAGGATTTTTGCGATTACCCTTGACAATTATATCAATATTCCCATCACCTTTGACATCCATAATAGGAACCGGTCCAATAATAAAATTAAGAATTTCGTGAATAGGATTAACCTTTTCTTCTGCAGTCTGCAAATCAACCTTTTGCGTGCTCCAAACCCTCATATCCGAATATTTAACATTATAGAGCTCAACTCCGCCTTTTACCCAGACTTTTTCTGCACCGCCTGCGGGAACAGAGACATCAAAATTTACATACTTTCCAGTAAAATCTAATTTTACTGTTGCACCTTTTGCATCTTTTATCGGTGAAATCAAAATCCCATTGTCGACAAAAACTTCACCGTCAATTTCCGGTTCTACCAGATTCCCTTTTATCGAAAGATTCGCAATCGCATCTCCATAAAACTTATATTTTTTTAGCTTATAGACATCAATCTCTTCTACTGCAAAAGGCGGCAGTAAGGACACAATATCTTCCACTTTAGATTTGTCAAGCTGAATATTTAAATCTACAGTTGTTTGAGGCTTATCCAGATAATTGTAAACAGAGCCTTTTATAGTCGAGTGGATATTTTGAGAATTTATTTTTACACTCTCAAATGTAATATATTTTCGTGTAATATTAAATTTAGAATTTATAATAAGCTCTTTGGGTAATATCATTGATTTTGCAGAATCTTTCATAATGACAGAACAATTGTTCAGTGCTGCATGAAGATTATCTTTATCAACAACGACATCTATTACTCCATTCACATCCATCAGACCTGATGGGAGATAATTCTTGAGATAATCGCCGAGCGGCTTTAATTTGAAATTTGATATATTTATATTTACGACACTTTTTTCTATATTATTATTTTTTGGCAAATATAAATCTACATTCATTTCTGACGTAGTGTTTTTGATGTTTACTCGGCTGTTTGTGAATAATTTAAAAAAACGGCCATTATTTTGATATATCGTTCCATCAGCAGTATAAACAACAGGCTTATCAACCCCTTTCTGCTGCATGGCAAAACTGAATTTATCAATTTGAATTTTATTGCATTTAAACTTTAGATTATCGAGCTCATTAACAAAATTTTTATCCAGTTTAACATTATCTTTAAGTTTCAAGTAAATATCTATATTTGATGAATAGAAATTATTAACATGAACTCTGCCTGACAGAAGCGGTAAAATTCTTACTGTAACAGATGGTTTGTTAATTTCCGTCTTTACGTCAGAATTTTTTATGACTATTTTATCAGCACTGAACCTTGCTGTAGGTATAATATTCAGATGAAATTTAGGATTCTGAACCTGGAGATTACATTCTGTTCTTTCTGAAATTTCTTGGCAAACAAGCGGTATTATGCTTGTAATTACCAGCGGCAGTCCCCAAAGCCAAAAAACATAAAAAATAATTATTGATACTATATATTTATTTAACAGAATTCTCTTCATTTTTTTATATCATACCAACAAACATGATGAACTACAATACAACATTACTTATTGTAAAATCATTGGTTGTTTTAGATTGTTATGATATAATCATATCGTGAGAGATTTATTAAGAATATTAGCAGTTGGGATAGTAATGTTTTTTGCTCAGTACGCGTATGCAGAGCAATATAAAGTCGTTGTAATTCCAGATAATATTGTAACAGAAGATGAGGCATTGGATTCTTATATTTACAATGCAACTGCAGAATTCTTCGCAAATGAAGTGGCAAATATCCTGAATCAGACTGATTATATAAAATCCCCGACTGTGAGTGAAGAAAGAAAACTTTTAAAAAGTTCTCCTTCATATATGATTCCTGCTAAGAATCTAACAAATAGATTTAGAACTACATATAATATCGACTATATTGCGCTCAAAAAAATCGCTGCAAAAAATCAGGCACGGTATGTTTTACTTATAACCTCCGCAATTGATTCTGAGAACTATATCCTAAGAAGAACTTTCTGGGATTTTTTGAATATTCCGGGTGCTACTGTAGTAGATCCCGCTTATAAAATCTCCACATACGCAGCGCTTGCCGATACGCAAAGAGGGGTTGTCTTATGGTCAAATACCTTTTATAAAACAATAAGCGTGGTTGAAAACAGAATAATCACCAGAGGTCCGTCTCCTCAGACCGAACAGCTGCAAAAAATCAGAGATTATTCACGAATGCTTTGCCCTGAAATTGCGCAAAATGTTCAGCTTAAAGTGCTTCCGCCTGATGTATATGGTAAAGAGTCAAACCAAATCTATTATGATATGGCAAACTTTGATAATGTATTTACTAAGAAATACAGAAGATGGCATAAAGAAGGCTCTAAGGATTATAATGCAGTAAAAACAAAAGTTGATGCCCAAATAGCAGATACCAAAGAAAAATTTAACGAAACAAAAGAAAAAACGAAATCTAAATATCAAAAATTTAAAGAAGATAAAAAACAAAAGAAACAGGAAAAAGAACTTCAAAAGCAATTAGAGGTTAAAGCAGAGCCGGTAATGAAGGATTCTATTTCAACTCCGGAAGTTCAGGACAATTCAGAGAAGGAAAATAAAGAATCTAAGAATATTTTTAATATAAATTTTAAAAAGGAAACATCTGTAAAACCAACATTAGAAGACCAGAGTTTATATGTGCCTGTAGATATCCAAAAGACGAGAAAAAATAATCTATACGGTGAATTTGACTCTACGCGCCCTGCTTTGAGAGATTATGCAGACTAGTTCTGGAAATAAATCAGATAGGATTCTCGTTCCTTTGTATAATAGTAAAATAAATATGAGAGGCTCAAACATGAAACAAAACTTTTTATCTTCTATAGATAACACTTTTAAAATTTTAGTTGATACTATAAGTATTCTAATAAAGTACCCAACACTACTTGTACCAATGTTTATAAGCTGGATAGTCTATGCCTCATTGGTTATATATTTTTACTACTATTTTAATTGGGAAAGTGTCCAATCATTATCTGCAGGATTGTGGATATTCTTCTTGATTATATTTGTATGTTGTTTTATTTTTTCTTTTAGCGCCTTAGTTGTGCTTGAAATAATACAGCAAATAGAAACCGGTTCAAAATTAAGCTTTTTTAAAGCGCTAGATGAGGTTATCCGAAAAGACCTATTAAAAGCTTTCCCAATAATGCTGGTTTGGGCCGTAATTTGGTTTACATTAGAAGTTTTAGAAATGATTCTAAGAAAAGATAAAAATAACACAAGTGAGAACTCTTATGAGAATATGGCAAAAACGTTATCAGGATATGAAAGTTTTTCAATAGCTGGGTTAACTTTTGATTTAATAAGATCAGGTGTTCGGTTAATCGTGTTTTTTATATATCCTGCAATTGCCTGGGAAGATTTATCCACGATGAGGGCGGTAAAAAAGGGATTCAAAAGTATTAAGAATAATGTTTCAGAGTTTATCATCGGATTTTTATCAATAGAAGCTATTGCTGTATTTATTTTTCTTCCTGCAGGAATAATGTTTTATCTTGCAGATGAGGTGGGAATAGTTTTTTCAGATACAACCTGGATGCTTGTTATTCTTTATATCGGAATAGCCACAAGTTTATATTTATTTTTGCAGCAAATCTTTGCGGCCTTGCTTTATCTGTGGAACATGAAATGGGAACGTGAAGCCTTGAAGGCTGTAAAAAATAACATGCCAATCCCAAGGCTAAGTGAGGTTAAGAAGCCTGACTTACTAGATAATATTCCGGATTTGATGTAATAAGGATAGTGAGGCTTGGAGTTCTCACCTTACTATCCCACAAGTTAATAAAAAAGAGCCACTATGGGGAGACGAGGCTCGTCTTGGATTTCCTCCACGCTCGGAAAGTTTCGCTATTGAGCCTTTGGCTCAACTCCGCTCAATTTCCTCGCTATCCGGACTTCGTCCGTCCGGAAATCCGCCGAACTCGATAAAGTGCTTCGCACTTGGAGTTCTCGCCCTACTATCACCCAAGCTAATAAAAAAGAGCCACCAATGTGACTCTTTTTTATTAGC
>CALURX010000037.1 GCA_944323265.1 Candidatus Gastranaerophilales bacterium
TCTTCGCTCACTGCCCCGAAATTTTCAAGAGTTTCATTTCTAACCCCCAGGATTTTATGTTTAGCTTCATTTGAATATGTAACAAAATTGAGGTGAACAAAAGCAGAACTCCCGCTGATATCGGTAAGCTTTGAACTCAAAAGTCCTCCGGTACACGATTCTGTTGTTGCTACAGTCAGACCTTTTTCTATTAATATTTTAGCGATTTCTTCCATCATTTCCATCATTTTAATATGTTGTCCTTGTTAAAATTATTTCGGATTCTTTGTTGTATAAGTTATGTTTATACCAGACACCTTCAAAAGTTCCGTCCGGCTTAAATAAATACTGACAGTCTTTTGAGACGTAATATATAGCACTGACAGGCTTCCCCGATATTCTGTACTGAATTGCGTAATACGGATAATCAGGATATTCTCCGGATATAAAATCTACGTATTTTAAGTTACCGAGAGCATCATAGTAATATGCTTTTGTTACATCTTTTTTATTTTGAAGGGCATACATATAGATGTTTTTCATTTTTTTATAATAAAAAGCAGATATATTGTAATCCCCGAGTTCCTTATATCCTGCAGATGCGGCAAAATAATGGTCAAGATGGTCTTTGTCTTTTAACATCTCTTTGAATTGTTTTTTGAAATCTTTTTGTTTTTCAACAGGCTCTTCAAATATAATATCCCGAACCTCGCTTATAATAGCCTCTTTCTCAACATCGGATTTATTAATCCAATCGTACTGAATATCTGCAATATAAACGTCGTTATAATTTGCAAATACAGCGGTTTGCAAAAGAATTGCCATTAACAAAAATATCTTTTTAATCATATTAACTCTTTTCCTATTAATCACTGCTTTCAGTATAGCATAATTTTTGAATTTTATAGTATAATTGTTGCATGGTTACATTATTAAAAGGTAAAAACGTAAACATAAATAAAGTCTCGCATTTAGTTTTTAGAGTATTGAAGTTTCAAGAGCTTTTTACAGAGATAGTGGAGGTTAATAATCCTGATAAAATGCCTTGCATATATGCAATGTGGCATGCCCATCAGTTTTGTGTACATGGAATCCGTCACCGCTCAAAGCTTCATGTTCTCGTAAGCCGCTCCAGAGACGGCGAAATTATTGCAGATGTTGTGGAGAAATGGGGATTTAAGACTGTTCGCGGCTCAAAAGGGAAAAAAGGTGCTGTAGAAGCTTCTATGCAGATGATTTCCATACTCAAATCAGGTGAAAATTGCGCCATGATGGTTGACGGCCCCAAAGGCCCTGCTAAAGTTGCAAAAGACGGTGCTGTAAAAATTGCAAAACTCGCAGGGGTGCCGATAGTCCCTGTGTATTGGTATTCTAAGAACTTTACGTGGGCAAAATTCCCCTCCTGGGACTCTCTAAGAGCACCTATTTTTATAACAAAACTTATTAACATATATGGAGAACCAATATATGTACCTGCGGACGGAGATGAAGAAGAATACCGCCAGAAATTACAAAACAGTTTGGAAGAGTTAGAGAAAAACGCTCCCCGAGCATTTGATGAGGTATATCAATTCGGATTATGGAAGAAAAAAGGAAAATAAAACTTCTTGCAATCCAAATGGAATCAATTATAGGTGATTTGGATTTGAACATAGATACAGTAAAGAATCTGCTCCGCGCGAACCTTGATAAATACGGATGCGTGGACTTTGTCTTTTTGCCGGAGGTTTGGACGGCAGGATGGGATTGTTCGGTTTTCCCAAAATGTGCAGAGGATATTAATAATGCAAAATCCGTTGGTATGCTTAGGCAGGTCGCTAAAGAATACGGAGTTAATATTGTTGGCGGAAGTATTGTTGAAGCAAAAGATGGAAAACTATTTAATACTTGTCCTGTTATAAACAGAGAAGGCGAGCTTGTCGGTATGTATAATAAAAATCATTTATTTACATACTATGGCGACACTGAAGGAAATTATATTACACCGGGGGACAAGCCTGTTATAGTAAATATTGAAGGTGTAAAATTGGGGCTTAGTATTTGTTATGATATAAGATTTCCGGAAATTTACCGTGCGTATAGAAAAGCAGGAGCTGACATTCTCGTAAATATGGCAGCATGGCCAAAAAGCAGAAAAATACACTGGGATAGCTTAACGACCGCAAGAGCGGTAGAAAATCAATCCTATTTTGTTGCGCTCACTCAAACAGGTTTGTTATCGAATGGAGAAGAGAATCTCGGTCATTCCATGATTATTGATTATGAAGGCAAAGTTATGGATGAAATTGAAGAAATTGAAGGTGCAATTTATGCTGAAGCAGACTTAGAAAAAATGTATGAATTTAGAAATAAATGCACGGTTCTTAACGATATTAAAAACTCTTATGAGGTTGTTATAAAATGAAAAAAATCTTAACACTTTTTCTTGTATTTTTGTTGGCTCTAACGGTAGAAGCAAAGGCTCCTAAGCGTGATTTTTCAACCGTAATCAACGAGTCCGGTATTGATAAGCATTCTATTGCAATATCGATAAAGGATTTAAACTCCGGAAAACCTGTGTATGAATTAAATGAAAAAATCTTGATGCATCCGGCTTCCGTCCAGAAGCTTTTGACGCTCATTCCGGCGATGGAAATTCTGGGTGATGATTATGAATTCACAACCTCTGTATATTCAAGAGGCGAGGGAGAGTATGTTATAAAGCTCGGAGCAGATCCTTATTTGCAGAGTTCTGATTTGAAAAAACTTGTCAAGAAAATGGATTTGGAGACAAAGAAGGTCTATATAGACGACAGTATTATAGAAAAAAAGGATTGGGGCGAAGGCTGGCAATGGGATGATGATATGAACGTTCTTATGCCGAGATTTAATTCATACAATATTGACAGAAATTTGTTGAGAATAACCGTAATGCCTACAGACAAAGGACAGCAGCCGTCAATAATTAATCCGAGCAAATATCCGCTTGTGTTTTTTAACCATGTTATAACAGGTGATAAAAATGATGTAAAAGTCTCACGTGATAATTCGGTATCTAACAACACTCTTTTGCTGGAAGGAACGGTAAATAAGCCTGTTGTCCTGACAATTCCTATAAATAATTTAAAACGATACTTTGATATACGTTTAAAAAATACTCTTGCCGACAGCAAAATTTATTTAAGACAAAATTTTATAACTGATAAGCTTAAAGATACGGACCAAGAGCTCGGAGAAGTAACCCATCCGATATCTAAGGCTGTAGACGATATATTAAAAAACAGTGATAATATGGTCTCAGAAACAGTTGCAAAGCTTGCCGGAGGCAAAGCCTATAATGACAGAGGGACTGATATTTACGGAATCAGACTTTTTGAAGATTACTGTAAAAAAATCGGGCTTGATTGCTCAAAAATAAGAATAACTGATGCAAGCGGTGTTTCCAAAAACAATTTGATAAGCGCGGATTTTATATCAGAATACCTTATAAAAAACAAAGACAACAAAGTCCTAGAGAGCCTGCCTTCTTCAGGGGAGGGAACATTAACCCACAGAATGCTTCCCATCAAAGATAATTTGAAGGCAAAGACCGGAACACATTCCGACACAAGTTCTATCGCAGGATTTTTAACAACCAAAAACGGCAAAAAATACGCTTTTTGCATAATTATAAATGATACTACATCAACAATATCCGATATGAAAACATTGGAAGACTATTTGATAAGAGAAGCTTATTTGAGACTGTAATATGCATCAGATAATTTCGCAATACTTAGAATATTTGGAATTAGAAAAAGGACTTTCTCAAAATACAATAGATGCCTACAGAAGAGATTTGTCTGATTTTGAATCAAGCGAATCTGTTGAGGACGTAAACAATGTTGATAGAATGACAATAAATTCTTATGTGCGAAAACTTAGAGAAAACAGACTTGCCCCAACAAGCGTCATCCGAAAAGTCGCATCATTAAGAGGGTTTTTCAAATGGGCATTCTCATCAGGAATTATAAATAACAATCCGGCCTCAACTTTAGAGCAGCCTAAAGTTCCTCAAAGACTTCCTAAAGTTGTTTCAGTAAAAGAAATAGAAGAGATGCTTCACAATAATCTAACACCTCTTGAGCATGTAATGATGGAGCTTCTATATAGCTGTGGGCTCAGGGTGTCGGAGCTTGTCAATTTAAAATTAAATGACATTGATTTATCCTCCAAATACGTAAGATGTTTCGGCAAAGGTTCAAAAGAACGGATTATCCCTATGGGCGAGACTGCAAAATCCGTAATAAAAGAGTATCTTTTGACCAGAGATTTGTTGATAAAAAAATATAATATTGATTCAAAAAAACTTTTAATAAAAGAGAATGGGCATTTTATAAGCAGGCAGGATGTTTATAATTTTATCCATGCTCAGGGGAAATTAATCCATAAAAATATTTCCCCCCATACATTAAGACACAGTTTTGCGACGCACCTTTTGGAAAACGGTGCCGATTTGAGAATAGTGCAGGAGCTTCTCGGTCACAGCGATGTTTCGACAACCCAGCTCTATACTCACATTAGCAAAAAACGGCTTAAGGAAGTATACTTTTCAATTAACAAAAGTTAACATAACCTGTTACAAATTTGCGCAAATTACAATTTTATGATAAGTTTTCAATAGGATGAACCTATTAGTTGGCGAGGAGTTATGAATAATACAACACTAAGAAGATCAAATATCACCAGAGAAAAAGTTGCTATGATGGAAGCTCTGAACAGATATAACAGAGAACATCAGGACGAAGATTTTTACAGAAAACAAAGCAAAAATAAAGAGCTCGATGCCCTTTGGCAGTCTTTTGGTGTAAAACAACAAAAAACAGAAAAAGCTCCTCAGGTTTATTTTGTTACAGGCTTAATAACAGGGGTTATTATTACTCTATTAATTACAACATTCGTCAGTCTTTTGATTAATGTTTCAACCCCTAAAGATGATTCTATCGCGCCTGAAAAAGGAACTGCAGTAGAATCTTCAGGCAAATTTACATTTATTCCTGCAGATACATCTTCTGCAAAAACAAAACCGGCTCCTGTTCTTACTAATGAAGAATATGTGGTTAAAGAAGGCGATACATTAGAGAGTATTGTAATAAGATTTTATGGTTCTTTTGATATGAATAAGGTTAATGCTATTCAAGATGTTAATAAGATGGCAAATCCCAACGCTTTATCAATCGGTCAAAAGTTAATTATTCCTATGAATCAGTAGAACATGGCAAAAGTTAAGTCAAAATATGTATGTCAAAGCTGCGGCTATGAGACTGCAAGATATCTTGGTAAGTGTCCGGAATGCGGCAGCTGGGGCTCTTTTGTAGAGGAAGTCAATATTCCTAATCAAAAACCGAATACTTCAGCGCTTGAACTTGCTGATACTTATCCTCCTATGAGGCTTAATGAGATAGAAATGAACTCCGAAATCAGGATGTCTACAAATATTTCTGAGTTTGACAGAGTTCTCGGCGGAGGAATTGTTCAGGGCTCTTTGGTGCTTATTGCCGGTGATCCGGGAATTGGGAAGTCTACAATACTTTTGCAAACATCGGGTGAGCTTTGTAAAAGTAACAAAAAAGTTCTTTATGTTTCAGCAGAAGAATCTGCCGGACAGATTAAACTTCGCGCTGAAAGACTGCAGGTTAAGTCTGATAATTTATATATTTATCCCCAAACTAATCTTGAACTTATAAAAAAACATATAGAAGATATGATGCCGGATTTGGTAATTATCGACAGTATTCAGGCGATTTATACTTCTCAAATCCAGAGCTCAGCAGGAAGCGTTTCCCAAATTAGAGAGTGCTGCAATTCACTTATGCAGATTGCTAAGACAAAGAATATTTCAATTATTGTAATAGGGCATGTGACCAAAGAAGGGAATATTGCAGGACCAAAAGTTCTTGAGCACATGGTAGATACAGTAATCCAGTTTGAGGGAGATAAGTATAAAACTTATAGGATTTTACGCTCAATCAAGAACCGTTTTGGAAACACATCAGAAGTCGGTATCTTTGAGATGGGGGTAAATGGATTAACAGAGGTAATTAATCCGAGCGAACTTTTCATGAAGGAGTATAATCAAACCCAAACTCCCGGAAGTACGATTATAGTAACAAGTGAAGGTACAAGACCTTTACTTGTTGAAATTCAGGCGCTTGTGGGAACAACTCCATATCCTGCGCCTCGAAGGGTTGCAAACGGTGTAGACACAGGGCGTTTGCTTCAAATACTTGCTGTTTTAGAAAAACGAATCGGGTTAAACCTTTCTAAGCAGGATGTTTATGTTAACGTTATCGGCGGAATTGATGTTAATGAGCCTGCGGCGGATTTAGGTATAGCTTTGGCTATTGTAACTTGCGTCAGAGATGTTGTATTTGATTCTCACACTGCAATTATAGGTGAAATAGGGCTTTCAGGCGAGATTAGAGCCGTTAATCATATAGAAAAAAGAATTAATGAAGCTCAAAAATTAGGATTTAAGCGTATAATCATCCCTGCTTCTAATGAATTGCAAGAAGATTTTAAAGGGATTGAAATTTTAAAAGTTAAAAGAATTTTAGAAGCCATAACTCGCGGAGTAGGGAATGATAATTGATGCTCACACCCATATAGGCAAAGCCTTTTGGGGGCAGTTTACACCCGAAACTCTTTTATCAATGCTTGATGAGATAGATTATGCGGTGTGCTCTAATCTTGAAGGTATTGACAGCTGGGTTGGGAAAGATGAGCTTGAATGTAACCTTGATATGTTAGAGGCCTCTAAAAAATATCCTAAACTAAAGCCGCTTATAGTTTGTGAACCGGATAGGACGCAAAATGCTGATGCCGTAAGAAAGCTTTTAGAAAAACATCCGGAATTTGTCGGTTTGAAATTTCATCCAGAGTTTACAAAATTGCCTGCAGATTCTGATAAATATGATGATTATATGAAAGCTGCCCAGGAGTTTGATAAGCCTTGTCTTTTCCATGCCGGACATATCTATTCAATGTATTCTTCTCCGCGCTTAATCTATGAAAAAGCAAAACAGTATCCTAAGGTCAAGATTATCCTCGGGCATCTATCTACCGGAATAAGTTACTCAAGAAAAGCCGCAATTGATATTATGGTTGAATCAATCGAAAACGAAACGGCTCAATTGTACACGGATATTTCTTGGGTAGAGTTAGGGGATTTAATAATGCTTGTTGATTCATTAAAGTATACAAAAAAAGGGGATTACACAAACAGAATAATGTGGGCTTCTGATGCTCCTGTAGGAGCTTTTAATCAAAATAAAAATTTCTATAAACAAAACCTTGACGAGTTTAGAAAAAAATTTATAGAACATTCTAGAGATGAAAATCTGCTAAATAAGATTATGTATAAAAATGCTCAAACTTTGTTTAATATTTAACTTGCCTGTCTCATTTCCTGGAATTCATCAACTCCGATTTTCCAGCTGTCTTCGTATTTGAAGTCTCTTGATGCAATCTCATCCGGCAGTCCTGCATGATGTATTTTAGGCAACAAAAATTTCTCGCTCATCTCTATTGGAGCAGCAACATCATCATCTGAGTCCTGACAAGTAAATACAACTTCTCCATCTGGGTTAGTTTTGTATCCTACAATGGTTATTTCATGCCCGGCCAGTCTATTTCCATTATCTGGATCCGGCCAGGTATAGCCGATAATTATGTTATGCCCCATATTAAGCGTATCTAATAATTGTTTCTTTATTGTAGGAAAATCTTTTTCATAACCTTTAAGCCTGCCTTCCTCATCAACAATCTGATAAGTCACCGAAGTTGTATTTTTGTCTTCCGCAACGGATTCCACATAGGTTTTTTCAAAATCAATCAACCCTCCGTCCTCTTGCGTCCAGGCATTTGGAGCACGCTTATCAGTCAGAGAATTATATGTTTGCTGAGAGCCAAGCTGCATAAGTGTAGACTGGATTAAAATATCTATCATAGACCTTTCACCGGGATCTTTATGATGATTCTGAATCCTTGCCCTTATAATTGCGTGCTCATCAGGTTTTAGAAGAACAGTTGCTGTATCAAAATTATTAATAACATGCGGTGTCTTAAATTTTGTAAGCAGCCAGATAGCATCCGAAGATTTTTCAGACAAGCTGTCCATCTTTATTGTTTTTACAACTTCATTTTTGGGAGAAGTTAAACCTTCAACCATTCTGAAAAATTCCGCGGTATGCTTGGTTGCTAAGTCGAACTCAATACTCGCCGCAGGACAGGTGCCTGTGTGCATATTATCAAGTTCCCACTTTGCGATTGCAATCTCATTCGGATTTTCAGAAAGATTTGTCATCAATCCGATTATTTGTCTTTTATATTGCGGAGGAATATCTTCGCAAGTCTGCGTGATTACATAAGGATTCGCAAGAATATCAAGACATTCTTTCAGAATATTAACTTTATCTAATCCGGGATCACGCTCTTCTGTAATTATTTTATGCAAATTATCCAAAACACTGCTCTTGTCATTGGAATTATTCTTAAGAAGCTGACCTGACTTTAGTGCAAATTCCAGTTTTTTTCTGTATTTTAAATCAAGCTCGTTTGATAAATCTTCATATTTCTTTCTCTCATCTTTCGTAGTAAGAGATGTTCTCACTGTGACAGCCGAAGTATAAGCTTCAGCTCTAAATGCAGGAGATTCTTTTTGCGTGGAAGCAGCAGGCTTCTCAACAGGAGTATTTTGCCTAATTCCTGCAGCCTTATAAACATTATTTATATTTTGGAAATTCACACTAACCATACATATATAAAAACATTTTATTTGTTAAATTTGCGTTAATGTAAAGAAATATTAATAAATTAAACTCTTTACAAAGATGTTTTTTATTATTAGAATAGTATTACTCACTATCCTCAAGTGATAAGCAGATGTAATGGAGTCATTTACCGGCACATTTGTTACAAGTGAAAGGAATATAAAATGGCAAATATTAAGTCAGCAAAAAAAAGAGTTCTTATTGCAGAAGCTAACAGACAAAGAAACGTAGCTTTCAAAACTTCTATCAAAACTGCTCAAAAGAAAGCTCTTGCTCTCGCAACAGGTGATGATAAAGAAGCATTGAACGCTGCTATCTCTAAAGTTTATCAACTTTGCGACAAAGCTGTTTCTAAAGGTATTTTGCATAAAAATACTGCTGCAAGAAAGAAATCAAGACTTGTTCTTGCTATCAAGAAATTAGCACAGTAATTGATTTTAAAATGTGCATAAAAAAATCCCTTCTTGTTTAAGAAGGGATTTTTTTATTGTTTTCACGTTTTACTTAGCAGCACAAGCATTGTTACAAACGCTGAATTCATCGATTAACAAAGCAAATACTGTCTCGCCCTTTTTAGCCTTATAGTGGCATCCGGGAGTAATCAGACCAACTACAAAACCTACGCCGCAGCCGATTGGAATACCTATAGCAAGGCCTGTTCCAATCTTAGCCGGGTTTGGAATAAACGCAAATCCGACACCTGCACCGGCACCAACAATACCAAGGGTAAGTGTTGATAAGGTCAGCTTACCTGCTGTTGTCCAAGGCCCTTCTTTAAGCTTACAATCTTTTGTAAATGGACGAGCTTTAATGTCTATGCAAGTATTGTCAGGCAGAATAATTTGTCTAAAAATCAAGCTTACCCTTGCATTTTTGTTAAACCATTTGGGTTTTTCGACATTTGTAACCTCTGCAGTAATCTTTGTTCCGCAAGGTAAAACTAATGTTCCTTCACAGGTATAAAGTGCCTGTGGAACTACAAAATGAACTATGTCACCAGCTTGAGAACATTTCGAAAAATACTTTTCATCAAAAGCAAATACAAGAACATTACCTTTTTCTACAGTCTTTCTTAAATTTGTGATTGTTACGACATTACAGGGCGCATCTTTGTGTACATCAAGGTGTTCAACCGCAACTGTCTTTTCACAAGTTTCTGCCAATACAGGTATTGTCTGCATGCCAAGCAATGACAGGATGAAAGTAAATGTTAAAATTTTCTTTAGCATAATAATACCTCTGATAAGTTTCCTCATGAGTATAACAAATTTGTATAAGTTTTTCAATCCCTGATTAATATTTACACCTAAGTTTGATTATAATATAATAAAAAGGTTAATAGGAGAAAATCAATGCTGCATTATTTTTTAGGTTCATATATAGTAACAATTTTCGGGCTTGCTGCTGCGTATTTCTGGGGTGAGCACGTCCATAATGGAACTGGGCTTACTTGTATTTTTATTGCAATGGTACTGGCAATCCTTGAAGTAAGCTTGTCTTTCGATAACGCAGTAGTAAACGCTATGAAACTCGAAGGAATGTCCGAAAAATGGAGACACAGATTCATAACCTGGGGTATCTTAATTGCTGTATTCGGAATGAGATTTTTGTTTCCGCTCCTTGTAGTTTCAATTTTTGCAAAATTAAATATTCTATCCGTCTTGGATATGGCACTAAATGATGTTCATAAATATGCTCATTATCTTGAGCTCACACACGCACCTATCGTTACATTTGGCGGAAGCTTCCTTTTGATGCTGTTTATGGATTATTTTACAGAAAAGAACAAAGAAGTCCACTGGATTAGATTCCTGGAAGGCGGATTACAAAAGCTCTCCAAAGTACGCGGGATTTGTACTTTTGTAACTCTTGCTGCACTTGGGCTATTGATGCTTAAAATTGCGCCTGAGACAAGAGAAAGTGTATTTACCTCCGGGCTAGCAGGTATTATAACCTATCTTGTTATAGATGGCTTAGCTGAATGGCTTGAAAAACGCCAGGAAGAAAGAGCTAAATTATGTGCAGACAGTGTAAAATGCTCTGGTCTGGTCGGATTCCTTTATCTGGAACTTATTGACGCATCCTTCTCCCTTGACGGAGTGCTTGGAGCCTTTGCCTTAAGTAAAGATATTCTTATTATTACAATCGGTCTGTTTATCGGCGCAATGTTTGTAAGATCATTAACCATAATGCTTGTTGAAAAGAAAACATTGGATCAATATTTGTATTTAGAGCACGGAGCACACTGGGCAATCGGAACACTTGCGGTTTTAATGTTTGTATCAACTTTCCATCAAGTACCGGAAGTTGTTACAGGACTTTTGGGACTGGCATTTATTGTTACGGCATTTATTTCTTCTGTAATGCATAATAGAAAGGTTAAAAATGAAGCTGGAAAATGAAAAATTATACTATGTTGGAGGTGCAGTAAGAGACGAATTACTCCGAAGAAAACCTCTTGATATAGACTACTGTTTTGAAGGCGATGCAATAAAATTTGCAGAAGGTATGGATGTTGTCAAGACAAATCCGTCATTTGGAACTGTTCGTGTTATGTGGAAAGGTAAAGAAATTGATATAGCTTCTACTCGCGAAGAAGTTTATCCAAAACCCGGTCATCTTCCTGTTATTACTCAATTAGGCTGCCCGCTTGAAGATGATTTAAAACGTCGGGATTTTACTATTAATGCAATGGCGCGAAGAACAACTGACGGACAACTTGTTGATCCTTTCAATGGAATAGGTGATCTTGAAGAAAGAAAAATCCGTGTTTTACATGAAAGAAGTTTTATTGACGATCCGACAAGAATAATAAGAGCTTTAAAATTTTCTGTCAGACTGGGATTTAATTTAGCTAAAAACACCAAAAGACTGCAGGATGAGTATTTAGAAAATATAAATTATGATATCTGCTGGCACAGGATGAAAAAAGAACTTATAGAAACTTTTAGTTTAAACAAGCAAAAGGCTTATGATAAATTTGTAAAAGATGGATTATATAAGCTTCTTGGGCCCAATCAGGTTGTGCCGGAAATTAAACAGCGTTCTATTGAGGCTATTGTAAAACAATATCCGACAAAATATTCATGGCTTGTTTATTTAGGCCTTTTTGATTTATCAAATTTAGAACTAACAAGGCCAGAAAAGAAAATTCTGGAATGGGCTGAAAGATTAAAGACTGAAAAACCTTCAAATAATACTCCTTTTGAAAGCTTGTTGATTCACCGATTGAGGTTAGAAAGTTTAGATGATTAGGCGCTTTTTAGATTGCAAATTTCATTTGAGATTTGCTTTTAACCCTTTGATTCGTTATATGGCTGATTATATGGGGAATTTTCAGGGGGTAAATGATATTAAGCGAGAGGTTCCGGTTATAGTTTCGCTAACATCTTATGAAGAACGCTTCAAGGATTTAGAACTAACTCTTTATGCTCTTTTAAACCAGACAGTAAAGCCGGATAGAATTATTCTGTGGCTGAGTGATGAATACGACTTATCTTACCTTCCTTATTATTTAACAAGATTCATTAAAAACGGACTTGAAATACGATTTGTAAAAGACATAAAATCCTACACCAAGATTTTTTATGCACTTAAAGAATTTAGCAAGTGCATTATTGTAACGGCAGATGATGATGTTTATTATCAAAAAGACTGGCTTGAAAAACTCTACCATTCTTACATATCACATCCGGATGACATTCAGGTACACAGAGCCCATAGGGTTATTTTGAATGATAAAAAAGAACTACTCCCTTATGAAAAATGGGAAAAACATGTTGAAGAAGAATCCGCAAGGTATGATAATTTCTTAACAGGGGTCGGAGGTGTTTTATATCCGCCCAATTGCTTCACGCAAGAAGTTTTAAGAGAAGATATTTTCTTGAAAAACTCTCCGAACGCTGATGATATATGGTTATGGTTTATGGCGCTTTTAAGCGGTAGAAAAATCAGGGTTGTTAAAAACCATATCAAAACACTTACCTGCACGAACATTTTTAGGCAGCTCGGATTTGGAAGGTCACTTTATGCTTCTAATAGGCTTGGAGCCAATGACACACAGATTAATGCTCTTATGAAATTCTATGGAGCAAATATTATTGCAAAGCTTTAGTGACAGGCTCTTTGCCTTGGGCTATATGAAATCTAATCCCCTTTTTTGAAAATGTTACTGTTATCAAATTTCGTCTTAAAAAATTTAATATTAAAAATAGGCGCAAAATAGCAGGTTTATCTTTGACAATCATTGAATAGATATCTATTCTGAATAAAAGCTGCTTTAGCCGGTTATTCCTTGCTTTATTAGTATAACTGTCAGAGTGCATTCTCCAGCGGGTGAGTTTTTTATGAATATAATACACTCTAGCTTCTCTTAGCTGCGCCCAAAGATAAAAATCAAGATAAGTTTTGCATACACTTTTAAATTTACAATTCTCTATCAGGCTCTTTTTCACCATTGCGCAAGAAAAGGTCGGAATAATATTTATATTTGGTATTATGTTCCTAAAGTTCTCAATAAAGCAGGATTCTTTAAGGTCGATATAGAATTTTTTTATTCCTTTAAGATGCTCCTCAATCGCATTAATAGCATCTGTGGTACCAAAGAGTTCCACATCAGAAAATACGATATCAGGGTTTAGAGGTAAAATTTTTATTTTTTCCTCCAGTGCGTTGGGATAAAAAATATCGTCGCTTTCAAGGAAAGCCAGCCAATCATATTGAGCATAAGAAATTGCTTTTTTTAAAGAGGCTGCAAGTCCCAGATTCTTGTTGTTTATAATAAGTTTTATTCTGGAATCTTGTTTTACGTATTTTTCAATAATCTCTACGGAATTATCCTTTGAACAATCATCAATTATGATAAGTTCCCAATTTGAATAAGTCTGATTTATCACACTTTTAATTGCTTCTTCAATATAAGAAGCGTAATTGTAGCTTGTCATTATTATCGAAATTGCATTTTCCATATAAATATTTTACCCTAAAGTAATTTTGCTGTAATATAGCAGTATGAAATTAAGTGTTATAACTTTAACATACAACAAATTAGAGTATACAAAAAAATATATTGAGAGTCTTTTTAAATACACAAAAGACTTTGAACTGATTATCGTTGACAATGGTTCAACGGATGGTACTGTTGAATATTTGAAAGGGCTTAATGGTATTAAATTAATTTTAAATGACAAAAATCTAGGCTTTTCAAAAGGAAATAATCAAGGAATAGAAATTGCAACAGGAGAGTACATTGGCTTTTTAAATAACGACATCTTACTTTATCCCAATTGGTTTGAAAAAGTTGAAGAGGTTTTTCAAAAAGAAAATGCCGCCTTCGTCTCTCCAAGACACATTAATCCGCACTATGATTTGACGGATGAAAATCATTATATACAATATTTTAAGCACAATTTTAACTATTCTAAAAAGTACGAAAAAAACTTTGATGAATGTGTTTTTTCCTGTGTTATAACAAAAAAATCTGTCATAGATTCTATAGGGAAATTTGATGAAAATTATACTCAAGCGTTTTTTGAAGACAATGATTTTAAGTACCGTGCAATCGAGGCAGGATATGGAGTTTATGTATCAAACGAGGTTTGTTTTTTTCATTTTGGTTCTGTAACATCTAAGAATCTTAACCAAAATTTGGAAAATAACAGGCAATATTACTATTCAAAATATCCTTTTGCCGAATATTTGTCAGCCTCAGGTGCGGAGAAATATCAGCTCCAGAGAATGACAAGACAGTTTAAAAACTTCCCTCTTAATAAAATCTATGAACTTTACCTGCTGGGTATAAAAATTAAAAACAGAATAAGAAAGGGAATATTTACGCATTGAGACTTCTTTTTGACTGTACAGAATTGTCTTATTATAATGACGCATCCGGAAACAGGGCCGGAGTTTTTAATGTCGCTTTGAATATTTTCCGCGAACTAAAAAAGAGAGGGGTTGATATCACATTCTATTGTGACTACAGGCGTTTGTATTTTATGAAGCAAGTCAAGGCTTTTTCTGATATAAAGCTTCTTAAAGAACATTCTTTATTAAACAGGATTGTCGGATATTTGATATACCTGACAAGAAACTTTCCGATTAGGCTAAGGTATGCAGTTTTAATACTATCCAGATTTTATGATGCTTACTGCTATCAGGTAAACAAGAAGAATTTAGAACAGCTGGAAGATTTTGACGTATACTTTTCACCGTTTACACCGCCATCAAAAGAAATCGAACTTGCAAATCTGAATCGATTCAGAATGATTCACGATGTCATACCTATTATAGAAAACGGTATCTCTAAAAATCCTAAGGACTGGTATTATAAAATCTACAATTCTATAAATGATAAGGATTTCTACGTTACAAATTCCGAATGTACAAGAAAAGATGTTTTAAAATATTTTCCTTTTATAAAAGATGAAAATATAAAAACAACATTGCTTGGAGCTGATTTTGAGCCCAAAGAAGGTAAGACATTTGACGGCAAATACGTATTTTCTCTATGCACTCTCGGGAAAAGAAAAAATATAGCATTCACCATAAAAAATTTCTTTAAATTCATCAACAGAAACAAAATTAATGATTTAACGCTTGTTCTGGGAGGCGGAACCTGGAAGAAATTTGAAGGAGAACTTGACTCTATTATCAATGAGTTTGACAAATCCAAGATTCTTTTAACAGGATACATCAAAGATGAAGAGTTAGCAGCTTGGTACACAAAAGCTATGATGTTTGTTTACCCATCCTTGTATGAGGGTTTTGGGCTTCCGCTCCTTGAAGCAATGAAGTGCGGATGCCCTGTTATCACATCCAATGTATCATCGCTCCCGGAAGTTATTGGAGATGCCGGAATAAAAGTCAGCCCTAATTCTGATGAAGAGCTCATTGAGGCTTATGAGAAAATGTATTATGATAATTTCTACAGAGAAATCTGCAGGGAACGAGGTCTTATAAGAGCCCGGAATTTCTCTTGGGGAAAATGCGTATCAGAACTTCTTAAGTTTATTGAAACAAAAGAAGTTAAAAAATGAGAACAGAGCCTTTTCCATGAAAATAACATACCTCTTAAATTCAACAGGGGTATTATTAAGAATCCTAAATCTGATTTTCCTATAAAAATTCATCTTAGAAAGTCTATCATCTTCTGTCTGTTTTAATCTGTCAGCATTTTTATATATCATTTCTACAGGATAGTCTGACATAGAAGCTATGGTCTCGTCCCAATCTTTAATTTCTCCAATCATATAAATTCCATTTTTAGGAATATTTGTCTTCAAAAAAGGAAAATGATATTTTTTTATAAGCTTTTTCCATTTGTATTGCAAACAATTATCTGTATGTGAATATCTGTTGATATACACAGCGCTTTTAAATCCGCTTGTCTCTAGAAGATGACTTAAACCAATTTCGTACTTATTAATTATCAACTCTTTATCTTTTTCGTGAGTAATACCTTTTATAAACTCCTCAAACACTGTGCTATTAAATACTTCTGGTTTAAATAAAATAAAATAACTTTGTACATGCGGTGACCTTACAGGTATATAACACCTTTTATCTTTCTTTAAGCCATAATTGTTACGACTCAGCCCCCAATAATCACATTTTTTCTTTGACATTTTATCAAATATGGACTTCAGAGGGTAAAACGGTCCATAGCAAGAGTCATTAACAAACAAAAGTTCGTCAAATTCGAGGTTATTCTCTTTTGCAAATAAAAAACCTCTTTTATAGGAACCGAAATCGTATTCATTATGCTTCTCAACTATAGTATAGTCTACAATTTTTGAAACATCTTCAATATTACTAAGCCTTTCACAGTCGGATACAAAAATAATTGTAGAGCAGATATCTTTCAAGCTGTTTAAATAATACAACACATAGTCATCCGCATAATTATCTTTATCCCAGTGAGCAAAAACGCAAAGTCTCTTCATAGAACCATTTTATCATAAAATACGCTTTATAAATGATAGCAAGAAGTAAATTATAATCTATAATAAAAATTGAAAGAGGGTTTTAATGGTTGTAAGAGTTTTACTATTATTTTTATCGCTGATAATCTTAGTCAATCTTTGTATTATAACATTGTGCTACATATTAGGAGAAAACCTTTACCAAAAATACGGTAAACAGATGCTTATATTATTCGGGGCATTCGTATTTCTTGTAGCAGCTCTTTATATCGCTCTTGCGCTTGTTGGTTTGAAATAGTTAGTTAAAGAAAGGAATTTTATGGACAAAAAGTTATTCGGTATGCCAGTACTTGTGCTGTGTCTCTTGGTGTGTTTCATTATTATGTGCAACCCATTTGTAATGGTAGGCCCGGGAGAAAGAGGTATAAAAATAAGACTTGGTGAAGTTGAACCCGAAAGCTATGGAGAAGGATTACATTTAATCTTTCCATTTATCCAAAAATTCAGAACAATGGATGTTAAGACTCAAAGAAATACATTAACCACCTCCGTCTACACAAAAGATATTCAACAGGCTAGAATTACATACGTAATAAACTATAATGTCCAGCCTGATAAGGTTAATAAACTGTTTCAAGAAGTTGGTACGGATTATGTAAGTACAATCCTAACCCCTGTTGTAGAAGGTACAATCAAAGATATTATCGGGAAATGGAATGCGCAGGATTTGATTGCAAACAGAGAAAAAGCAACCGGTGACATCCTATTTAAACTGCAATCTCAACTTACAGATAATTATATAAACGTAACCGATTTCCAGATGACTGAAATTAATTATTCAGACGTTTTTGAACGCGCAATTGAAAGCAAGGTTACAGCAGAGCAAGAAGCTTTAAAGGCTAAAAACAAGACAGTTCAGGTTGAAGAAGAAGCAAAACAAAAAGTTATTGCAGCAGAAGCTGAAGCAAAATCCATGGCAATACGAGCAAGAGCCCTAAGTCAGAATAAATCTCTTGTTCAATATGAAGCAGTACAAAAATGGGATGGCAAGATGCCTCAATATATGCTCGGCAATTCCGTTCCGTTTATAAATGTGACAGGTAAATAAACTTATAAAGAGAGAGGGTTAAAGCCCTCTCAATTTTTCAAGCTTCATAAGCATTCTTTTGTCGGTGCCGATACCGGTTAGAAGAAGAGTTGATTTTTCATTTGTACGCTCATCTTCTATATCAAATTTTTCAAAGAGGATTTCGGATAGTTCATATCCTGATAATCCTTCTTTTTTTATTAATATTTTTGTTATATCATCACCGAAAAATTCAATATTGTTGAGCTTTGTCCTTAATTCTTTCAGCATACAGATCAATTCTTCGATTTTCTTTCTGCCTTTTTGTGAGTTAAGATAATTAATATTCGCCTCAATTGTTGCCAGCATAGGATAAGAAGGCGAGGTTGTTGTAATAAGTTTTAATGCAGCTTGGATATCTAATTCACTGTTACAATGAAGCAATGCTGTCGGATTAATACCCCCTGCGGTCTTATGTAATGACTGAACCGTAAAATTTGCATACTTAACAGCACTTTCCGGCAGATTTGGACTGAACGGATACAGCGCACCGTGAGCTTCATCTACAATTAATACAACACCAGCTTCTTTGCAAATTCGGCTGATTTTTGGGATATCAGATACAATCCCCTCATAGCTTGGAGAGGTTATAACAACAGCTTGCGGAGAATGTTCGCTGATTAATTTTTTTAAATGTGAAGGCTCCATTCTCTCATAAATCCCCCATTCTTCATTAAAAGGGAGTGAATATTCAACAATCTGAGCCCCGGCAAGTTTTGCACCGTTTTTATGACAGGGATGAGAATGCTCCCATATTAAAATCCTGTCACCTTGCCTGCAGGAGGCTAAGATTGAAGCAATAATTCCGCTTGTTGAACCATTTGTAAGAAAGTGAGTTGACTTAACTCCATAAATATTGGCAGCCTTTTTTTCCGCCCTTTCTAAAGCCTCTTGCGGATTATAAGCATCTACTTCCGAGATGTCAGCCCTATACCACTGGTAGAATTTATGAAAAATACACACATTACCGTTGTGGCTGGGTGTAGTAAAAAGTGTTTTTCTATTTTTTCTTTTTAAAATTGATATCAAACTCATTTTTATATTATATCAAAAATATTAAAAATCAGATTAAGTGTATTTTTACCACTTTTAAAATTCATCCTAAAGTATTACTAAATTTGACATACAACCCTCTTGAGAATAGATTAAGTGTATGGTATAATAATAGTAGAGAATTTAATAAGTTCTCAACGCGTAATCTGAAGAGTGAAATTTTCGGATGTGACAATTAAAAAAGCCGGAAAATTTCGGCACGTGGCAGACGGTAAAACAAGCTTTCAGCTTGCAGCGCAAACTCTAAGCCTTCCTCTTCAAATATTTGAACTGGTAGCCTTGAATAAAAGCCCAATATATTTACCCCAACCCCACGCGGAGTGTTATAGCCCCACACCACTCCTTAATAAAAAAGGTATCTGTTACTTTATTCAATAGGTGAGAGCAATGGATACGACATTAGTACATAGACCCCAGTTCGAAAAGGCCGCAACAAGCGCCGCAGGCATAGGTATAGCCATTTGTCTTCTGGTTTCGCAAAACTTATTAATACCCGCAAAAGGCATCGGTCAAATAACAGGTATTTCGCCAACAATTAATATTCAAGAAAAACAAGTCAATCAAGAACTACTATTTGAGCAAGAAATTGCCGACAAGTATCAAAATTATAGAGTAACTGAAGTAGAAAAAGGTGTTAAACATGTCAGAATGATTAAATATTACAACAATCGACCCGTTCGGATAAATATAGTCGAACTGTCACCCGGGTTAAATGATAGCCTCGTAATAGAGCCCTCAACTGCATCAACAACCTTGGCCGCAAAAACAAAGATTTCTGCAATAGCAAATCGGGAAAATGCAATTGTCGCAATAAACGGAGGTTATTTCAAACCCCAAACCGGTGTCCCATTAGGAACATTGATGATAAACAAAAAGATATACACCGGACCAATATATGACAGAGTGGCTATGGGAATATTCGATAACGGATTTGAAATGGCAAGGGTTAAATTAGATGCAGTGTTACAAACAAATATAGGAGGGCTAAAAATTGATAATGTCAATCAGCCTAGAATGTTGTCAGTCCATACAATTGTATATACGCCGGATTGGGGCGAGTATTCTCCGCCAACTCCTAAGTATGGTAAGCAGATAGTAGTAGAAGACGGTAAGATAACCAAAGTTACGTACGGCAGGAGTAAAATCCCCCAAAATGGGTTTGTTGTTGTCGGCCCGGAGAAGAGTCTTAATACAATTGTAAGTGCAAGGAAATTAAAGTTAAAACTCAATATCAATCCGGAGTGGAGAGATGTTAATCATATAATAAGCGGCGGTCCGTATCTGGTTAAAAATGGTGAAGTTTTTGTCGATATGACAGCCCAAAAATTAGGCTCAGTAGGCGGCAGGAATCCGCGAACAGCCATTGGATATACAAAAGATAACAATTTAATAATGCTGACAGCTGACGGAAGAGAAGGCTCTTCTATAGGGCTAACTCTAATGGAGCTTGCAAACTTGATGAAAGATTTAGGCTGCGTAAATGCCATGAATCTTGACGGCGGCGGCTCAACGGTAATGTATGTGAACGGTCAAGTTGTCAATAAACCCGCAGTACAAGGCGGAATACCTCTTTCCCATACCTTAACGGTAAGAAAGATAAGCTAGAATGTAGTGCATACCTCGCACTAAAAACCTGCCCTCCCCATCGGACTCATTTACCCCCGGGGAGGGTTTGAGTATGCTTACGTATTGAGCCAGTTGGTGGAGGCTTATCTCTCCCTCTCCTCAGAGGCACAACTGTCCAGGATAAATTATATTGTCATGCTGAACTTGGTTCAGCATCTTGCCAACTTGGCGTTATACTTGATTTTTGGTAAGATCCCGAAAGGGGTAAATGAAGTTCGGAGGATTGATAAAAATCTACTCCGCTTGGCGTAAAAAGTTCGGGATGACATTTTAGTTTATTGTCTCTAAAAGATTTTTTTGTGTATAATACCTATTTTTACTCATATTATTAGCTTTCTATATGAAATTATTCTGGACAGTTGTGCCTCAGAGGAGAGGCCCAGAAGGGGTGAGGTGGGGGTAAATGGGTTTAGGAGTTGATAAGTTGAGGAATTTAGGAGAAGCTAAAATGAACCCTTCAC